>JAAUSF010000004.1 GCA_012033255.1 Cyanobacteria bacterium RU_5_0
TTAAAGATGATTGGGAATGGGTGATTCCCCCATTCCCCATTCCCATTTTCAAAGCAAAATGCCTTGCAGGTCGTTAATCACGTCCCCGAAAGGATGAGATAACCGAATTCTATTTCTCTGGGCACTTCCGATTTTGGCCCAAACCTTGGTGTAGTGGTATTGCGTGTCTTTACCTCTATTCATAATCTCGATCCCAGATTCATGCGCCAGCCGAAAACAGTTCCCACCTGCCTCTGTTGTTCCAGTAGACTACTTCGCCACTTCCGTCGAGGTGGGGTTTATTGGTTCTGCCCTCAATGTCGGCAAGAAATGCCTGTTTTATCTGAAACAATTCGCGGTAGCATCCTTGCGGGAACTAATTGCCTACTATCCAACTTTTTAGATGTGAAGGTGACTCATGAACAGCCCCATTTCTCTGTCCCACTCCAGTAGTGTATGTCTGCCGTTGAGCGATCGCTATCCCAAAACTCGCCAACTTAGCGAACAAATTTGTCAGCCGCTAGAGCCGGAAGACTACATCATTCAGACGATGCCGGATGTCAGTCCTCCGAAATGGCATTTGGCACATACGACTTGGTTTTTCGAGACATTTTTGCTGTTGCCGTACCTCAAAGACTATACTGTCTTTCATCCCCAGTACGGCTATTTGTTCAATTCCTACTACGAGGCAGTCGGGCAACGTCACCCACGTCCCAATCGGGGGTTGTTATCCCGTCCAAGCGTAGAAGAAATATATCGCTATCGTACTTACGTAGACGAAGCAATGCACCAATTGATGGCAGAGCAGTCTGGCAACCCAAATATGGAAGCTTTGCTCATTTTAGGATTAAACCATGAGCAGCAGCATCAGGAGTTATTATTCACTGATCTCAAGCATATTCTGGCTTACAATCCGTTGCGTCCGGCTTATCGAACTGATCTACCGACTTCCAGCGTCGAATCGGCTCCCCGAAAAGAGCAATGGTTAGATTATCCTGGTGGATTGTATGCGATCGGTCATACTGCCAGTGAATTTGCCTTCGACAACGAAAGCCCGCCGCATCAGGTCTATCTTCAAGATTATTGGCTGTCGGCTCGACTCGTCACTAATGGCGAGTATCTAGAATTCATGCAAGCCAATGGTTATCAGAAACCGGAGTACTGGCTATCAGAAGGGTGGGCAAGTGTCCAATCTGACCATTGGCAAGCTCCTTTGTATTGGGAACAAATCGATGGTACGTGGTGGGTGATGACCTTGAGCGGAATGCGCCCTCTCAATGAGCATGAACCTGTCTGCCATGTCAGCTTTTTTGAAGCAGATGCGTTTGCGCGTTGGGCAGGAAAGCGCCTCCCCACTGAAGCAGAATGGGAAGTAGCGGCGGCTCAAATCCCAATGCGAGGGAATTTGATGGAAACAGAATACTTCCATCCGATTCCAGCGACAGGGGCAACTCGCCCTGATCAACTCTATGGAGATGTCTGGGAATGGACACAAAGCGCCTATTTGCCTTATCCCGGATTTAAGGCGGTAGAAGGGGCGATCGGTGAATACAATGGTAAGTTCATGTGCAATCAAATGGTATTGCGAGGGGGTTCTTGTGTGACCCCGCCAGGGCACATCCGTCCTACGTACCGCAATTTCTTTCCTCCGTTCGCCCGATGGCAGTTCACTGGAATCCGCCTTGCTCAGTGAGGAGTAAAAATTCAATAATCTGCCATACTCGCAACCAGCTAAATTAATTCAGGAGTAAGCCCTTCATGACTTCAATGTTGAACGTTGAGCCTGATATTAAGCTCTACGATCTCCATCCTCCGTTGGATGACTTTCGTGCCGAAGTATTAAACGGATTGACAAGACTGCAAAAATCAATCTCTCCTAAATTTCTTTATGACAAGCGGGGAGCCGAATTATTTGATGCGATCTGCACATTAGACGAGTATTATCTCACCCGAACTGAAGTAGCAATTCTTCGCACCTATGCATCCGCGATCGCAGAATTAATTGGAGACGGCGTTTTGATTGAGTTTGGCAGTGGTAGTAGCCAGAAAGTGCGAATTCTTTTAGATGCCATGTCTCATTTGCCGACTTATGTGGCGTTGGATATTTCTAAGCAGCATCTTCAGGACTCTTGCAGGAATCTCGTGAACGCCTATCCAGGATTAGAAACGATCGCCATTTGCACCGATTACACACAACCTCTGCAACTGCCTGTCATTCCTTCGATTCAGAACAAGCATCACGTTGCTTTCTTTCCGGGGTCATCGATTGGCAACCTCCAACCCGAAGAAGCCGTGCAATTTCTGAAAAATACTGTATCGTTGCTACACCCCAATGGCAGTTTGTTAATTGGAGTGGATCTCAAGAAGAGCAAAGATATTCTTGAGCCTGCTTATGATGATGCAAAAGGCATTTCTGCGGCGTTTGCGCTAAATCTGTTGGTTCACATTAATCGTGAGCTAGGGGCTGATTTCAATCTCGATCAGTTTGGTTATCGATCGTTCTACAATCCGGTTGGTCGAATTGAAATGTATATTATCAGCCTTGCGGATCAAGTGGTTCGTTTGAATGGGATTGAGATTCCGTTTTGGAAGGGCGAAACGTTGCGAACTGAGTATTCTTACAAATACAGCATTGAAGAATTTCAGACGATCGCGATCGCGTCGGGATTTAAGCCTCGGACAGTTTGGACGGATTCACAGCAGTTGTTTAGTGTCCATTATTTGGATCTCTGTTAAGTTTCGCCGATAGGCATAGCGACAGATTCTTGTCCTGTAAATTTTCAGTTGATGGATGGCATGGCTGAGAGGGCAGACCCGTGGGTCTGCCCCTGCCGATTGCAAAATCGTGTTTATGCACTTTGGGAATCTATAGAGATTGCCTTTTTTAGAGATTTATAGCCATAGTCATATTGGTTAGGACATTTTTGTGGGGCGGCTCCGCCGCCCCACAAAAATGTCCATGTCCTAACCTAACTGACTACAGCTATAGAACCAGGAGTTTGGCAAACTAGCGATCGCCATTCAACTTGCACATCCCAATCCTCAGCATTCTTGTGGGATGGGCATCTTGCCCGTCCACTTGTACAAGCTCAATGTGGAACAGCTTATTTACGTTCGTGTGTTTCCCCAATCAAATAGTTCAAAAGAAGATTGCTTACTTCTTCCTCAAGTTCTCCGTTACTTAAAAGTTCTGGATGTTCAATCACAGCCTCATGACAGAGTGATTCAACCGTACATCCTAAAATGAACACTGTTAAATCGAGATTTTGAGGTCGAATGCGATCGCGATTCTTCTCTAAATAAGCCCGAAACAAATTGAGAATTTGTTCCTCCGCATTATTAACCTGTTGAAGCTTGGCAATCCGAGGTAATTGTTCATTCAACACTTTATGCAACGTTGGATTAACCGCATGAGCCGCCATACATGCTTTCACCAATTCAGGCAGAACGATTTCGATCGGCGCATCAAACAGATCATTCAGTTTCGATTGAACCAACTCAATCATCTCGTTTTCATGATGCTCAGCCAACGCAGCAACCAAGGCTTCTTTATTGGGAAAGTATTGATACAGCGACCCGATACTAACGCCAGCCATCTCTGCAATTCGATTGGTACTTGCCTTGTCGTAACCCTCTTCAGTCAAAATACGAGCGGTCGCTGTCAAGATTGCATCAACGGTTATTTTAGAACGGTCTTGTTGCGGTAATTTTCGAGGCGTTGTGGAAATTTTACGAGGCATCTGAATCACCTGATAAAACGCGAGTTGATAATGTGAGTTTTTGCTCATATCATACGAGTTAATGCTCACATTTTATCAGATCGTTTGATGAGCCAACTCGATCGCTTGCGTACTCCTGAACCTGAAACGGTATCGGATCTGAAATTCTGTAAAAGTCAAAGGACAACCTAACATGAGTCTTCATTTTTTCCCAAAACCCTCACGCTGGACGATCGGATTAATCATTCTCGCTACGGCTATCACAGGTACCACCGTTGTTTATGGCATCTCTCAATTTGGACTTGCTGATCAGCCCGAAAACCCTGCATCAACTGTCCCAATCGTCCGACAAATCGCGGCTTTAGGGCGCATTGAACCGGCTACAGAAGTGATTCAAGTGTCTGCGCCGCTGGAACTTGATGGCGATCGCGTTGCTGAACTCTTGGTAAAACGAGGCGATCGAGTCAAATTCGGACAGGTGATTGCGGTTTTGGATAGCCGCGATCGGCTACAAACGGCGCTATTGGAAGCGCATGAACAAGTCAGCGTGGCACAATCGAAACTGGCGCAGGTTCAAGCGGGTGCAAAGTCTGGAGAGATTGCTGCCCAAGAAGCTGAAATCACCCGACTGCAAGCAGAATTGCAAGGCGAAGTTGCGACACAGGAAGCCACGATCGCTCGTTGGCAGTCAGAAGTAGATATTGCCCGTGCTGAATATGAACGTTTCCGAAATCTCTATCGAGAGGGAGCCGAATCAGCCTCTCAGCTAGACAGCAAACGGCTGGCATTAGAAACGGCTGAAGCGCAACTCAATGAGGCAATTGCGAATCAAAGCCGAACCGCAGATACGCTGAGAGCACAAATCAGCGAAGCTCAAGCCACATTAGATCAGATTGCCGAAGTGCGCCCCGTGGATATACAAGCTGCTCAAGCCGAAGTAGATGCGGCGATCGCTGCCGTTCAGAAAGCTCAAGCTGAACTGGAGCAAGCCTTTATTTATGCGCCGATCGCAGGTCAAGTATTAGAGATTCATACTCATCCTGGAGAAGCCATCAACGATGACGGAATTGTTGACTTAGGACAAACCGATCAGATGGAAATTGTGGCGGAAGTCTATCAGACAGATATTGGTAAAGTGCAAACTGGACAGTCGGCAGTGATTACGAGTCAAGCGTTTCCGGGTGAACTGCATGGAACAGTGGGCGAAGTCGGGTTACAAGTGAGCCGACAAGAAGTATTCAGTAACGAACCCGGAGAAAACCTCGATCGCCGCGTGATTGAAGTTCGCATTCGCTTAAGTCCAGAAGATAGCCAGAAAGTGGCTGGATTAACGAATTTACAAGTGCAAGTGGCGATCGAGCAGCTTTGACTAGGTAATTGGTAATTGGTAATTGGTAATTTTTATGTTCAAGAAATTCTTTCGGAAAACGCCCTTAGCGTGGCTACAAGTGACACGAGAAAAAACGCGCTTGACGATCGCTTTAGCGGGAATTGCGTTTGCAGATATTTTGATGTTTGTGCAACTGGGATTTATGGAATCGCTCTATGATGCAGCTGTTAAACCGCACATGAATCTAGATGGCGATTTGTTTTTGATCAATCCGCAGTTTGAAAACTTAGTAGCAGTGAAAAGTTTTCCCAGGGAACGGCTCTATCAGGCGGCAGGATTTGATGAGGTTGAGTCGATTAATTGGATGTATATCGGCACAGGTGAATGGCGAAATCCGACAACGCTCATCAATCGATCGATCCTGATTTTTGGCGTTGATCCGGCAACCTCAACCTTTACGCCAGCCGATATCAATCAACAAGTGGATAGTTTGAAATTGCTGAATCGGGCGATATTCGATCGCGCTGGACGACCAGAGTATGGTGATATCCAAACGCTGCTTCAGCAAACCAATTCGCTTGCTGTACAAGTGAATGATCTTGATTTGCAAGTCGCTGGGATATTCACAATGGGAGCGTCGTTTGCGGCGGATGGAAATGTAATTGTCAGCGATTCTACTTTCTTACGGCTCTTTCCTGAACGTGAACCCGAAGAAATTGATGTGGGTTTGATTCACTTAAAACCAGGAGCCACTATCGAACAAGTTCAGGCAACGTTGCAAGCCAACTTATCATCTGATGTGGTGGTGTTAACACAAGAGGAATTTGCCGATCGCGAAAAAGCTTACTGGTCAAGCAGTACGCCGATCGGGTTTGTATTTGGATTCGGTGCAGTGATCGGTTTCATTGTGGGAACCGTGATCGTTTATCAAATTCTTTATTCTGATGTTTCCGATCACTTGCCAGAATACGCCACGCTCAAGGCAATGGGCTACAGCGATTCTCATCTTGTGGGTATATTGATTCAAGAAGCGTTAATCCTGGCATTTTTGGGCTTCATCCCTGGAGGTCTTCTGTCCATTGGGCTTTATCATCTAGCCTACGCATCGACCTTGCTCCCGATTTTTATGACAACAAATCGAGCGATCATGGTATTGATCTTAACGGTTTTGATGTGCAGTGCGTCGGGTGCGATCGCGATGCGAAAATTACAAGCGGCTGATCCAGCAGATATTTTTCAGTAGAGGTCTATTGCGATAGACCTTCGCCATACTATTAGATTCAAGGAGATTGTGAGATGGAGAATGAGCAAAAGACGGAGAAACAAAAGATGCTGGCGGGAGAGCTTTATCTCGCGGCTGATCTAGAGTTAGCGGCTGAAAGCAAACGGGCACGACGTTTACTAGAGTCGTATAATCGAACCTCGATCGATGAGCCAGAAAAACGATCGCAATTACTCCGCGATTTGTTCGGAAGCGTGGGTGAAAGCCCGTCGATCGTGCCTCCGTTTCACTGCGACTATGGCAGCCATATTCATATTGGCGATCGGTTTTATATGAATTATGGCGGTGTAATTTTAGATTGCAATACGGTTCACATTGGTGATGATGTGTTATGCGCTCCCTATGTTCAGATTTATGCGGCGTATCATCCAACTGATCCAACAGTTCGCTTAACCGGAAAAGAACTGGCGGCTCCCATTCGGATTGGCAATAACGTCTGGATTGGGGGGGGTGTGATTATTTGTCCAGGAGTAACGATTGGCGATAACACGACGATCGGCGCAGGCAGTGTAGTGGTGAAAGATATTCCTGCGAATGTGATTGCAGTTGGCAATCCTTGTCGAGTGCTTCGCCCGGTGTAATGGCGAACGGAGATTTTCCCTTACTAATTCGATTGCTGTAAGAACCAGAACAAGGCTTTACCTGTCACAATTCCATACACGACACCAAATACGACTATTCCCAATGCAGATCCTGGCATTCCTGCACCTGTGACGATCGCACAACTTGCAATACCTACAAATATTCCTACACTGCTCACTAATAACCATCGACCCATACCAGAAGTCTTCCGTCTGAGCAGAAACCATTGCGCGAGTCCGACGATCGTTCCAGCAATGATTCCAAATACTGTCCCAAAAACAGTCAGAAACATAGATGAATCCTCATAAAAATTAAACATAGCGGCGGCAAGTGCAGTAATAACAACACCGACAGTCAGACCCACGACCCAACTAACAGCCCAACTAATTACACTGGCGATGATCCACTTTCCCATCTGTTGCCACATTTAACCTTGGATTAACCCTCACTTTTTAAGAATAGCGATGCACACTTTATCTTCTTCTACGGCTCACAATCCACCTGTCTCTGAACCTGTAATTGCGGTAAACCATCTCAATCACTATTTTGGTCAAAGCGATCTCCGTAAACAGGCATTGTTTGATATCAATTTAGAGATCTGGGCGGGTGAGATTGTGATTATGACGGGACCATCGGGTTCCGGCAAGACAACATTGTTAACCTTGATGGGAGGTTTACGATCGGCTCAAGAAGGAAGTCTCAAGATTCTTAGTCAGGAGATGCAGAATGCTAATAAGCAACAAATGATGCAGGTTCGACGGCAAATTGGCTACATCTTCCAAGCACATAACTTGATGACATTTTTGACGGCAAAACAGAACGTGCGAATGTCATTAGAGCTACATGAAAAATATCTTGATCAGAATATGGATGCGATCGCGACTCAGATGCTAGAAGCCGTTGGGTTAGGACATCGAATTGACTACTATGCAGAAAGCCTTTCGGGGGGGCAAAAGCAACGAGTCGCGATCGCTCGTGCGCTGGTTAGTCACCCTAAAATTGTGCTGGCTGATGAACCCACAGCAGCACTTGATAAAAAATCAGGCCGAGATGTTGTCGAGATTATGCAGCGACTAGCAAAAGAACAAGGATGCACTATTTTAATGGTGACGCACGATAATCGAATTTTGGATATTGCCGATCGCATTGTTTACCTGGAAGATGGACGATTAGCTGATGTACCCAAACAGGCAGCATAGATGCACTTAAGGAACCTGCTTCTGAGAATCCATTTTCCACAGTTTCTCTAGCTTTTCAATTTGCCGAAGAAGAGTCACTGTGCGGTATTTGCGATATCCGACAATCCCTAACGTCAACATGATTGGGAAACTAATGGCAAGACATCCCATCAGGGCATTGGTCGCATGATAAGACGACACAGGAGTATCTTGTACCGGAGGAGCCGCTTGAAAATAACGGGAATCACCTCGCATTTAAACCTCCGTTGCCATCTGATATCGCCAGTTTACAACGGAGGATCGAAAATAATGCGAAGTCGGTTCGAGGGTTTCTCCATAAGCTTCACCCGCAACACGATATCGCCAGTTTAGAGCAGGGGGCTTACGAACAGATCGTATGGAACGAGGAGAGTACTCTAGAATTTGGGCACGATAAATCAGTTTCACAACGCTCATGGTAATCTAACTCCAGTTTAATGGGGGCAAATTATATCCATTTGTGGCGACAGTAGCTTGCTCCGTTGAAGTGAGGGGTTGGGAGTGGATGGGTCGATGGGGGAAGCCAAGGCAAGCGGTGTTGGATGTCCACCCATCCACTCATCCATCCATCCACCCCTCCACCCCTCAACTCAAGGTTGACAATCTGCTGGTTAATTGGATTCAAACCAATCCTGAGATGTCTACCTAGAATGCACTCGCAAGATCCGGATTGATATCCGGGTTGACAGAGTATTCAACCACAGGGCGATAGTTTGCTCCGCGATACTTCAGATTCAGCCGGAGTTGCCGAACTGGAGATATCGTATTATGTTTCGCCCGCACAACTGCACCTCGATAAGCACCAATAACGGCACCCTCAGAAACATTAATGACAGGAGAAGTGAGTTCGTAGCTGATACCGCGATAAGTGAGTTTCATGGAGCCGACCTTCTTGAAATCGATAGTTCCAAGGTATCTAGAAGCAGGAGACTTCACATCCAATAATTGTCACGATCGCACCATTACATTTGTCATGGGCAGAGAACAGGAAACAGGAAACAGGGAACAGAGAACAGAGAACAGGAAACAGGGGCAGGGCTGTAGGAAGCTGAAGGAAAGTGCTACCGCCCTCACCCCCTCACCCCTCACCCTCCGGGTTCTCCAGCCAGGAAAGAAATGAATTCGCCACGATCGCGGCTTGGGTGCGATCGCGCAAGTTTAAGCGAGAGAGAATATGGCTGATGTGATTTCGGACGGTTCCTTCGGAGATGAAAAGGGTTTGGGCAATCTCTCGATTACTTGCGCCTGTCGCAATCATTCGTAATACTTCTCGTTCTCTGGTTGTTAGTTCCGTTAGTCCGGGGGGCAGTTTTTCCGGCTCAGGAGAATTAGTTGGGGCTTGAGCGATCATTTTTTCTAGGATGCCAGGTCCAAACTGGGTGTAGCCTCGATCGATCGATCGAATCACTTCCGCTAACTCTTCAGAAGGCGTATCTTTCAGCAAATAGCCTTTTGCCCCATATCGCAGCGCCTCCGCGACATACTTGGCATCATCAAAAGTGGTTAACACTAGAATTTTTGTGCCCGGAAACTGCTGGCAGATATGTTGAGTAGCGGTTACACCATCCATCACAGGCATTCGGATATCCATTAGCACGACATCAGGCGGAGTCGATTGGGTGGATAACGCTTCCACTAATTCAACGGCTTGCTGACCATTTCCTGCTTCGCCCACGACTCGAAGATCAGACTTAGTTTCGAGGAGAATCTTCAAGCCGCGACGGACAATTTCTTGGTCTTCAACCAGCACGATTCGGATCATAGGAGTTCATTTAAATTCAAAATTAATTCTTAATTCCGACGGGAAAGGAAGCCACAATTTGACACCCTGCTCCAGGTGCGCTGGTGATTTCGAGATGACCTCCAACCGCATCGATTCGTTCTTGCATTCCTTGAAGCCCAAATCCAGTTCGATTTTCACTAATTCGGAAGCCTTTACCATTATCGCGGAGAATGAGTTGTAATCCAGATTCATCCGACTGAAGCTGAATTGTGACCGCAGTGGCGTTGGCGTGTTTGCAGATGTTGGTTAAGCCTTCTTGAACGATGCGATAGATCACAGTGCTAAGTTGATGTGATAAAGGACGAGATAACTGAATGTGGCACTCTGGCTCGATCCCGATGGTGTTGTGAAATTCTTGAGTGAGGGTGGCGATCGCGCCTTCCAACAATTTTCCTTGCAATGGGTCAGATCGCATATCTGAAACCGATTGCCGCACCGCTTTCAACGCTTCGGAGCCGAGTTGCTTTGCCTCCACCAAAAATTCATAGGCTCTATCAGGGGCGTCCCGCCATAAGGTCAGCGTCGTTTCGATTTGGATGTTGAGGGCGACCAGCGCATGACCGAGTGAGTCATGAATGTCACGGGCGATCCGGTTGCGCTCTTCCAGGGTTGCCATTTCTTCAATGCGTTGATTGAGTGCCCGTTCCTGTTCTAAGGATCGGCGGAGTTCGGCTTCAGCATGTTGCAGGCGATCGTTCTGTGCCTGGAGTTGGGCTTGCAGTCGGCGGCGAGACAGTTGGTTTTCCACTCGCACTAATACTTCTTCTACCTGAAAGGGTTTGGTAATATAGTCTACACCTCCGGTGGTGAAGGCTTTTACCTTGTCGAAAACTTCATTCAGGGCACTGATAAAAATAACCGGAATATCTTCGGTCACTGGATTCGCTTTGAGATGTTGACACACTTCGTAACCGCTCATCCCTGGCATATTGATATCAAGTAGGATCAAGTCAGGGGGTTGCCCTTGTGCCCCCATGAGGGCGGCGGAACCACTCTTGACGCTACGAACGTCATATCCCTGATCAGTGAGCATCACAGATAGCAGGCGTAGGTTATCGGGAGTATCATCAACAAGGAGAATATCTCCTTTAGAGGATAGATCGGAGTTCATGGTGGATTAATCTCAACGCACTAAAGTGACGAAAATCGTGCGACATGGTAAACCTATCGTACTCTTCATTAACTTAAAATCTAAAACTCATAAAAAAATGGCAAAGGATGATACTTCGCCAACAGATTCATTTAGAGTGAAAACAATGGACGGCAATGGACGGCAATAGAGCTTTTTCTATAGTCAGCAAATTTTACAGTTAGTTCGATGAATGGTTTTGCAGTGGCAATAATGGCGAGATATTGGTTCGATCGCTCCCCCTCTCATCAGTACCCTGATCATCATCAGCACCCTGATTATCATTCTTCCGCTCAACGCAGGCTGACTGGAGATCACAGGAGGAAGCCACAATGACCCTTCTCAACCGTTCTACATCTCCAACCGCTCAATCCCCGACTCCAAATCCCAATTTCAATCCTAAGCCTGATGTGCCAAAAGCCTTCTTGTCACTGGCTGGCTATTTGGGGTTCGCAGGAGCGACGCTGCTATTCATCTTTTTGTGGGTGAAGTCGCAGGCGATCGACCCCAATCAGCACAGCCGCTATGCAACTTCCCTCCGGTGGACTCAGGAGATCAACGCTCGTGTTAATCAAAATATCCTATTGGCAAGAGATGGATTGCTCACCTACAACGAACCCGTTTTGATTGCCAATGAACTAGCTGAATTGAAAAACATTCAGACGGATCTGAGCCAACCTCCTGATTTCATCGATCCGATCGAACGCGAAAAGCTTAATCGACTGTTGCAAGACCATATCCAAGTTTGGCAGGAGAAGGAAACCCTGATTGCGCGATTTCAGCTTCAAAATACGCTTCTCCGCGACTCGCTCATGGATTTTCCGCTTTCTGTCACCAAACTGATTGAGCAAGATACCACTGATTCCGCCTTAGCGACTCGCCTCAATATGTTGCTCCGCGATATGTTGCTATTCAACCTCTCCACGGATGAAACGTTAGCACCGCAAATTAAGCGACAGATTGATCAATTGAATGCTGATCCACGGGTCGTTGATCTCCCAGAGTTGAAAACGGCGATCGCCCAGGCGCAACGCATCCTGAATAGCCATTCTCAAGTGAACCAGTTGGTTGACCAAATATTTGCGTTGCCCACCAATCGACATAGCGAGGCATTGATCCAGGAATATAACCTGGCATACCAGCAAGCCCTGGATACGACGAATGCTTATCGAATTTGGCTATATCTGCTGTCGATCGCCCTGGTGACATGGATCGCCGCCTCGGTGATTCTCAAGTTGCGGCTATCTGCCAAAGCTATGCAGCGCAGCGAAGCAAAATTCCGCAACATCTTCGAGAACTCGCAAGTGGGCATCTTCCGGACTCGCTTGGAAGATGGGTTAGTGTTGGATGCAAATCAACGCTTCGCGACGATGATCGGCTACAACACGCCAGCCGAAATGATTGGCAGTATGCGGACAACGGATTTTTACATTGATCCAAACCGTCGTCGGGATGCGATCGCGTCCTTACGCCGCCACGGTGAAGTTGACAACTTCGAGGCACAGTTTCGTAAACGAGACGGAACCGTGATCTGGGGGCTTTATTCCGCTCGGCTTAGCCCAGGCAAAGATTATATGGAAGGTGTGATTGCAGAAATCACCGATCGCAAACAAGCCGAAGAATCTCTGCGCCAGAGTGAAGAACGGCTCCGCGCTATCTTTGACAATGCGGCGATCGGGATTGCTGTTGCAACGATCGAGGGCAAGTGCTTGCGGGTGAATGCCGCCATGCAAAAATTAGTAGGCTACAGCGAGGAAGAGCTACAACAGATTGAGTTTATAAAATATACCCATCCAGATGATCTAGAACTGGATATGGGATTTTATCGAGAACTATTGGCAGGAGAACGAGATGCGTACCAGATTGAAAAACGCTATATCCGCAAAGAAGGACAGCCGATTTGGGTACGGTTGACTGTTGCTGCTGTTCTGGATGAAGCAGGTGAGGCATTATTTATCATTACGACAACTGAGGATATTAGTGAACGCAAGCGCAGCGAAACTGAACGTAAACAAGCGGATGAAGCCTTGCGCCAAAGTGAAGCCACCAACCGCGCCTTAATTAGTGCCATCCCAGATCTGATGATGCGGATCAAACGAGACGGCACTTATCTCGACTTTATTCCGGCTAAAAACTTCAAGACCTTCATCGCTCGTTCTCAAATCATCGGTAGCAACGTCTACGAAACCATGCCATTTGAGTTAGCCAAACAACGCATGGAATATGTAGAACAAGCATTGGAAACGAGTGAACCCCAAATTTACGAATTTGAATTCCCAATGGACGATGGGGTGCAAATTGAAGAAGCCCGGATTGTGGTGAGTGGCGAAGATGAGGTGATGGTCATTGTTCGAGATATCACTGAACGCAAACGCACCGAAGCCGCTCTCCAACAAGCCGTGGAAGCTGCACAGGTGGCAAACCGCGCCAAGAGCCAGTTCCTTTCTAACATGAGCCATGAGTTACGAACGCCGCTTAATGTCATTCTTGGCTTTACGCAACTGATGACGCGCAGTGGCACTCTTGACTCGCAAAACCAGGGCTACCTGGACACGATCAGCCGCAGTGGTGAACACTTGCTGACTCTGATTAACGATGTGTTAGAAATGTCTAAGATCGAAGCGGGTCGAATCACGCTCAACGAATCGGATTTTGATCTGCACGATCTCTTAAATTCGCTGCAACAGATGCTCCAACTCAAGGCAGAATCTAAGGGGTTGCATCTTTCGTTTGAGCGATCGGAGAATGTCCCTCGCGCCATCCACGCTGACGAAAGCAAGCTTCGTCAAGTCCTTATGAATTTACTAGGCAACGCCATCAAGTTTACGCAGGTCGGCAGCGTCATATTGCGCGTCAGATGGGAAGACGAAGCGATGCAACAATGGAGAGATGAGGAAATGAAGCAATGGCAAAATAAAACCCTAAAACACCCAGCTACCCCTGAAGAGAATCCCTCCTCCCTCACTTCCCCGCTCCCCCACTCCCCCATTTCCCCCACTCCTCAACTCCATTTTGAAATTGCCGACACTGGACCTGGCATCGCATCGACTGAGTTAGAGCATTTATTTGAACCGTTTGTGCAAACGGAAACGGGGCGTAATTCCAATGAGGGAACTGGCCTGGGCTTGGCAATCAGCCGTAAATTCGTGCAGTTGATGAGTGGTGAAATTGGCGTCGAAAGCCAGGTAGGCGTTGGAACGGTCTTTCGGTTTAATATTCAAGCTACTCCAATTGAAGCGGCTCTCATTCAACCACAAAGTCAGCACTATCGGCAGGTGATTGGGTTAGAAACCGGACAGCCTCGCTATCGAATTCTGATTGCTGAAGATCGCCCTGAAAACCGTCAACTGCTGCTGGAATTGCTGACACCGGCTGGCTTTGATGTGCGTGAAGCCACAAATGGACAGGACGCGATCGTCCTCTGGCAATCTTGGACACCGCATTTGATCTGGATGGATATGCGAATGCCTGTGATGGATGGCTACGAAGCCACGAAATGCATCAAAACCTCTGGTCAACCCGCACCAGTGATCATTGCGCTCACAGGCAGTGCTTTTGAAGAAGATCGGGTCACTGCACTGGCGATCGGCTGTGAC
Source organism: Cyanobacteria bacterium RU_5_0 (assembly GCA_012033255.1). Classification (GTDB taxonomy): domain Bacteria; phylum Cyanobacteriota; class Cyanobacteriia; order Elainellales; family Elainellaceae; genus JAAUSF01. Next base: position 14,618 of record JAAUSF010000004.1, read on the forward strand.
GATTTTGTCCGAAAACCTGTCCGGGCTGAAGTGATTTTTGAGAAGATGGCGGATTTTTTGGGTGTTCAATACATTTATCAAGAAAATCATCAATTAGCGGCGACTAGCAAACCCGATCACAAGGCAGATAGCTACTCGCTGACCGCAGAAAGTGTATCTGAAATGCCTGCGGATTGGATCGAACAATTACATCACGCTGCCGTTCGGGTGAATGGCAAACAAATTAGCAAATTAATTGATCAAATCCCGCCGTCTCATGCTCAAATGGCTGAAGCATTAACTAAACTTGCCGACAATTTTTGCTTTGAAGAAATCGTTGAACTGACTCAATCCAAAGGCGGTTGATTGGTTCGATCGTAAAGTCGCCATCAAGTCTCCGATTTTGTGAGTTCGCGGATTTGAGATTTTCGATCTTTGTTCGGTGGAATGAAGCGTTCGCTGCTTTGCTTTGCCAAGATATACAAGATTGGCACCACAAACAAACTGAGGATAGTTGCAACCAGATATCCTCCCACTAGAGCCGTTCCGAGAGATTGGCGGCTTTCGGCTCCCGGACCAAAGGCGATCGCCAGAGGGAAGAACCCGACCAAGCTCGAAATCCCGGTCATTAAGATCGGGCGGAGTCGTTCTTGAGAAGCCTCGATCGCCGCTTGCACGATCGACAATCCCTGTTCTCGCAGTTGATTGGCATACTCCACAATCAGAATCGCGTTTTTACCCGCTAAACCAATCAGCATCACCAGACCAATTTGACAATACACATCATTGGGGAAGCCGCGTATAAATACGGCAGATAAGGCACCCAACACCGCCAACGGCACAGAGAACAAGATAATTACGGGATCAATAAAGCTTTCATACTGAGCGGCTAACACCAGGAAGACGAAGATGAGTCCTAGACCAAAAATAATTGGGGCTTGCCCACCTGAACTTTTTTCTTCTAAAGCGGTGCCTGTCCACTCGTAGTCAACGCCCGGCGGAAAGACTTGTTGAGCCGTCTGCTCCATCGCTTGGAGTGCCTGACCAGAACTCTTGCCCAGAGATGCACCGCCCTGAATTGAAATCGATCGAAACAGATTGTAGTGAGTAATCGTTTGGGCACTGGTAATGGGTTCAACGGTCACTAAATTCCCCAACGGAATCATCTGGTCGTCATGCGATCGCACATAAAACTGTCGGATATCTTCTGGATTAGAGCGAAACTGCTGATCGGCTTGCACATAAACTCGATAGTTGCGTTGATCTAAGGTGAAATCATTGATGTATTGAGAACCCAGAAAGCTCTGGAGCGTATCAAAGATATCCCCCACATCGACATTCAGGGCTTTGGCACGATCGCGATTGACCTCCACCAAGAGTTGCGGTGTGTTTGCCGTGTAGGTTGAAAAGACATTTTGCACATTGGGATTTTGATTGACGGCTCCCAGAAACTTGTAGAGATTCTCCACAAAAGCATTCAGTGGCAAGTTGCCTCGGCGGTCTTGCATTTCCATTTGGAAGCCGCCAAAGTTACCAAGTCCCTGAATCGTCGGCGGCACCAGGGCAAACACTCGTGCTTGAGAAATGCCAAAATACTGTCCTTGAATTCGCTCAGTTAGAGCTTTCACCGATTGAGTCGCTACATCGGTCCGCTCTTCCCAAGGCTTAAGCAGGGTGAACATGATTCCCTGATTAGGAACAGTTCCGGCAAAGCTGAAACCTGTCACCGCAAAGTTAGACTCAACTTCCGCCAAACCCCTCACCATTTCGTCGGCTTGATCCAACACTCGCTTGGTATAGTTCAGCGAAACGCCCTCCGGAGCCTGCACCAACGTAATGAAATAACCCTGGTCTTCTTCTGGCAAGAACGCCGACGGGACGATTTGATACATCCAGACGGTCAGTGCTAATGTCCCAACAAACAGCGCTAGGACTAAATACTTGATCTGGGCAAGAAACTGGAGTGATCCACGGTAGCGCAAACGCATACCATCTTGAAAGTAGTTGAATGCTCGAAATAGTCGGGCTAAGATACCCTGACCTTCCGGACGTTGACGGAGCAGGAGAGCAGCAAGGGCAGGAGAAAGGGTAAGCGCGTTGAAGGTAGAAACGGCGATCGCAAAAGCAATGGTGAGCGCAAACTGCTGGTAAATCGCGCCTGTTGTTCCAGGGAAGAACGCCACAGGCACGAATACCGCCATCAGCACGAGGGAGGTGGCAACAACCGCACCAGAAAGTTCTCCCATCGCCTCCATTGCCGCTTTAACCGGGTTCATGCCCTGATCTTGCACTTTAGTGGCAATGGCTTCCGTCACCACGATCGCGTCATCCACCACCACCCCAGTTGCGAGAGTCAACCCAAATAGCGTCAATGTGTTGAGGGAAAATCCGAAGAGTTTGGTAAAGATGAACGTTCCGATGAGCGCAACCGGAATCGCGATCGCCGGAATCAATGTGGTGCGCCAATCTTGCAAAAAGATGTAGAGAATCAATACCACTAAGGCGACTGCACTGAACAACGTAATGACCACATCTCTCAGCGATGCCGACACAAAGGTAGTCGTGTCAAAGGCGACCGCGTAGTTGAGACCAGGAGGAAATGATTGCTTCAGCCGTTCCAACTCGGCTCGGACTTGCTCGGCGGCGGCTAAAGCGTTCGTACCAGGACGCTGCGTGATCCCCAGACCGATCGCCTCTCGCCCATTGTAGGCCAGGAACGAGCCATAGTTCTCTGCTCCTAGCTCAACCCGTCCTACATCTCTCAGCTTGACCAAATCTCCACCATTTCCGGTCTTCAAAATCAAATTCTCGAATTCTTCAGCACTGACAAGACGGCTAACGGCTCGGAGGTTCAGTTGATAGTCTTGATCGTCGGCTGTAGGCTGCTGACCGATTTGCCCAGCTCCCACCTGGATGTTTTGTTCCCGAATGGCATCTGAAACATCCTGTACGGTTAACCCCCTGGCTGCAAGACGATTTGGGTCGAGCCACAGCCGCATAGCATATTTGCGTTCCCCGAAGATTTGGATGTCTCCAACGCCTGCGATCCGCTTCAGGGCATCCGTCATGTAAATGTCGGCATAGTTGCTCATGAAAAGAGCATCATAGTCGCCGTTTTCAGGGTAAATCGCGATCGCCATCAGGAAATTACTCGACTGTTGGTTGACGATCACGCCCGTTTGTGTCACCAAGTCAGGTAAAAGCGGCTCTACCCTCGATATGCGATTCTGCACATTCACTGTGGCGATATCGGGATCTTGGGTTGCATCGAAGGTAACGGTGATCTGGCTGGTTCCGTCGCTGCCACTGGTGGAGCTAAGATACCTGACTCCTTCAACTCCGTTGATTTCCTGTTCCAGGACGTTTGTCACCCCGGTTTCAACGGTTTCGGCATCGGCACCCGTGTAATTTGATGTAACAACCACCTGAACCGGGCTAATCTCCGGAAACTGAGCCACAGGAAGCGTGGGAAGGACGATCGCTCCCAGAAACACAATGATAATGGAGCAAACTGCGGTAAGGACAGGTCGCTTAATGAAAAAGTTGGCAAACATTGAGGATTGAGATTGAGGACTGGGACTGGGGGCAGGGAGGAGTGACGCGATCGACAGTTAGATTAATGCAAAGTTGAGTGAATGAGCCTTAAAAAATTTTGCATTGAAATCGCTTCGCAGACGATACACGCTGTGGCTTTAAGTTAGCTTCACCCAACTGGTTGATTAACACACTAATTATTAGCGTACTAATTTTTTGGTCATAGAAAAGCTCAACTTTTGATTGAGTTTGCTCTATTGAGTGCTAACAGGCGGCTCATTCGTTCCGGGTTGCTCAGCCGTTTCTGGTGGCATAACCATAATTGGCGCACCATCTGTCAAATTAAGAACACCTGTGACAATCACCTGTTCACCAGGTTGTACACCCGAAATCACCTGGTAATCATTTCCTTGAATGTGTCCCAACTCAACCAGTCGTTGACGAGCAATTGGTTGAGGTTCACCCGACTCTGACGATTCGCCTGCTTCCGTCACATACACAAAGGTCTGTCCGGCAACACGAGTTACCGCCGCCGCAGGAACGAGAATACCGGGACTGCTCTCCCAAACGACCCGCGCCCGTACAAACTGTCCATCTCGCAGCCGACCATCATTAGGGAAGTTCGCTTTTGCCAAGATTGATTGCTCTGTAGCGTTGACTTCAGGGGAGACGAAGCTAATCCGTCCATTGCCAAGCGGCTGACCTTGTTCGTCTAACAGTTCTACAGGCAAACCCGCTCGCAGTCGAGGAGAGCGCTCGATCGGCACTGAAATATTCAGCTCAAACGATTGGTTTTGAATAACGCTGGTCAAGGAATCGTCAGTCGTGACGTAATCCCCGACTTTGACTGGAATATTGCCCACGACTCCAGCGATCGGCGCTGTCACCTGCGAATTATCCAGATCGGCGGTGGCAGCTTCTCGATCGGCTTCAGCACGAGCCACACGAGCATCCGTTTCCTCAAGTGCCCGCTCGGAAGCTACAACATCTTCCTGGGCGGCTCGTTCGGCGGCTCTTGCAGTCTCAAGGGCATTGGTGGCTTCATCAAGTTCTTGCTGCGATCGCGCTCCTTCCTCAACGAGTTGTCGAGTCCGTTCATATTCGACTTCGCGGAGCCGCACATCAGAGCTAGCCCGTTCCACTTCGGCTCGTGCGGCTTGTAATTGAGCCTCGGCAGTCTGTCGAGCCGCGATCGCCGCTTCCACGTCTGCTCCTGCACCGCTCACCTCTGCTTGATTTTGATCCGCTTCTAACCGGATCAGGAGCATACCAGGTGCGACATTATCGCCCGGAGACACATTAATCTCCACAATTCGACCGTCCATTTCTGGGCGGATTGCGGCTCTGGTTTGAGCTTCCAGTTGTCCAACGAACTCGGAGCTTACTCGAACGGTGGTTGTTTCCACCACTTGAGCTTGCACTTGGGCTGGAGGAAACCCTCCTTGTTCGGGAGATCCTCCCCGGCTACAAGCACTGGCGATCACCGAAACAGACAGGGTGACACCAATCAACCGACTTGAAAGGGGAACGCGAATTTTTGCCATGTGCGTACTACTGCTAGATACTGTGGAGACTAACTAAGCCTAACGATAGCGAATGCCACTCCCTAATACCGACGTAGGGCAACGCAACAAAATATAGTTCCGAATACAGTCCGCAAAGGTTAATAAAAGTAAATATACACTGACATACTATAAGATTTCTTGAAATCATCCAATCGGGTGAGTGAGGAATATTCTAACTTTGTAGTGTTCAGCGTTCTGATCTGGCAGTCTGCTAGAGTTTAGATACGCCCTGCTGGTGTTTTGGTAAAGGATCTCAAGGATCTTATGTCATGCGAATTGCCAAAGATATTACAGAACTCATTGGACGTACTCCACTGGTGCAACTCAATAAAATCCCTCAAGCAGAGGGGTGCGTGGCGCGGATTGTTGCGAAGCTAGAAAGCATGAATCCGGCGGCGTCAGTGAAAGATCGGATTGGCGTGAGCATGATCCAGGTTGCCGAAGCCGAAAGATTGATTCATCCAGCTAAAACTATCTTGGTGGAACCAACCTCTGGTAACACTGGAATCGCTTTAGCTATGGTCGCAGCAGCCAAGGGCTATCGCCTCATTCTGACGATGCCAGACACGATGAGTCTGGAGCGACGAGCTATGCTAAGAGGCTATGGTGCCCATCTAGAGTTGACTCCAGGAATTGAGGGAATGCGGGGTGCGATTCGCCGTGCCGAAGAGATTGTAGCAAAAACGCCCCACGCCTATATGCTGCAACAATTCAATAATCCGGCAAATCCCAAAATTCATCGAGAAACGACGGCTGAAGAAATTTGGGCAGATACCGAAGGTCAAGTCGATATTCTGATCGCTGGGATTGGCACAGGTGGTACCATAACGGGAGTCGCAGAAGTGATTAAACCGCGTAAGCCAGAATTTAAAGCGATCGCCGTCGAACCCGCCAACAGTCCCATTCTTTCTGGCGGACAGCCCGGATCTCACAAAATTCAAGGCATTGGGGCTGGATTTGTTCCTGGCGTCCTCCGAACTGATTTGATCGACGAGATTGTTACCATCACCGATGAAGAGGCGATCGCCTACAGCCGACGCATGGCACGAGAAGAAGGACTGCTATCTGGCATCTCATCAGGAGCCGCACTGGCTGCCGCCATTCAGGTTGGCAAACGCCTGGAAAATGCCGGAAAACTAATTGTGATGATTCAGCCTAGCTTTGGTGAACGCTACCTCAGCACAGTGCTGTTCAAGGATTTAGAAATGGAACCCGCCCTGATAAATTGATAAACAGAGTGGTTTCAACCGTTGCACATCTCGTAGAGACAAGAGAAGAAACCCATTAAGGGAGTTGGGAGATAGAACATGACCACCATTGCAGTCGTAGATTACGACATGGGAAACTTGCACTCGGCTTGTAAAGGGCTAGAAAACGCAGGAGCTACAACGATCGTCACAGATTCAGTCAAGGAGATGGAACGGGCAGAAGCGATCGTCCTTCCCGGCGTTGGGGCATTTGATCCAACGATTCAGCACTTGCGATCGCGTGATTTGATTCAACCCATCAAAGACATCATTGCTAGCGGCAAACCCTTCTTGGGCATTTGTCTCGGTTTGCAAATCCTGTTTGAAGGCAGCGAAGAAGGCAGCGAACCGGGTTTAGGTGTTGTCTCTGGAATGGTACGTCGCTTTCGCCCAGAACCCAACATCACCATCCCTCACATGGGCTGGAATCAACTCCACCTGACTCAACCTCAGATTCCCCTATGGCAACCCCTCCCGCATCATCCTTGGGTCTACTTCGTCCACTCCTATTACGCCGATACTGCTGACCCTACCCTCACCGCTGCGACAATTTCGCATGGAACACAGACCGTAACAGCCGCGATCGCCCGCGACACCCTCATGGCAGTGCAATTCCATCCCGAAAAATCATCCACCGCCGGGCTGCAAATCCTCTCTAATTTTGTCGCGCTTGTCAAGAGCCAATCCTTGGTTGGAGCAATGGGGAGATAAGGGAGATAAGGGCGTGAGGGGAACTTCCAGGAGAGAATAACTAAGGCGATTTCCACAAAAGAAGTTACCTAATGTAGTGCGAGAGTGCGAGCGTCTCGCTAGCATCACAGTCAAGATGCCGGCACTATGGTTTTACAGCGATTTTCAGATGAGTAAACCACAATTGCGTGTGGATGAGTGGATGGGTGGATGAGTGGATGGGTGGATGGGTGGCTTATGCAAGGGGAAACGGCTGTAAATTTGAGAAAATTTTAATGGAAATTTCCTAAGCAGAATTAAGTACTTTCTTTGTCCTTCATGCAGAAAAGGTGAAAGGCAACTTTTTTCTTTTTTCTTGATCAAGCGGTATTACTCCCCACCTCCCTACCTCCTCATCTCCTTCATCCCCCTCATCCCTCCCCCATGAGCTTGCGAATCTACGGCAATCGTCTCCTCAAAACCTTACCTGGGCAAGCAACTCGACCCACTCTTGCGCGAGTGCGAGAGGCATTATTTAATATTTGGCAAGGAAGAATAGAAGGATGTCGATGGCTTGATCTCTGTGCGGGGAGTGGTGCGATGGGAGCAGAGGCGTTGTGTCGGGGAGCCGCTTTCGTGGTGGGAATTGAGCAATCAGGACAAGCGTGTCAAGTCATTCGGCAGAATTGGCAGCAAGTGGCTCGCGGCGATCAATCTTTTCAAGTGATTCGAGGAGATGTGATGCAGCGATTGCCAGATTTGACAGGACAGCAGTTCGATCGCATCTATTTTGATCCGCCCTATACTAGTGCAGTGTATGAACCTATTTTGGAGACGATCGCTTACCATCGCCTTCTCGCGCCGGATGGAGAGGTCGCTACAGAACATAGCCCCGATCGAGCGTTGCCTGAAACCATCCTGACGCTAGAAATCTGTCGTCGCAAGACTTACAGTAACACGGCTCTGACATTTTATTGTCCTGCGATCGACTCGCCGCAATCCTAAAGGCTGTAAGCGCAAAGTCAAACCATAAAACTTGTAAGGGCACGACAAGTCATGCCCCTGTGTGTGTTGTATTGAGATGCCCACCCCTACCAAGCTATAGGTTCAACTGGTTGCCTCGCTTGTATTGCAGATAAGCTGCCACAAACAGCCCTGCAATAGTGATAGGAACTAGACCCAAAACAATACCGGAAAGCAGAGGTTCTACCACGACTCAATCTCCTTATCATTGCTTAGGATTGTAACAAATTTACAGACCTTACTTGTCTCGTAACAGTTTGTAGCCTTCTATCATAATTTCTAAGGATGAGCTTCCAGATAAACTGTTCTAGATAAAGACAGGGGATATGATGGAAGGGCACAAACCATCAGCTTTTGAGTCCCTTACCTAAAATAGAATGCTATATTTCGATTGAAAAATGAGTTACACTGAATTACTTGGAAAGCTTATATCAAGCCTATAACTATCGTGAAGTAAGTTAAATTCTTAAGGTATCTTGTTAACTAAAACCGCTTACTATCGAATCTTGATTAAAGGAATTTTGGATAACCCGATCGCAACTACTGACACCTCTGTTCAGCGAACTGTCCTGATACTCATGGCGGTTGTGTTGGCGGTTGCGTTGTCTGTTTTAACGATCTATCAACTCCGTCACTCTGATCCCTATATTCAGAGCGTTTTATCAATTTCAGGTGATTCTGTGCAAGGACAAGTGATTTTTCAGCAAAATTGTGCAGTCTGCCACGGGCTAAATGCGGACGGTCGGGTTGGTCCTAGCCTGCATCATGTTGCCTCCCGCAAGTCTCGGATTGGGCTAATTCATCAAGTCGTAAGTGGCGAAACTCCACCAATGCCACAGTTTCAGCCTACGCCACAAGAGATGGCAGATTTATTGAAGTATTTAGAACGCCTCTAAGAACCCGTTTGAAAAGTTGATTTTTCGTGTGCTTCGCACACGAAAAATCAACCTTCTTCAGGGCTTTTCAAACAGGTTCTAAGAGATTGGAGCGCTTAACTGTCGAGCTTGTCGAAGAAACTATCCATGTGTGGGCTAGAGTGATCTTGATCGATCGGGTCAGAGCTACCCCCGTTGCCGCTTCCGGCAGGAGTACCAAAGGATTCTGCCCAGTAATGGTTCGATCGCACTCTTCCTGAATCGTTCGCTAAATAAAAATACCCTACCCCAATTTCTTGAACCTGATCAGCCAACATATTGTAGCGATGGCCAGAACTGTTCATCCAACCGTTAACAACGCTGGCAGGAGTTTTGTGACCGATCGCCAGGTTCTCTGCCGCATCCGAAAAATTATATCCTTTAGCTTGGATTCGCCGTTGCCATGTGGAGCCATCTGCCCCGGTATGGCTAAAGAAATCTTGCGTTGCCATGCTTTTCGCATAATCTTGAGCCGCTTGGGTTAGTTGAGTGTTGACGGCAAGCGGTAATATCCCTCGTGATTGACGAATCGCATTTGTTCGGCGTATCACTTCATAGGTGAAGCTTGTCTTAGAGGTAGACTGAGCCGCAAGACTGAGACGATAAGTAGTTTCACCATCATCTTTTGGAAAGACGCGCACAAAATAGGTACCCGCCGTGATCCCTTCGATATCAATAAAATCGGTTTGACGATTGGGTGCCCTAGAACTAGCCACCCCTTCTCCAGGGTCAACCTGGCCATCACTATTACGATCCTGTAAGAGTTCTAAATTAGCATTCGCCCTTAAACCCGTTATCTTAATGGTCAGACGACTGCGTTGTTTCAATCTGACACGATAAAAATCTTCTGGGTCAGTTCCACCAATCCGATCGCCATAGTTTGTAGCTTTGGGGCGAACAGTGACTGGTTTTGCCTGATTAAAATTATTTCCAGCATCAATCATGGTTCTTCCCGTCCACAGTATCAACCGTCTCTACTCGGTGCTTATACCCAAATCGAGCAAATTTGTAATGAAAATTCGTTGCAGAAAGGGCTAGACATCCTCACGACTTTATGGTACAAATGTTCTGTGAGAAGTGATTAACACTTCCACTTTCTACTTTACATAATCCACTTGTATGTTCGCTCTACCTATGGTTTTATGGACGCCCTAACTGAAGTTCAGCAACAACTCTACGATTGGTTGATTGATTACATTAGACAAAATCAACATTCTCCATCCATTCGCCAGATGATGCGAGCGATGGGACTGCGATCGCCAGCCCCAATCCAGAGTCGTCTGGAACATTTGCGAAATAAGGGCTACATCGATTGGACGGAAGGCAAAGCTCGGACAATCCGAATTCTCAAACCGATGGGAATTCCAATTTTGGGTGCGATCGCGGCGGGTTCTGTTGTTGAGGCATTTACTGATTCGGTAGAACAGCTAGATTTCTCTAGTTCCTTGCTGCGACCAGGTGACTATGCCCTGCGAGTCCGGGGAGACAGCATGATCGACGCTCTAATTGATAATGGCGATGTCGTGATTATGCGTCCTGTTCAAGACCCCCAAGCCTTGAAGAATGGCACGATCGTGGCTGCCAGAGTGAATGGAGATGGTACTACACTGAAGTATTACCACCGCAAGGGCAATCAGGTGACACTAAAGCCAGCCAATCGGAATTATAAGCCGATCGAGACTCCTGCTATGGAAGTTGAGGTGCAAGGTGTCCTCGTTGGGATGTGGCGTGGATATAATCCCGTGGCATCTTAATTTCTGAATGAAGTTTTTAGGAATTGATTTAGGATGGCAATCGCAGCCAAGTGGCTTGTGTTGCCTAGATTGGCAAAGCAACTCATTACGGTTGCTAGAACTGCGTCGTCTAGAAACGATCGCAGACATTTTGGCATGGGTTGATGTTCAGGTTGACTCTGGAGCGTCTGCTGTGATTGCCGTAGATGCGCCTACCTTAATTCCTAATCAGTCAGGGATGCGATTGCCCGATCGCCTCACACACAAGCATTTCGGGCGTTATCATGCGGGCTGTTATCCGGCGAATCTTAATCGTCCTTTTGCTCAACGAACAGTCAATTTTGGTTTGAGTTTGGCCGCACGGGGATTTGCTCACGCGCCTGCCATTCAGCCTAAACAAACTGGACGCTATCAAATTGAAGTTTTTCCTCATCCCGCAACCATTCATCTGTTTGGGCTAACTCGTATTCTCAAATACAAGAAGGGTAAGCTGCTAGAGCGGCGATCGGAATTGGTCAAGTTGCGCGATTATATTCTCACGGTTCTGCCAACTCTGGAACCTTGCCTTGATTTGGCGGCAAGCGCAGATATTCAAACGCTCATCCCAGAAGTCCCTCGAACGGGTATCGCCTTAAAACAGCTAGAAGACCAATTGGACAGCTTAATCTGTGCCTACGTCGCGGCTCACTGGTGGTATTGGGGCTTAGCGCGAAATTGGGTTCTGGGAGCAGCAACCCCGGAGGAATCTTGCGTCACAGGCTATATCATCGTTCCGGCTCCTAATTGCAACTAAAGCGATAAAATGGCGTGTTGTGAGTAAACTTAACTTTTCGCAACTTTTCCTTACACTAGAGAAGTAAGGTTATGTTTGCTCATGATCATGTTCCTTCAGCCAACCCAACGCACCAAATTTGACGAATCGGATGACTTATTGTTCTATGACTTCCCGCGTCTCGTTACCCATGTAGATGATCATTTCATCCAACAGCTAACCGATCTTTACCGAGAACGGCTCAAACCGAACTCTTGCATCTTCGACATGATGAGTAGCTGGATCTCTCATTTACCCGATGAAATGAAGTTTGAATATGTTGAAGGGCATGGCATGAATGACGAAGAGCTTGCCCATAATCCTCGTCTCAATCATTACTTTGTGCAGAATCTTAACCAGAAGCAAATTTTGCCGTTGCCCGATCGCTCCTTTGATGCTGTTTTGAACACTGTTTCTGTCCAATATTTGCAATTTCCAGAAGCTCTCTTTGCTGAGATTTATCGGATTCTCAAACCTGGCGGTATGGCGATGATTAGCTTCTCCAATCGAATGTTTTATCAGAAGGCGATCCAAGTCTGGCGAGAGGCTTCAGAAGACGATCGCGTTAATCTAGTCAAGAGCTATTTTGCCGCCATTCCTGGATTCAGCGACCCAGAAGTCATCGCCCGTCCAAGTACCGTTCCAGCATTTTTCCAAATGCTCGGCATTTCCGGAGGTGATCCTTTTTATGCAGTGATGGCTGAACGGGTCGAGTGAGGGGATGGGGGGATGGGGATCGGCTACCGATTACTCCATCACCTGATTAGCCTATCATCCCATCCTCCCAAAGGGAGTAGGTTTGAATTAAGTTTCTCTGATACAGTAGCGAGACAACGCTTTGTATATGATCAGGGTACTTACCCTGTGGTCCTGTCTTTATGTTGCTTGAATCCAGCCCGACGCGGACACATTCTAATCCTTTTACCCAGAAGTTAGACCTACAACGACGTACCGTTCGACCGATCGCTGTGTATGCCTTGCAGGGATTGGCATCTGATGGAAAACACCTACTCGCTCTCGATTCGGTACGAGGGTACTTGGTCGGAGTCGATTGCACTAACGACAACACCACGATCCTCAATCCCTTACATGTCAATGAGTTTTTGGATGCAACCGGACTCGCCATCTGGGAGAAAGAGGTTTGGTTTACGAGGGAAAATGGGGTTTATCGATGTACTCTCTCAGACTTAACACCTCAGCCTTTCGCCGCGCTGCCTTACGATGCAAATGGAGTGGCAGTTTGGGAATCAACGGTTTACGTAACGTGCCAGAAATCAGGTTACATTTTTATCTTCGATCGCCATACGGGACGGCGGATTACGCAGTTCTCGCTTCCGGGTGTTGGCGTTGAAAATTTGACGATTCGAGGGGAAGAACTTTGGGTTTGTGACGATGTTGAGCGATCAGTCTACTGCATGGATCGGGCGACGGGAGAGGTTCGTTTCAGTGTGATCACTCCTTACGATGCTCCGTCTGGTCTGACGTTCCATCCTGACCCCAAAACGGGCGAGGATATTCTGTATGTGGCCTACGCGCAAGAAGAACTTTACATTCGCGATAACCCAAATGATCTGGATAATCCCTATGAGTTGACGAATCGCGATCGCACATTCATTCATCCGCTTCATTTTTACTACTATGAGTCAGATCATTACGCGCTATCTAACGGGTTTTTAATTGAGATGTCTTATGTGGAAGAACTTTCCCCCTTGGAGGAAGTGCCACTGACCAATCTGGAATGGCGAATTGCTATGCCTGCGGAAACCGATCGCCAAAAAGTCCTTCACGTCGAGCCAGTTGGTATTCCCTTTACTGAAGAAACGCAAGATGGACAGCGAGTAGCTGTTTTCCGCTTTGATAAACTTGCTGCTCAAGAAGGGCAAATTTTTGGCTGGAAGGCGTTATTGGAAGTCCGGGGAATTAAATATTGCTTGACTCCGCGACAGGTTGAAAATAGTTCATCGTTATCGAATGACTTCCAGGAACGTTACCTGCTTGACGATGATGAACTTGCGATGGATACTCTGCTTATCCGGGCGGCTGCGCGAGAGGCGATCGGCACTGAAACCAATATTCTGCGGAAGATTCTCAAGATTCGCAATTACGTATACGATCGGATGTCCTATGGCATCAAACCTTACATTGATACCCCTGATGTCGCATTAGATCGAGGAATTGGCTCTTGCGGAGAATATGTTGGTATCTTGTTAGCACTCGCACGATTAAACGGGATTGCTTGTCGCACAGTCGGTCGGTATAAATGCCCTGCCGACCCTGATAAGAAAAATGTTCCTCTCCAGCCGGATTTTAACCATGTCTGGATTGAATTTTACGTTCCCGGATTTGGCTGGTTCCCAATGGAATCGAACGTAGATGACGTGATTGAAGGCGGCCCTTATCCCACTCGCTTCTTTATGGGCTTGCCCTGGTTTCACGCTGAGATTGCTAAAGGAATTCCCTTCGAGCGAATCAGTGCCCCCGACTTGCCAGAAGATATTTCGATCGGCGATCTAGCCCTGAACCACGTCCGGTTTACCATCCTAGAAGAGTTACCCCCTCCGCTGGGGGAATGATGAAGTAAGGAAGTGATGAAGTAGATAATTAGGGAAAACATCCCCCCTGTAAATTTTCTGTTGGTGGATGGCATGGTGTAGGGGCAATCCTTGGGTGGTTGCCTTGCGTCGGGGACAGATATGTTGGTCGGGACAGATATGTTGGTCGGGACAGATATGTTGGTCGGGACAGACACGTTGGTCTGCCCCTACTGATTCAAAATCAACAAAAAATTTATAGGTGGAAAATATTCCATCCCCCATCCCGTCATCCCCTCTTCATTCGCCCCAAGATCTCCATCAATGCTCTGGCTGAAAATCACGGGTTTGACGTTGGGCAGTAAATTGCCAGGGTGTTCCGTCTAAGGTAAGTTGCCCAGTGAAAGTGGATTCCAAAAACTGATCGTTTGAGAGTTGGATTTGACCTTGAATGTTAACCAACGATGAGGCATCGGATGCGCTGTTAGCTTGACATACTACAAAAGCGTCTGTTTCTCCTGACAAAACGATCTGCGGTTGTTTCCATTGCCCCGTGAGTGTGGGTCTTTCCTGCGCGGACATTTCTCTAGATGAGGTCGTTAGCTCGGAACTGGAATCTTCTAGTCGTAAAATTCCGTTGACGTAAATACCAGATTGTTGCATGTCTAGCGTTAATCGGGTTGATGCAGGACAACCTGGCGGAGCTTCTGTGCTGATATAGCGACCGTTGAGATTGGGAGGGGCTTTGAGGTTGGCTTCTCCGTAGGCTGACGTGATGCGAAACAAAATCACCACGGTAGTGATCATGGTGCCGTAAAACAGCAAACTTTTGGGTTTGAAATGCTCTTTCATGAGATGCAGTTGTTGAGGGTATGGGAAAGACGATCGCTCATGAGGAATGTTTCAATTGCGATCGAGATTCTGTCGGTGCCAACGGGGTCAGGATGGCGGCTAAATGAGACGTAACTCGGCTATAGCGATGAGTGACTAACAGCGAAGATCGACATTCAACGGCTAGCGCATCGGTGTATTGTCCTAGGGTTTGCCGCTCAATTCCCCATTCGCGACTGGCTCCAGCGATCGTCAAATCCACTCCCTCTGATGCTCTAACAACGGCATCAAGGGGTTCAACTGACTCTGCTACACTGAGGGCAATGCGATCGTGGACGGCTTTGGGTAATTGTGTCATGACTGCCCGGAACTCATAGCTAAATTCCTTCACAGGCTGATCGGGTAGCGCGACTCGTAATACGGTCAGGTGGCTCTCTGGTTGATTGACAAGAATTCGCAATGCCAACTCTAAGCCCAAATCATTGTGGATGTCTGATACATAGGGAACCAGGATTTTTTCGAGTCGTTCCCATTGGCGATCGATAAACACAGCAACATCCGTTTTCGCCATGCTAAGAATCTGCCCAACTCGCCCACCTAAGAGGTTAGTGCTGAATGCCGGACGATGCCAGCCCATCAAGATCAAATCGGCGTGTTCAACTTCGGCAATCTGGGTTGTTTCTCTAGCAACATCATTAGAAACCCGGACAATCGGATGGATGCGCGATCGGATTGATGGCGGTTCCAGGCTTTCAATCAATGCCTGTAGCTGAGATTGCTGTTTGATGATCAGGCGATCGGCTTCTAAAGGCGTACTGGCGAACGCATAGTCTTCTTCGAGTAAAACTAGATTGAGTGGATTGATGACCGCCGATTGGAGATCTGCTCCGGCGATCGCAATTGCCAATTGCACTAACTCTCGCTGAGTTGTAGGATTTGCGACTGGCACCAAAATTCGATATACCCATGATTCACGGCTCGGTTGGACAGTGACTCCCTCAGACGGTTCTGCCCCCTCTGGGAAAGTGGGATCTTGCCGAATCAGATCTTTGCGGATCTGATCTTTGGAATAGGTTATTTCTAGTAGCGGCGAGGTCATAAATGTCGTGACAAGCGCCATGATCACCAACATCGTGAAGAGTAGCGGCGAAATTACGCCCAAGCTGAGACCAATGTTCAGCACGATCAATTCAGTTAAGCCGCGAGTATTCATCAACCAACCCAACGCCGCTGCCTCTCGTTGCTGGATGCCACAGACTCGTGCGGCGATATAGGTGCCAACAAATTTACCTGTGATGGCAACGAGCAACACCGCCCCACAGAGGAACCACAATTCTGGACGGTTGAGCAATCCGACTTGGGTTCGTAAGCCGCTATAGGCAAAAAAGACAGGCAACAGAAAGGTAAGAACGAAATCTTCCGTTTTTTCGGCTAATTCTCGTGTTAACCCCTCATTTTTTGGCATCGCGGCTCCAAGCAGAAATGCTCCAAAGATCAGGTGAATGCCGATTTGCTCAGTGATCAGAGCCGATGTTACGACGCCCATGTAGATGCCTGCCAAGACAAATTGAGTCAGTTTGCCAGTCCGCTCATAGTGCTTGGCAAGGCGCGACAAAAACCACCGTCCTACGGTCAACATCAGGGTGATATAGACGATCGAGGCTAGCAAGGTTGGGAGAGCCGCGATCATGCTGTTGTATCGAGTAACGGCGATCGCAGCCGCGAGTAAACACCAAGCTGTTACATCATCCACAGCCGCACAGGTCAACGCCAAGGTGCCCAACTTTGTACCCTGAAGGTTGTTCTCGGTGAGAATCCGCGCTAACACCGGGAATGCCGTGATCGACATGGCTGATCCCAAGAACAGAGCGAATGCGGTAAATGAAACACCGTCATTGGACACCAATGGATACAACAGCAACGACAGCAAGGCTCCTAGCGAAAAGGGAACAACGATGCTGACATGGGAGGTGAGGACGGCAATTTCGATCTGTCCCTGGAGATATCTGGGATTCAACTCCAGACCAATCAGAAACATGAAGAAAATTAGCCCGACCTGAGACAGGATATCGAGAAATGGAACGGTTTCTGGCGGAAACAAGGCACTTGCCCATGCAGGAGCAAGCCAGCCAAATAGAGAGGGACCTAGCATGATCCCAGCCACAATTTCGCCAATTACCAGGGGTTGCCGGAGCCAGCGAAATCCCAGCCCCATCAGGCGGGATAGCCCAATTACCAACAAGACCTCGACAAGAACAAGGACAATTGTTGACATAGTGTGAGTTAAAGTTGTGAGCTAAAGTAATTTCGGTCTGAATGTGAGATGTTTTGAGGCGATCGGGTCACTCCAGGAAACATAATATATTCATCAAATTACCTTGAAGCTTCGATAGAGTCATCTACATTAAAATAATTGGCAATGTTCTAGTTACAGAAGGGCGATTATGAGCCGTGACATTAGCGAACTAGGGTTTAAGTGTTGGACATGCGAACGATCGCCCACCCTGGTCGATTTTGAACAGCGAGGGGGTTATGCACAATTCGAGGTTTTTCCCGTAGATTGGATTAGGCAATAGCCACAGAACTCGTTGATGAATTTACATTTGATCAGAATTATCCATCTTCGGATTATGACTATATTCAAAAAGTTTCGCCTCTACTTATTGGTGGGCTTGTTTCTCAGTCTACTAGGCACTGTCTTTTTGTCTGGACTCCCGACCCAAGCACTCGTACCTGCCAACTCGATCGCCTCTGCCCTCAGCATGACCGAAGGCGTCCAGAAAACAGTATTGGATAATGGTTTAACAGTGGTCACAAAAGAAGTCCACACGGCTCCGGTAGTCAGTGTACAAGTGTGGTATCGCGTTGGATCGCGCAATGAGCCAGCCGGAGAAAACGGCATTTCTCACCAGTTAGAACATTTGATGTTTAAGGGCACAACCGAGCGCCCGATTCAGTTTGGTCGTTTCTTCAGTGCCTTGGGCAGCCAATCCAATGCTTTCACCAGCTATGACATGACGGCATACTATGGCACTGTCGAGCGCGACAAGCTAGAAGCCATGCTGGTTCTGGAAGCCGATCGCCTGGAAAATTCAGTGATTGGCAATGAGCAATTGGAGAGTGAAAAACGAGTGGTGATTTCAGAGTTGCAAGGCTACGAGAACAGCCCTCGCTATCGGTTAGATAGAGCCGTATTAAGAGCAGCCTTTCCCGATCATCCCTACGGGCTTCCGGTTGGTGGTACCAGGTCAGATGTGGAAAGCTTCACCGTTGAAGCGGTACAACGCTATTACCAGACCTACTACACGCCGGACAACGCCATCCTGGTCATTACGGGCGATTTCGAGACAGATGCTGTTTTGCCGAAAGTGCAGGAAATCTTTGGGCAAATTGCCAAACGCACAGGTAACGCTCCATCGGCGGGCGTTGTTCCGGTATCAGAGGTACCTCAGTCACCGATCGTCCTACAGGAACCCGGAAGTGCCGCACTCCTGCAAATCGTCTATCCCATTGTTGATATTAATAATCCAGATGTGCCTGCGATCGACCTGATGGACGCGATTCTCACTGGTGGACGCAGTGCCCGACTCTATCAAGCCCTGGTGGAATCAGGGTTAGCTAGCTCACTCGGAGCTTATGCTGCTGAACTCATTGAACCGGGCTGGTATGAAATCTATGCAACAGTCGCGCCAGGACAATCGGTTGAAGCCGTCGATCGCGTTGTGGAGCAATCGATCACCCAGTTTAGAGAGCAGGGTGTCACAGAAGAAGAACTCGATCGTGCCAAAACGCTCCTGAAGACTTACTTGGTGTTGAGCAATCAGGATATTACCAGTCAAGCGAGTCAGTTGGGGTATTACGAAACGGTGACAGGCGATTATCAGTTTAGCGATCGCTATTTGGCGGCGATCGATCAAGTCACTACGGCTGATGTTCAGCGAGTCGCCCAAACCTATCTTGATCCGGCGAAGCGAACAGTTGGCTACTTTGAACCAACCCTACCTGATGGTTCTCCAGGGTCTTCTGGCGACAGTTCGAGTCGGATTGTGGAGAATTTTAATCCTGGTCAACCTGTCGATCCGGCGGAAGTGGCTCAATATCTGCCTCCCATCACCGAAGACACTCGCCCCAATTCTCAACCTATCCCCGAAAAATTCACGATCGATAATGGGTTAGAAGTGTTACTCTTGCCGGATTCCAGCACACCAATGATTAACCTTAGTGGATGGGTAGAATCGGGTGCTAGCTTTGATACGGAAGCTAACGCTGGACTTGCTAATCTCACCGCAAATAACTTGCTGAACGGCACTCAATCCAAAGATGCGCTGACGATCGCAAAAACTCTGGAAGACGAAGGCGCAAGTCTCTATTTCACCTCTCGACGCGAAGGGGTAGACATGGATGGTTATGCCCTCCAGGAGAACTTGCCCACGCTCATCCAAACGCTGGCAGATGTGATGCAAAACGCCACGTTCCCGGAGGATCAGCTAGAACTCAGCCGTCAACGAGCATTGTCACAGCTACGCGCCGAATTGGATGACCCACAACAATTATCCTGGCGCGTCTTTCGACAAACGATCTATCCTGCCGATCATCCCTTCCACACTTTCTCGACTGAAGAGAGTCTGCTGGCAATCACTCAAGCGGATCTGGTCAACTTTTATCGAACCCACTATCGTCCGGATACGACTGTGCTGTCGCTTGTTGGCAACTTTGAGCCGGAGGCGGTGAAATCGCTGCTTAGCGAAGCATTTGGCAACTGGAAAGCAGAAGGTCAGCGTCCGAGTGTTCCCTATCCCAATGTTTCTTTGCCTCAATCGATGACACAGGTCGATCGTACTATCCCTGGTAAAGCCGAAGCTGTCACCTTTATGGGATATAACGGTGGCATTTCTCGCCAAGATCCTCGCTACTATCCCGCTTTAGTTATGAACGAAATCTTGGGAGGTAGCACCCTGTCGAGCCGCTTAGGAATCGAGATTCGCGATCGCCAAGGCTTAACCTACGGCATTTTCAGTTTCTTCCAGGCTGGACTCAATCCAGGACCCTTCGCCATTTCCATGCAAACCTCCCCAGAGGATGCCGCGAAGGCGATCGAAAGCACACTGGCTCTCCTGCGACAACTTCGCGAACAAGGGGTAACACAGGCAGAAATCGATACGGCGAAGCGATCGCTCACTAGCAGTTACCCTGTCGATCTGTCTGACCCTACCGTTCTTGCCTCGGAGATTCTGTACAACGATGTGTATGGGCTAAGCCTGGAGGAAATTCGCCAATTCCCCGAAAAGCTCGAAGCCGTTACATCTGAACAAGTGCAGCAAGCGATCGACGATTTGATTCACCCCGAAAATCTGCTCATCGTCACGGCTGGACCGGGCAACGGTGGGACGATCGGCGGTTAACCGGCACTTTCTCAGGTGAAGGGGTAAGCGTTCAACAAAATGGCAGCCGGATCACGGTTCGGGGTGCAGGGGTTTCACCCCTGCGTGGGGGTAACGCCCCCACCCCCCCATTACCCATCAAATCTTGCTTGACAAAGCACTAGCTCTAGTCTCACTCCTCTGGTTGTAGATACTCCCGGAAGAAGTTGATTTGCAGTTGGGCAGCGATGCGCTGATATTCCATGGTTTGTAGTCCGTGTCCTGCGCCCTGAAACTCATACATCATTACCGGGACATCATTCATGGCGATCACATCGTGGAAGTTTCGTGCGACATCCACTTGCAGGAAATCATTGGAACCATGAAAGATGAGCGTTGGGGTTTGGATGCGATCGGCAAGATACAACGGTGAATCCTGGCGATATTGATCCGGCGATTCCATTGGCGTACTTCCAGTTAAATAAGACAGCACAGACGGATAGCCAAGTTGCCACTCGGTGAGCGTGTCAAGCAAAGAACATTGTGGGTTAGCGGCGGCAAATACTGTCGGAAAAGTGGCGATCGACTGACTTGTGTAATAGCCTCCATAAGAGCATCCGGCAATCCCAATCTGGCTGGGCGTTGTCCATCCCTGAGCGATAATTTGCTCGACAATTTCAACGCCTTCCTGAATATCGACGCGACCAAAATTTTGATTGTCGGCTTGCAATCGATAGAAGGCTGAACCAAATCCTTCCCGCCCTGCGAGCGGCACGACCAATACGGCAATCCCAAAATTCGGTAATAGATTGAGCGGTTCTTCAACGTTGATCGCAAAATAATTAGTAATTGCCCCACCGGGACCGCCTTGTTGCCAAAACACGATCGGCACATTTTGCGGTGGAAACGGAGCTTCAGCAGGTTGAATCAAAAAGCCCGATCGCTCTCCATTTGCGGTTTGGAACAATACTTCATCAACGCGAACTTGATTCATCGGTGCGATCGCGGCATTTACATTCGTCACCTGAGTCGGGATTGCCTGACCCTCTCTTATCTGACCATTTAACGACATGCTGAAAATTTCGGGTGGTTGCGTCACCGATGAAAAAGTGTAGACGATCGTACTCAAATCATCAGACACGATCCAGCTAAACGGATCAACGGTTCCAGACGGAACAGGCAGCCTCCGAAATTCCTGGGTGGTTAAGTGGTAAATGAATAGCCGTCGATCGATGCCAACTGGAGAATTGAGCAAAATTTGATCCGGGGCAATGAACGCCGCAAAACTGGAATCAGGTGGATTAATTTCCTCGCGATCGAGCGTATCCAGTAGCTCACCGTCTAGCGAATAGAAGCGGTAATACGTCTTATCAGGATATTGGTAGATCGGGAACTCTCGTCCTGCAATTTGTCCGGGTCGGCTCATTCGCACCATAACGCGCTGACCATCCGGACTCATTCCCACTCCCGAAAATAAATCACCCTCATCAGCCGCCCGAATCTCTGCCCGTAATGGTTCTGCTTGCGTAAAGTCATAGATGCGAATGGTAGCTTGTTGCAAAAACGGATTCTGCTCAGGCGGAATTCTGCCCAGCGTATCCTGGACGATCGCATTAGCGAAACTGGGACTGAGCGGAGTTCGTCCAAACTGCTGTCCAAACGCCGGAAAGGTCGATAGCGCCACTTTGGTGCTATCGTCTGACCAGGAAGGCGTAGCAATTTCAAATCCGGGCGGCACACGAGTCACTTCCAAGCGATCGAGTGATGGCAACGATACCAGATAAACCACTCGCTCGACGCTGCTGTTAGGTTGTCCGGCGATCGGGACGGCTTGCGGCACTACGACAGCCATCTGCGAAAAATCGGGAGACACGCCTAAAATTTCACCATTGAGTTGCAGTGTCGTGCGAGAAATACCGCCAGTGGTGCGATTAAAGGTAACGATCGCCTGTTGACCATATCCATCGTTCTGAATGAATCGCAGCGTGTCCGCATCTACCCATCGCATCGGATTGAACAAATACTCGTAAATCCCGTACCCGCTGTTGGTAAACCCGATCGCCGCAAAGTCCGTGAATTCGCCCGTTGTAAGATTGAGAAACTTGATCTGAAAATCACTGCCATCGACCTGATTCGCGATTGCCACAACAACTGTTGAATTATCAGGACTGATCGTACTCAGAATTAGCTGAGATTTCGTTTGCAAGAAAGTATTGATCTTAAATTGTTCTTCTGATGAGAGCGTCGCAGGTGCAACCATTCCAGGTGTAATCGGAACAATTTCAGCACGGGTTAGCGTCACTTGACTGAACTCGATCGCGATTGCCAAAGTCAGAAGTGTTGAAAGCGATCGGAAGGCACGTTTGAATGAGAATTGTATAGACTGTCTCAACCGCAGAGAATGACCAGATATCATACGGCTTTACATTTAAGAGAATTAAGATACCGACATCTCAAATAATTAGGGATTGAATATATCAAACCTGCGTTATGGGAGTGCCTCAGACTACCTTAACCTAAGAAAACGTGCGATGTTCTCAGTTGGTTTCAGCACGACCGTCGAACGCAGGTGCTTTGCCCCTTTGAATCTCAGTTCAGCCGATCGCTGGCTGCCGATCGCAGTAGGTTATCTCACGACGTAAGGCACGATCGTGTTTCTGCTAGAGGTGAAGTTGACTGTCACAAAGTCAGACGTATCTAGTTGGTTCGCTTGAATACCATTGACGATCGCCAATTGTTGATTGCCCATGCCAATTATTATTGTCAGCAGGCATGAGAGTTACTCCTTGTGTGTGAATTAAGTTTGGTCTAACAATGTAAACCACAAATTTACTTCTCCTGATAATTTGCCAAGTTCCACACTCGAATTAGGTTTTGGCTGCCACTAATGAGATATTTACTGGTGCGCTGCTTAGAGCATAAAGAGAAAAAATGATAAGCTGAACTTATAGTACAGTCAGAATCATGACTGGTACAAGCAAAACGCCGACAAGCGTTAAATATCTAAGGATAGTTACAAGCATTAAGCGCCCTTGTTGGACAATTGTTAGGGTTGTTGTCTCATAGATTCCTTGAAAGCTTTGTACTTCAAGGGATGGAGCTATCCGGACTCGAACCGGAGACCCCCTCAATGCCATTGAGGTGCGCTACCAACTGCGCTATAGCCCCTAGTGTGTTTTCCATGATGCCTCGATCGCAAGCATTTCGTCAACTGATTTTGGATTTTAGATTGGCGATTTTGGATTTTAATAGGTGCAGGGTTCGTGTTGTGTTTTAGCTGAGCGAACACCAGTCCAAAGTCCAAAATCCACAGGATCTAGAATCGTATGACTGTTACACCACCAGATGATGCCAATCTTCAGTCTTCAGAAGAGCGCGTGAGGCAAGAGGCTTTTGAGCAGGAGTTGTTGCGATCGCTTCGTCGCAAAGAAGGGAATTGGGTGACGTGGGGGCAAGCTTGTCAGCAGTTGCAGAAGGCGGGTTATACACCGCAGCAAATTTTTGAAGAGACCGGATTTGAGCCAAGCCAACAAAATCAAGTGATTGTAGCAGCGCAAGTGTATCAATCGATCGCGAGTGGCGGTGCTTCTGGGGAGGTGTTGGCACGGTTTGAGCGCACTGGAAGCGATACGCTTTATGAGTTTCGGATTTTGGCTCAATCTGAGCGAATGACGGCAGCGGCGATCGTGGTTGAAAAGGGAATTGATTCTGAAGGGGCGCATGAGGTCGCGAAGGCGCTGAAAGAGTTTAGTCGGTTGTCACATCCACCTCGCGAGTTTGCGGAGCATCCGAGTGATGCAGTGGCATACTATTACTGGAAATTGGCGCGTCAGCAAGCTGATCTTCAGTCTCGATCGCGGTTAATCGCGCAGGGGTTACGGTTTACCCAGAGTGAAACTGCACGTCAGCAGGTAGAAAGCTTGCTCACAGACTTCACGATCGCCCGCAGTCGTCCGGCTCCGCGATTGCCTTTTTATCGGCTAGAGTCGGCAGATGAGCAGCCCAGGATATTGGCGGTGGTCGGGAAGTTACCTTTGACGGTGGCTGACTTACAAGCCGTTCCGCTGGTAGAGAATGAGGGATTGTTTCACATGGTCAAGTTTTCGGGCACCGGAGCCTGGGTGGCTCTCCCTGGTTGGCAAATCGTTCGGAATGCTGAAGATCCAGTAATGCTGTTGGCGGAAAGTCATGAACTGCCGTCTGCCCCTGATCTGTCCGAAGAAGTGTTGGTTACGGTCGATCGCGCTCAGCGAGACTGGAATGCTGACAGCTATTTTGTGGTCGATCAAGCTGGACAATTACAAATCGATTGGTTTGAAGAATCTCCTGACTTGCCAATCTTAGGACGAGTGATTTTAGTGTTGCGTCCTAAAAAGGTATTGGATGAAGATTTTAACAAGGAGCTTTGGCAGATTGAAGAATAATAAGCTAGTCGGTATTTAGGTTGCAGTTTGTTGGAGTGGTAATGGGTAATGGGTGATGGGTAATGGGTGATTATTCTTTGGGTGATTCAGATGGTTTAGATCGATCGTTTTTCGGTAGACAGCGAAATAGCTGATAGGGGAAGCCAAGTCGATGAAATTGATCTGGGTCAATGTCACATGAAAGTCGGCGGCGCTGTTTTGAAGACGATGGATCAAATAGTTTCAAGCGTTGGGCATAGTCTTTTGTTCGCATTCCAGGAGAGGCAAAAATCCATAAGTTAATGGGTGGTAGAAAAGGTTGGGTTAGGTTAGGGATGCCCTGCCATACTTTCATGTAACTGGACGATCGATCGACAAACCCATAGCGCACCCGATCATCTACCGTTGTGGATGGATAAAGTTTTTTCAATTCCAGCGCAAAACTTAACCCCAACGCCACTTCTTGCAGCGATCGATAACTGACGACCGTGATCAATGGTTTATCTGGTTCAAAGGCTAAGGTTTGGGCAACTCGATCGGGATAATAAGACTTCTGAAATGCTAAGCCATGGATCACGATCATACTGCTGCTCAACCCTGCCAGAAGAACGATTGTTTGAGTTCGAGTTAACGGTTGAATGAATGCTGAATGGTGAATTGAGGATCCAGTTTTGCGATTTTGTTCCCTTTGATGGCTTCCTTGTTGCACTAAACTTGCGCTCAGCAGCGCACAAACACTGGGATAGTAAACAAAGTTGTAGCGCGGAACAACGGTGATATCTTTGTCGAGGAAGTAAACGATCGCAAAAAACTGCACGACAACACAAAGCGTGAAGCCAGTCAGCAGCACCATAGACGGACGGTTAGAGCGATCGTGCCATAGGTGTCTGAAGCCGATACTCACCCGCCAGATTAGCCAGAGCGTGAACGCGATTGCCCCTAATGCTCCCAGAATCATGATCGAAATGGGTTGATTCTCTACAGGAATCGCGATCACCATCAGCACCCAATTGACCAATGTTTGGTAGAGCGGTTCAAGTCGATCGCGCCAGTCAGGTTTATAGGGAATCAGCCAATCGGTTTCGGGGCGGCTAACATGATTCAAGAGTGTAGGTATCCAGGGGAGATAGCTGAGCGTGATCCCGCCAAGGGCAAAGGCGATCGCACCCCAACCATACCGCGAGATCGATTGTCGTCGCCAGATGATCCAGCCTAGTAGGGCAACAAGTTGGGCAATCAGGGCGAGGATGCAGAAGTAGTGTGTGTAAAGCCCAATGACGTTGACAATGCTCCATCCTAGCCAAACGATCGGGCGCAATTTAGATGAACTTAGATCATGCTGAATTTGCACCAATCCGGTCAGTGCTAGGGTGATCAGCAACATCGGCAGCGTGTAATGACGAGCTTCCTGAGACAGATAGACCGCAAAGGGAGACACTGCCATCAGCGCCGATCCCATCAGTCCGGCGGCGGGGGAGAAGGCAAAACGGTTGAGACAGTAGAGCGCGGCGATCGTCCCCACCCCGAAGAAGGCTGGCAATGCTCGGAGTGCCCACACCCAATGGTCTGCATCAGGTCGAAGCCAGTCCATCCAGCTATATAGTAAGCAGAAAAACAACGGCGGATGAACCGATTCAGTTGCGACTGTTTGAGCAATCTGCGAACAATTGGCTCCGGGTTGAAAGGTGAAGAGGCGATCGAGTGCGGTCAACGAGAAAAATGTGTTTAGCGGTACATCCTCATACCGTCGTCCCATTGTGAATAGCGCCGTTAACACTTCGTCTAACCAAAGTGGTTTAGAATCCAATTGCCAAAATCGCAATGCCAGTCCTATAAGAATAATGGCAGCGAGAATCGCACAGTGGCGAACGATAGAGTTACGGAGGCTGAAATTTTTCAGGTACACAGTTGTTGGGTAGCTACGAAAAAGGTCTGGTTGAGAGGAATTGGAAATTCAAAATTTACAGCAGTTTCCAATGCGTTGTTATTCTCGGCGGGTGAACAGATACACTTCATCGTGGTCATAGATGAGTTGAAAATCTGGATGGTTGCGGATTCGTTTCATGATGGCTTTGACGCGATCGCGATCTTCTGGAAAGGTATGACGTAAATTCAGCAACACATAGTCACTATTCGCCAAATTTTTTTTGAAACTACTGAGATAAGGCAGATACACAAATGGGCGATGACTTACCTGTGCTGCGTGGAAGTTGTCAGTGATGACACCGCCCTGTGTTTGGATGAGGGCGATCGCCTGCCGACTTTCTCGCCATGTATCGACATCATCAAAGTAATGCGTCCAAAAGTAGCTATATTTCCCGATTATCACAAGTGCGACCAATGACCACAAGACAATCCAACGTCGCTGGCGGAGCCAACCCTGACCTGCCGCAAGTGTCGCCATCACTGAAACTAACAGGAACGGCAAAATCGGTAGGGCATATTGATGATGCAGATCGCGTTGTGTGTAGGCAGTGGAAAGAATATTCAAGGTCAATGCGGGCATCGCTGCAACTAGGGGAGTGAAGTGACGTAAGGACAATCCCCACAAGACAGGTGCAGTCACAAGCAACAAATAATTAAAGGTAGCTTGGCTGAACACTTGAGTGAGCCAGAGATTGGGGTTCAACAGCAAATTTTTGACCACTTCCAAGACTGAATCGCCCAAATAGGCATAGCGATCGATGGCACCTACCTCGCCTCCTTTGAACATAGGAATAATCCACTCGGTCACAAGGAGAAACCAACTTGCACCCGCTATCAGGGCAAAGATGCCATAAAATCGCCGTTTCTCGAATACCAACAGCCACCATCCCATTGCGGCGATCGTGAGCGACAATGCATCCCGACACCCCAAAGCAAATACAGTTGTCAGGCAGAAAAGGATTTTGCGATCGGCTCGTGCTGCCCAAATTGTTGTCAAAATAGCAGGAAGTGCCATGACTTCCGGGTGAAAGTCAAACAAATTCAGATTAAATATCAAAGGATACAGCAGATAAACCGCCGCCATTGCGCTAGCGAGCGATCGATTCAACCCTGCCTGAGATGCCAATAACCAGGTCGGTAATGCTCCTGATGCGAGGCAGATTGCCTGTATGGCTAATAGCCAGTAGGGTGAGGGGTAAAGCTTGTAGAGGATGGCTAAAAAATAAACCGACCACGCCGCATGATTGCCCATATGATGGAAGCCCAAATAAGAGGAAATGGGCGGCAATCCTTGACTCATCAAGTAAACAACCTGATCATAAATCCCTAGATCAAACCCAGTGGAATGGATCAGTAAATGACGAACACTGCTGCACATAAACAAAAACAGCGCCGTTCCGCCAATCCAGCCAGTCAAAAAATGAGAACACAGCAACTTGAGTCGATCGCTGAGAGAAATCCCCTGCTTTTGAGGACTGGCTTGAGGATGAGATTGAGAATTAGATGGGTCGATCGCATTCAATGAATCAGACATTCGCATATCGCGGCAAGATCACGGATTCTGAAGCACAATACAGAAGTATTCAGACTCACTTAGGCGCAAATGTCAATCAATGTCGATCAGGGGATACCCCCTCTGCCAGAACGAGCCTCGCGAGAAGCAGTATGTCGATCGCTGTGGAAAAGCCTGCGTCCCGGACAACAACGCATGGCAGACTGGCAAAGTGGATCTCTGGCAATTTCGGCTGTGCCCGGATCAGGGAAGTCTACGGGAATGGCGATCGCCGCCGCACTCTTGTTAGCAAGACAGTATTGGGGACAAGGGGATGGGGAGCGAAGAAGAGGATTCTGAGTTGCATGATATTGCTCCAAACTCCAAACTCCAAACTTCAAACTCCAAACTCCAAACTCCAAACTCCCTTCCCCTTCCGGGACAACTGATCCTGGTTACGTTCACGCGATCGGCTGTTGCAAATCTCAAGGGCAAAATTTGTAAGTATCTCAAGGAATTGTCACTGCCAACGCAAGGATTCATGGTGTATACCTTGCATGGATTGGCGCTAAATATTGCGACTCGGCATCCAGAGTTATCGAAGCTGGATCTAAATCGCCTCACGCTCGTGTCGCCCAACCAAAGTAATCGTCTGATTCGCACTTGTGTGGAGCAATGGATTTCAGCGAATCCCCGTACCTATCAACGATTGTTAGAAGGACGACAATTTGATGGCGAAGAAACCGAACGCTTGCGTCGTCAATCGGTACTTCGCACAGAAGTCTTGCCTGATTTGGCGTATACCGTGATCCATGAGGCGAAAAGTTCTGGGTTGTTGCCACAAAATTTACAAGCGTTGCATCAAGAGGCAAAATTTCGAGTTTCAGAAGATACAGAGGATTATGAAGTATTGTCGATCGCAGCAGGCTTGTACGATCGCTACCAGTCTCTCTTGCAACAGGGCCGTTTCATCGATTACGACGACATGATCTTGGCAGCCCTGCGCGTATTAGAGAACGATCGATCGCGTCAACTCTGGCAATCACAAATTTATGCCGTCTTTGAAGACGAGGCACAAGATTCCTCCCCGTTGCAAACCCGATTATTAGAAATTTTGGCGGCTCACCCTACAGAGCGCGATCGTCCTCTTAACCTCGTGCGTGTTGGCGACCCAAATCAAGCGATCAACTCGACCTTCACCCCTGCCGACCCTTCCTTCTTCCGCGAATTCTGCGAACGCTGTCACATCGAAGGCAGACTCGCCGAAATGGATCAAGCCGGACGCAGTACCCACATCATCATCGAAGCCGCAAACTTCATGCTGGACTGGGTTAACCGCAGGTATGGGAGATGGGGAGATGGGGAGATGGGGAGCAAATTATCCCCTCACTCTCTCACCTCCTCACTCCTGCCTTTCCGTCCTCAACATATCCACCCGGTTCCATCGGATGATCCTCAACTGGATGCAAACCCTGCACCAGAGGGACATGGGCTAGAAATTCGCTTTCCGCCGGATATTTATCAGACGGTGGATTTAATCGGGCAACGGGTGGTCGATCTGTTGACACAATATCCGGAGGCGCGGGCGGCGGTGTTGGTGCGGGAGAATCGGCAGGGACGGTTTGTCGCGGAATTGTTGCGGAATCCGGAGCAATACCATTTGGATGTTAATCTGAGCCAGTTTGGGATTGAGGTCTATGACGTAGGAGAACGCGATCGCCATTCCCATATTCCGGTTGAAATTCTGGCATTGCTGCAATTTCTCGATCGTCCTCACTCCCCTGATTATCTCAAGGCGGCGCTTCAGGTATTGGTCGATCGGCGGCTGATCCCCACGCAAGATCTCAATGCTCTTGTCACTCTGCCAGAACAGTTTCTCTATCCCAGTCCGCTTGACCCTCCTCAGTCTGAATCGGTGCTGCAAGCGAGACGATATTGTGCCGGATTGTTGCGTGCTCGTCTGGAATTACCTCAATATCAGTTAATTCCGTTTTTGGCGATGACGCTGCAATATGAGCAAGCCGAATTAGCGACGGCGGATAAGTTAGCCGAACGAATTGTTCAGCAGACTTTCGGGAATCAGTCGATGACGGCAGTGCTGGAGGTGTTGGGCGAGATTGTGCGATCGGAACGGTTTGAAGGGGTTGAAACTGACGATCCAGAGGAACGCTACATCCGCCCTCGACAACTAACAATCATCACCATGCACAAGGCAAAAGGATTGGATTGGGACTTTGTGTTTATTCCCTTCTTGCATGAACATCTGATTCCGGGTCAGTTACGTGTCTTACCCCAATCCCAATTCTTAGGCGATTTCACACTATCCGAGGTCGCTAGGGCACAAATTCGTGCCAGCATTCACGGTGAATATCCGCTCCCAGATACAGCCGCCGCCTGGGAACGCGCTGGACAACTGAAGACAGCCGAAGAGTTTCGGCTATTCTACGTCGCCATGACTCGTGCCAGACGCTTGTTATGGTTGTCGGCGGCTCGAAAAGCTCCATTTTCTTGGAGCAAACCAGAAAACCTGGACGATCGCTCCCCTTGCCCCATCCTGCATACCTTTGTCCGCCGATTTCCGCGATCGACTCAGTGATTAGAGACTTGCGCGATCGAGTTTGCTTCCCTATTCCCTTTTCTCTACCATGTATAGCTGTAGTCAGTTAGGTTAGGACATGGACATTTTTGTGGGGCGGCTCCGCCGCCCCACAAAAATGTCCTAACCAATATGACTATGGCTATATAACCAGAGGATTTATGTCAGAGTAGCCCCTATTTTCTCAAGCACTCGCCGCTAAGCTTGCCGAATCGCGAATATGCTCCAACGTCAAGACACCCACGGCTGAGCCATTTTCCAGTACGGTCAGCTTTCGTGCCCCCGTTTTTAGGATAATAGAAAGGGCATGACGCAGGCTATCATCCCGATCGATCGTCGGTTCCCCGTTTTGGCTGTAGCCTGTAGGCGCTTGCGTCATTGCGGTTTCGACTCGCAGTAGGCTGAGTTGTCGCACCATATCATCCGCACCAACGAGATTGTGAACAAACTCACTGGCGGGTTTAGTCAGAACATTGAAGGGTGTATCATATTGAATAATCTGCCCATGCTGCATAATCATCAGGCGATCGGCTAATCTCAGCGCCTCTTCCACATCATGGGAGACAAACAGAATCGTTTTCTTGAGTTGTCGTTGTAAGCGGAGAATTTCATCCTGGAGACTGGCACGAGTAATCGCATCGATCGCGCCAAATGGCTCATCCATTAACATTACTTTTGGATCACCCGCCAATGCCCTTGCCAAGCCCACTCGCTGCTGTTGACCGCCAGAAAGCTGCGCCGGATAGCGATGGCGATACTCATTCGGCGGCAGTTGAACTAACTCTAGCAATTCATCAATCCTTGTTTGGATGCGAGGACGTGACCAGCCCAATAGCTTCGGTACCACCGCCACGTTTTGAGCCGCCGTCATGTGAGGGAACAAGCCAGACTGCTGAATCACATAGCCGATTTGCTGGCGCAACGTCGTGGCTTTGAGCTTGCGAATCTCTTGCCCATCCAGGTAGATCGTGCCCTCAGTCGGCTCATATAGCCGATTAACCATCTTCAGCAGCGTCGTTTTGCCGCAGCCTGAATGTCCCAGGATGACGACTAGCTTACCTGCCTCAATCTCGCAACTACAGCGATCGACAGCAGGACGGGCAGCACCCGGAAATCGCAACGATACTAGATCAAAACGGATTGCACTCACGGGAGACTCCAAGCAAGGATGAAGGATGAAAGATGAGGGAAAGGAGGTTCTTAAATGATTCCTTCTTGGGTGAGGAATTCTTTGGCGACTTCTTCAGGTTCACGTTGATTGCCATCGACCTCGTAGTTAAGCCGTTGCATGGTTTCGGTTGTGAGTTTAGGAGCAAGGGCATTGAGCGCATCCGCTAGACCAGAGTTTGCATCAAGAGTTTGTTGCCGCACGATCGGCGCAACTTGGTAAGGCGGAAATAATTGTTTGTCATCTTCTAGCACCACTAATTTGAAGGCGCTAATTTGCCCATCTGTGCCGAATGCCACTGCCACATCCGCTTCACCATCCAATAGCCCTTTATACTTCAAGCCCGGATCAACAGCCTTATACTCCCTCAGAGCAAAGTCGCCGTATTTTGCTTTAATCCCAGGTAAACCGTCTTCACGGGCTTCAAATTCCGGCGGACCAATCATCGTCAATTCACTTGCCTTTGCCGCCATTTCAGAAATGGTTTTCACCCCAAACTTTTGTGACCCTTCTTGAGTCATTGCCAAGGCTTGAGTGTTGTTCATTGGAGCAGGGTCAAGCCAAACAAGGTTGTACTTCTCTTTATATCCTTGGGACACCTGATCGAAAACGGCTTGTTGGTCGCTGTTGCTTGGAAGTTTTAGGATCGTTAGTAACCCTGTGCCTGTATATTCTGGATAAAGGTCAATCTCGCCGCTCTCCAACGCGGCTTGAGCAACAGGAGTACCGCCCAGGTTTGGCTTGCGCTCAACTTGAAAGCCCGTTTTTTCCAGAACTAATGCATACATTTCACCAATAATGAGTTGTTCCGTGAAATCTTTGGAGCCAACTTTAATTGGAGCTTGCGTATCCCCCGTTTCGCCACCGCCAGCACAGGCGAGCAGGATTCCTGCGGTCAGGAGAGCGAGGAAAGGAATAAGGATCAAACGACGGATTGACTTCATGGCGGAGTCTTCGACTAGAGGGCAAAAGTAAAGATTAATGGTTGGTTACTTTCCTGAAATCATACCGGACTACACTCGCAGTTTGGTATAAGCCTGTAGTATAGACCGCTTGCTTCAGTAGAATGCTTAATCTACAACTACAAGAATTGCATAGATATCATAGATTTCGCTAAGATTCCCTTATCTAAGGCAGCCAACGAGGACGTAAGCCTGAAATTTCTAGCTCTTGAGGTTGGGTTTGCGCCGGGATACCTGTATTGTCGAAGCGAAGTGGGAGGAACCAGAGTTGGCTATTGGCGATCGCCCGACCATCTCGCCCCCGCACGACCCCTGTTCCTGTCCCATCCGCAACTGCCTGATCAAACAGAATGCCTAATCCATCGGGGGCAAGACTGATTTGAATGTCTTGCTGTCTGGGGAGTTCAAGTAAATCCACCCGTTTGCCCGTTTCCAGGTTAATCCCACTGAGGTAGGGCTGTTCTAGATAGGCATCTTCAGGAGAGCCTGAAACTAGCGTGGTATAAAGGCAGTAAAGGGTTTGCTTCATTGGATCAAACTGAGCATTAAGAATGGAGCCGTTCGTTTTCAGCAGTTCTTTCTCGGTACCCTGATTGGTGACAAGAAAGAGCGATCGCGTCGGATTCTTGGGGTCAGTGTTAAACTTCACCATTGCCGCTGCCGTGCCATCGTTAGCGAAGTTAAGAATTAGTCCATATTTGGGTAGGAAATCTAAAGGTTCTGCTCCAGACTCAAACGAAAGAATCGCGGTTCCTTGTCCTTGGAGCATTGCGAGGGATTGGCTATCAGGCGCGATCAAAAATTCTCCGCCTCCCTGGGTTTCAAGCGGTTTAGGGGGCTGACCTGCCTGAAGAATCCACAATTCCACGTTGGCAAACTGCTGCTGTTTGTTAATGCGCTGAACCGCGATCGTCTGCCCATCTGGAGACAAGTCAAACTTGAGATTCTGATAGTCTTTGTTATCCAGCACTCGTTCGATCGTTCCCGCAGGCTGATCGGCACTCGGCTGAGGGGAAGGAGCCTTGTTCAGTTGTCCGGGCGTTGTTGCCGGAGATTGGAGGTGAATGCCAGTGGTGACACTGTAAAGTTGCTGATCGAGTAAGGCGCGGGGGTCAGAGGTGCGCTCAGTCGCGGAGAAGAGAATGCGATCGCCCTCCGGATAGGGCTTAAAGTCAATTACGTTCAGGTTTTCTGGCGTCAGAATTTGTTTCTGCTGCCGAGTCAGATTTTGCAACACCAATCGTCCTGATTCTTCGCCCTGCACCCCTAAATAAACGAAAGCCCGATCGCGAGTTTGGAACTGTCCTGTAAACGGCTGAATCTGAGTATGCGAATCTTCCCATTGACTCAACCGATCTCGCGCTGCATCAAGCCTGACTTCAAAAGTTTGACCATAGGGAGCGGGTGTTTCTAAGGTATATGCCATCCGCCGACCCGCCCAACTAAATTTTCCGGGCAATGGCGGTTCCAGTTGTAAATTTTGCTCCACGCTCACCTGATCCATCGGACGGCTGAAGGTGAGAATGAACGCAGAATCTTCAGCACCGACTTGACGACCTTGCCAGCTAAAGTCTCGCACTCTGGCGGCAGTGCGATCGCCTTTGAGCAAAAAAAATAAGATTACCAAACTCAGCACCAGAATCAGAATCAATGCCGTTCGGTCAACGGTATGAACTGATTTTCTGAGGGTATTGGAAACAGGATTAGCCATACCATAATCTTGCTCACTCATGAGCTACGCTGAGGGAACGTTGAATTGCCCTCAATTCTCTCTGAAAATTTTCCCATCGTGCCACCTATTGTGTCACTACCGCGCCAAATTTGCCTATGACTACTCACAAGTTGACTCGTTTAGGAGACGAAATTTTTCTAGTAAAAGAGGTATTGGAGCCTCAACTGTGTCAGCACATTATTCAGATGGCTGAATCTTGCCAATTTGGTAAAGCCGGAATCTTGATTGACACTGTTGAGGCTCAAGTCCGCAGCAATGATTCCTTGCCACTGGGTGGTGTTGATCCATTGCTCAAGACTACCAATCAACTCCTCTTCAACCGGCTGCCGATCGTTCAACGCCTCTTGTTTGAAACCTATGGGGTCAAATTTCCTTACGCTGAACCTTGTACCATCCTGCGCTATGGTCAAGGACAATTCTACAAACGCCATATTGATAATATTTTGCTGTCGAGTCGCTTTCAGGAGTTAGAGCAAGGTATTCCTACTAGAGATATCAGCATTGTTGGCTATCTCAACGATGGATTTGAGGGAGGAGAAACCTATTTCGATCGCCAAAACATTAAGGTCACACCTGAAGCAGGCGCGGTTCTGGCTTTCCCCTCCTACTTTACTCATCCTCACGAGTCGTTACCGATCTTGAAAGGACAAAAATATGCCTTTACGAGTTGGTTGTTTCATTAGAAATGAATGCCGATTCGCTTAAATGTCCTGGCTCATCGCTAACATCCTCTTATTTGTGGGTTGTTTACAGTGCTGGTACTCTTCTAATGTGAATGCGTCTACTTGAATGGAGTCATCGCGAACTCTCTCTGCTTCACGAACGAGCCTTGCTGCCTCTTCGGTAATCACTCCAGCAGCAAAAGCGGCATCAATAAGAGACTCCGGTTTAGCGTGAGGTAATTGTCCAATACGACTGGCTGTTTTGATCGTTTTGAGAATATTCTCTGCCTGAACTGACAGCCGAAAAGCCTGTTCTAAGCGCCCTAACGCTTCATCGGGATGATCGGGAAGATAGATACCGATGGTGAGACGATCGCGCATCCCTTCAGGAATTTGAAGATTTTGAGCAATCTGGTGTCCGATCGCATCGGTAGGCAAGGTACCAATGGGGTTGAGTCGCCACCCCCCGATTACAGACCCTCGAAACAGGGCACCCAGGACAGGAATGGGTAAATTCGCAAAAATCCCCTCGGATGCCTGTTGAATTTGAGTGAAGGCATATTGCATTGCCCAATGGACTAAGGGCAGATCGTCTGGATTGCGTCCTTCTGCGTCAAATCGACGTAATGTGGCTGTTCCCAGATACATCCAGGACAGTACATCGGCAAAGCGCCCACTCAGCATCTCACGGCGCTTCAGCGTCCCTCCAAGGGTGATTAGGGCAAGATCGGTGAGACAGGCAAAGGTCGCAGATGCCCAAGCCAGTTTACGGTAATACTTCGCGGTTGCACCAGTGACAGGAGAACGGGCGAAATACCCCCGCGACAGACTCAGCAAGATCATCCGAAAACTGTTCCGTATCATCAAACCGATGTGTTGCCACAAGGCTCGATCGAAGGCGATCGCATCGCCTCGGTTCAGGGCTGCGATTTCCTGGTAAACATAAGGATGGCAACGAATGACTCCCTGGCCAAAAATCATCATCGTCCGGGTAAGAATGTTCGAGCCTTCAACGGTAATCGGAATCGGTGTGGCAATGTAAATCGTTGCCAATAGATTTCTAGAACCTCGACAAATACCTGAACCGCCGAGAATATCCATTCCGTCATTGATGATTTTGCGCGAAAGTTCTGTGAAGTGGTACTTGGCAATGGCTGAAATCACTGAAGGTCTTTCGCCTTGATCGACCGCTCCACAGGTGTAGATGCGGGCAGCTTCCATCAGATAGGTCAATCCAGCGATACGAGTGAGGGGTTCCTCAATTCCTTCAAATCGCCCGATCGAGAGTCCAAATTGTCGCCGTACCGTCGCGTGGGCACTGGTGACGCGAGTCACGAGTTTAGCAATTCCGGTGCAGGTAGCCGGAAAGCTGATGCCTCGTCCAGCGGCAAGGGTTTGCATCAGCATTTTCCAACCCTGTCCTGCTTGCTCTACACCGCCAATAATTTGCTCGATCGGCACAATCACATCGTGACCTTCAATGGGGGAATTGTAGAACGGGACACCCATCGGATCATGCCGTCGTTCCAACACAACACCGGGAGTAGTTGCAGGAACCAGAACGCAGGTGATACCAACCTCTTCGCCTCTATCCAGCAGATTTTCTGGATCGCGCAGTTTGAACGCCAGCCCAATTAAAGTGGCGATCGCACCCAGTGTAATGTAGCGTTTGCGGAAGTTCAAGCGCAGGTATAGATTGCCATCCTCGCCTCGAAATACAACCCCATAGGAGGTAATACTGGCGGCATCTGATCCGGCTTGGGGTTCAGTGAGCGCAAAACAAGGAATCTCGTCTCCCCGCGCCAAACGTGGCAGGTAATAGTCTTTCTGCGCTTGAGTACCATAATTCAGCAGGAGTTTTGCAGGGCCGAGGGAATTGGTGACTCCTACGGTTGCAGTATGGATGAACGATCGCGAGGCTAACTTCACCATCACGGTGCTGTATGCCAGGTTAGAAAATCCTAGCCCTCCGTATTCTTTGGGAATCATCATGCCAAAGAATCGCTCTTGTTTGAGATAGTCCCAAACATCGGGTGGCAAATCTTTGCGACGATAAATCTCCCAGTCCGTCGCCATGCGACAGACCTGTTCTACTGGGCCATCCAGAAATGCTTGAATGTCTGGTGTCACTTGCGGATAGGGTTCATCTGCCATTCGTTTGAGATTGGGCGCACCGGAGAAAAACTCTCCCTCAATCCAAACCGTTCCGGCTTCGATCGCGGCTTTTTCTGTCTCTGAGATCGTCGGCAAAACGTTGAACGCACGAATCATTCTCATGATAGGAGTGGTGATTACTTTGCGACGGATAAGAGGCACATTAAGAATCACAGCAGCAGCGCCAAAAATACCCCATATCCAGAATGATACGTGGAACAAAATCAGGATAGTGGCAAGATATGTAAACCACAGCCAAAGTGGAACTCCGATGTAACCGAATAGCAATAGAAGAAGGGTAAAGATGGGAATACTGATAATGGGTTGGAGGAGCGGCATAGGGTTTCTCCGGTTGATGTTGAGAGGAAAGAAATGGGAAAGATAGGAGATAGAGATAACTACATCATCAAATTCTCAAACACCCCCGCCGCCCCCATCCCACCCCCCACACACATCGTCACCAGCCCATACCGAACACCGCGCCGCTTCATTTCGTGCAACAGAGTGGCAGTGAGTTTCGCACCTGTCATGCCCAAGGGATGCCCAAGGGCGATCGCCCCGCCATTGACATTGAGAATGTCTTGGTTGAAATCGAGTTTGCGAATCACAGCAAGGCTTTGAGCCGCAAAAGCTTCATTCAGTTCAATCAGGCTCATATCATCCAGCGTCAACCCCACCTGCTGTAAGACTTTCGGGACGGCTGCCACAGGACCAATTCCCATGATTTCCGGCGGGACTCCGGCGGTGGCAAATCCGATCAACCGACCCAAGGGTTTAACGCCCAATTGATTGACCATGCGTTCGCTCATGACTACCGTGGCTGCCGCTCCATCTGACATCTGCGAAGCATTACCTGCCGTCACAGTTCCTTTCACGTGAAAGACGGTGGGCAATTTAGACAAGGCTGCTAAACTCGTGTCAGCGCGTGGTCCTTCATCCACTTGAAACACGGTTTCTGTGGTTTGCAGGTGGTCGTCAATGTAGAGTGTTTCATGGACATGAATTGGGACAATTTCTTCATCAAATTTCCTGGCTTGAATGGCAGCCAGTGCGCGTTGATGCGATCGCAGTGCAAATGCATCTTGATCCTCACGCGAAATCTGGTGTTGCTGCGCCACATTTTCGGCAGTCAGCCCCATCGTGCAGTAGGCTTGTGGTGCCTCTGCCATGAGATTTGGATTCGGAGCAAGCACATGCCCTCCCATCGGAATCAAGCTCATGGATTCCGCTCCTCCAGCCACCATCACCTCCGCCTGACCGGACATAATCGCTTGGGTTGCCATTGCGATCGTTTGCAGCCCAGACGCACAAAAACGGTTCACCGTACACCCTGCCACCGAATCTGGCAATCCGGCTCGCTGTGCCACAATTCGCCCCAAGTTAAATCCCTGTTCCGCTTCCGGAAAGGCACAACCCAAGATAATGTCATCGATCTGCTCAGACTCTAAACCCTTGACCCGATCGATCGCTTCCTTCACGGCGATCGCTCCCATATCATCAGGACGCATGGTGCGAAGCGTCCCGCGTGGAGCTTTACCAACCGCTGTCCGAACACTGCTGACGATGTATGCGTCTTTCATAGCTCATTCCCTTCCTAATTCCGCAACGGCTTCTTCACCTTAAGCATGTGAGCAATTCGCTCCTGCGTTTTGGACTGACTCAGGAGAGGCAAAAACATTTCCCGCTCTAGTTGCAGCAAATAATTTTCAGGGACGATCGCAGGAGCCGACAGTTCTCCACCTGTCATCACATAAGCCAACCGATTGGCAAGATAGCGATCGTATTCGCTAGCAAAACCGCCCTGCTGGAAGATGTAAGCAGCGTGTTCCAGTGCGGCTCGCATGGGTTGTCCAAGTACCAGGATGGCGTTCTGTTGCGGGGGTGGAGTGTAGCCAAGGCGATCGAGGTGAAGCACTTGGTGTTTTGCAACAAACAAGCGCCGATCGGCATTCATGACAATTTGAGTGGTTGGCGAGAGAAATCCGAGTTCTTGGGCTTCGTAAGCACTATTCGATACTTTCGCCATCGCGATCGTTTCAAATGCGGCTTGCAAGAAGGGACGAATGTGATCAGGAGATTCGCTTGCTGCCCGTTCATCCGCTCGCATTACCATTCTCAGGATGCCGCCTGCACCCGGAATCAGACCAACGCTTAACTCTACCAATCCAATATAAGTTTCTGTGGCAGCTACCACATAGGGACACGCCATGACTAACTCGCAACCGCCGCCCAGTACTCGTCCTTGAATGGCAGCTACGATCGGTTTTGTCGCATAGTGAATGCGTTGAAGAATCGATTGGAACTGAACAATTAAGTTGACGATCGCATCGAAATTACCGGATTGTGCCATCATGGTGATTTCAGCGAGATTGGCTCCCCCAGAGAAATTGGGGCTGTCATTGCCAATGATTAATCCCTTGATATCATCGTGAGTTTCCAGCCAATCAAGAACTTCCGCTAACCCGTTCACAACATTGAGGCTTAAAGTATTGCCCTTCGATCGAAACTCATACAGAGCGACTCCATCTCCTAAGTCCAGTAAAGCAGCTTCAGGATTTTGCCAAAGAATGCGGTTGGAGTCAGCTTTTAGGTCAACCAGATTCATTTCATCC
Organism: Cyanobacteria bacterium RU_5_0; assembly: GCA_012033255.1. Taxonomy (GTDB): domain Bacteria; phylum Cyanobacteriota; class Cyanobacteriia; order Elainellales; family Elainellaceae; genus JAAUSF01. The sequence continues at coordinate 54,522 of JAAUSF010000004.1, forward strand.
GCTGGAGTTTCCATGCGAACAGACTGGTACTTCAGATCATAAACATCGTGATCGTTCCAGTAGAAACTTCTGCCCCCATTTCGGTGCATCTTTTCCACCCAAGTCGGGATGGGAATATCGGCTACCTTCATATCGGCTAACACCGCTTCAAATCCTAAAGCATCCCAAATTTCAAAGGGTCCCAACTCCCAGCCAAATCCCCATCGCATCGCTCGATCGACATCAATCGGATTATCCGCAATTTCAGGAATGCGGCGGGCACTATACCCCAAAATGTCGAGCATCATTTGACGGAAAAAGGTTCCAGCCCGTCCAGAATCGCGATAGAGGGCGGGTAAGCGATCGCCCAAGGGCAATTTTTCGATCGCTTGCATATCGCCCAAGTCAAGGGGTTTTGTTGGCTCATAGGCAAGCGTTTCCAGGTTTAAAGAGAGAATCTGATGGTTTTGTTTCTTATAAAATCCCTGCCCCGTTTTAGCACCCAGTGTTCCGGTGGAAACGAGTTTACGCAGCACATCGGGAACGCGGAATGTTTCCCGGCTTTCATCGTCAGGAATCGCGGGATAAAGATTCTCTACAACATACAGCAGCGTGTCCAGCCCAACCAGATCAGCCGTGCGAAACGTGGCTGATTTGGGTCGTCCGACGAACGTTCCAGTGAGGGTATCAATTTCCTCGATCGTGTATCCCTGCGTTGTCCAGGCTCGCAACCCCACCATCATGGCGTACATACCAATTCGGTTGGCAATAAAGTTGGGTGTATCTTTGGCAATGACCCCACCTTTCCCTAAACACGATCGCCCGAACCACTGCATCCGCTTTAGGACATCCGGATCAGTATCGGAGGTAGGAATGAGTTCTAACAATTTGAGATAACGGGGGGGATTAAAAAAGTGAGTGCCTAAGAACCGTTGCCGAAATGATTCAGACCGATCGTTGACAATTGCATGAATCGGTAAGCCACTGGTATTCGTTGAAACGATCGCATCCTCACGAATCACATCTTCCAACTGTTGCATTAACTTCTGTTTAACTTCCAAATTTTCTACCACTGCTTCAATCACCCAATCTGCCTCTGCAATTCGATGAAAATGTTCATCAAAGTTGCCAAGTTTGACGCGATGAGTGGTTTTTTCTGTGAAAAAAATGGGAGGCGATTGTTTAAGTGCTTTCTTAAAAGCCGTTTCGACGAGATTATTTTTATTGTTCGTCTTGGCAGGCAAATCAAGTAAGTGAACCGTTAAACCCGCGTTCGCAAGGTGTGCGGCAATTTGGGTTCCCATCACTCCCGCACCCAGAACAGCAGCAGTTCGGAATGGCTTAAACATGGTTCTAAAAACCTCCCTTCAAAGGATTGTAATTAATCTCTCTGCAATTCTCCTGGGAAACTCAGGCATGGTTATCCCTGTGTAGAGCATGAATGACGCGATCGATCTCAAGGTTGTCAATCGGGGGTTGAGAGATTGAGCAAAAACAGGACATGTAGCATCAGGAATGGTAGGACACATTGATACAGAAACGATCTGTTCGTCTGCATTTGGCGTTGCTGTATCTCTAGTTTTCCGTGTTGTATCCTCCGTAAACAAAGCATGGATTTCGTGGGTTAAAGCTTTGAGGATCTTGGAGCGATTCAACGGTTCAGATGGGTTCAGCAGCGCATTGTTAACGGTAGAGGCATTGATTAGGTGAAATCGTTTGACGGTTGCCCAGTAGGGTAGGTGGCAATTGGCTATGTTTACTAAAGCCCGATATAGCGTCAGCACACAGGGATGTCTCAGCAAGAGATCGTTGGGCAAATCCAATCCAACTTCTAGCGCATAACTATGCAGTGCTTCTAAATTTGGAATAATCAACATGGCGCAAAATTTTTGGTCTGCACCCACAGCGATCGCTTCTGCGACGAAGGGTGACTGTTTTAACCGCTGTTCAATGGGTTGTGGTGCAATATATTTGCCAGTCGAGAGTTTGAAGAGTGATTTCTTAAGACCTGTGATTTTGAGGAATCCATCCTCTGTAATCATCCCTAAATCTCCGGTGTGCAACCAACCTTGCGGATCAATTAACGCTTGTGTTGCTTCAGGATTTTTGTAATAGCCCGGAGTGACGTAGGGACCACGAACTAGAATCTCTCCATCGTTTGCGATCGCCACCTCAACCCCCGGAATGGGGATGCCGACTGTCCCAGCCCGATTGAAGGAGCCGCGATTGCAGCACACCACTGCACTCGCCTGGGTCAAACCATAGCCATGCATAATCGGTATTCTTGCGGCGGCAAACACATTGGCTAACTCCGCTCTTAAGGCGGCTCCACCGCAAATCAGATAGGTAAGGCGACCCCCAAACAGCGATCGCCACCTCGCAAACACGACCCAATTTGCTAATTTGAGCAGTAACGCATACAGTCCCTTGGGCTGACATCCTAATTCATACTGTTTAGCCAGATCCAGTGCCCAGTGCAGCAGGATACGCTCCGGGATGGAAAATGCTTTATTGCCCTGTTCCAGAACCTTGCTATAGATCTTCTCCAACAAGAGCGGCACCGTCACCAAAAGGGTGGGTCGCACCTCCTTGAGATGTTTCATGACGCGATTTGGGTTGGAAAAATAGATGCTGTGACCATAGTTCATATGACCGTAGAGCAGAGTTCGGGCAAGAACGTGATTCAACGGCAAAAATGAAAGCACAACGTCTTGTGATCCTCTCTTTAGATCTGGAATAGCAGAAAATGAGGACAGTGCATTCGCAGATAAATTTTCATGCGTCAGCATCACGCCTTGTAGCTGCCCTTGCTCATCAGGAATATAGACGATCGTAGCCAGATCATCCGCTGCTAGCGCTGCATAAAGGTGTTGAGGTCTGGTTGTAGAGACCTTTCCCCTCTGTTGAATTTCATCTAATGAGAAGATTTGAACGCATTGGGGAAAGGCAGAATGCGGTTTTTCCAGATGGGCTGGATGTAGCAGCATGGGAATATCTAGACAAGCAGATTCAGGAATTTTTCTAATACTTATCTGTCCTTGACCGGCGAACGGGGTAGCGATCCATTGCGATCGCATTTCCGTCCAATTTACAGGAACCGTTACAACAATAATGTGTTGCAAATGAGGTGTATTCCAGAGGTACGGTGCGATTTGTGCCAATAAATCTAGATTGGAAACGATTAGGACTTTCGCTTCACTATGTTGCAGCACAAAAATAATATGTTCGAGTGTCTGTGTCAGATCAATTGGAACATTCACCAAATTTGCCAGCAGACAACCCAAGTCTGTGATACAAAAGTTGACATCACTGTGCATCAGTAAAGCAACCCGATCGCCTTTTTCTAAACCTAAGTCCAGCAAGCCTATTGCCACTGTTTCGATCGTCGTTTGAAACGCTTGATTGGACAGCGATCGCCAACCTGTTTCAGTCCATTGATTAAAGGCATGGAGGTTCGGAGTTTGAACACATACCTCATTCAAGAGGGAGGGCAATGTGCGTCCCAGAATCACTCTTTTAAAATCTGGCAAAACGTGATCAGTCTTTTCAGTGCATACCATCTTCTTTAGAAGAGCAAAGTCTCTTCTCCTTACGAGCAGTTTTTGAGTACTCTAAAGCAACAATCAATTCAAAAGAGATTTGCACAATTGAAAGATGCTGAAATCGCTGATGCGACTAATATCTCTTTAATTTTCTAATAAGAATAAAGCGATTTATCAGCATTGAACAATCGCTTATTTCAACGATTATTTGACAGTGCTTTAGATAGACGAGATGCAGGTTTAACAAAGATATTGATGCCGACTTCTGACACCTAGATCTTTACCTATTCTCAATATCTCCTTCAGTTTGGTAGCAATTAGCAATAATTTTCATGCACTTCGAGATATTGGCTCCAACACGCCTATTTCTCTCTAGTTAGTAGTTTCAGTGTAGCGAGTTAATAAGGATTTTGTCAGTCTTTATACATTTCTTGAAAAAATAGGCTCTGAATATTAAGGTTTTCAACTTTTTATGAGAGTAATTTGCTTCCTCAATAAGAGCCTATCTGAAAACCTTGATTGCGTTTGATATTAACAGGTAGCAGTGGGCAGTGCCCACCCGATAAAATGATTTTCTTAGGGCGGAAAACACAGCGTTGCAGTATTTACCAGAGGTCGATATGCTGCTAGGAGTTAAGACTGAGCTAACCCTAAATAATGTTCAGCATACGAGGTTAGCAAAACACGCAGTTGATGTTAGCGAAATCATTGTGCGCCCCACCGCGAGTCTGTATTAATCGTGAAAAATGGGCTGTTGTCATAATAGGTCGATCGAGCAGCCGGAAAACTGACCGCAAGATTTTGATAGTGACACAGGAATTAAATAGCTGAGCATCGATCGTTTACCTAAGCTGGAATGGTGATGAATCAGGAGGAACTATGGCACGTTTGTTACACCTTGATGCAAGTTCTAGAGAAGAACGATCGCACTCTCGCAGACTCACAAGAGAATTCGTTGAGCTTCGGACGCAGGCTCATCCGGCTGATGTCGGCACTCATCAAGAAATTCTTATTCAGTAGCAATGCTGGATAACTGTATCCCGCAAGCGGTTCTCTAAACACTACGATAACCAGATTCACTCACCAAGGAAGGATACTCATGAAACGCTTGACTCTTACCACGTTGTCTGTTCTTGCTTTAATCACCGTTGCTGCACCTGCTATGGCCTTGACCGATCGCTTCGATGATTCCCGTCAAGAGATGATCAATAAGCTGAGCGATCGCTTTGATGATTCGCGGCAAGAGATGATCAACAAATAGCATCAACCCGTCGATTGTCATACCCAGTCACTCCGCAATTCTGATTGAGACAATCATTACAATGGGTCGATCAATTAAATAGGTAAATTCTCTCGGTGGCGCTATTGGTTTTTTCCAGAGTGCCACCTTTTCTAGCGTATTTGAGGAGCTAATTTGAAGAGCTAATTCATGATTCAAGATAAGGAAGATTGATCCATGTCCGCTCCATCCTTAGCAGCATCGGCGTTCTGGTTCTGCCAGACCAGAAAGCGATCGCTCGTTAAACATTCTGGAACCTTCCAAACGCGATCGCTAACAACACTACCGCCCCAAATGCTAACCGATACCAGACAAACACCCAGTTGCTCCGACGTTGTAAATAGCGAAGTAACCAGGCGATCGACAGATACGAAAAGATAAAGGTGGAAATAATACCTGCCAGCAACGCGATCACGCTATCCACGTTGCCAAATGCCTTAGTGGACTGGTACAGAGTGGCGATCGTTAGAGTTGGAATGCCAAGCAGAAACGAGAAGCGGGCGGCAGGTTGTCGTTCTAGCCCTAAAAACAGAGCCGTCGTGAGGGTCGATCCAGACCGTGATGCACCCGGAAGCAGAGCAATCATCTGACCCAAGCCAACTAAAATGCCATCCCGGATTTCTAGCGAGTCGAATCCTCGTTTACGGGTACCAATCTGTTCTGCCAATCCTAGAAGGAGTGACATGACGATCGACATAATTGCAATCACGAGCGGGCTTTCCGGCACAATATCTTTAATCAGGAATCCAACGACCAGTGCGGGGATCGTACCAACGATAATTCCGATCAAAAGTTTCCATTCCTCTCGATCCCAGTGTCGCTGACGAAAGGCTGTCCAACTTCCTGTCAAGATTTGAGTCAAATCTGTCCAAAAATACCAAACAACTGCAATCACGCTGCCAAACTGAATCGCGTCCACAAAGTACTTCTGTCCAACCAGATCTGTCCAACCGAAGGCTTTAGTGAAAACGAGCAAATGGGCAGTACTGCTGATCGGCAGAAATTCAGTGATCCCCTGTACAAGACCCAAAACAATAGCCCGAAACACGTCGATTAGATTCACGATGATACCTAAGGAGTTCGTTGCAGAAATTTTAGCGCTTGAGAAAGTCAGGATTTACAAACGACACGCAATGTGCTTCGTTAAAGATTTTTAACTAATTATTAAGAAATGAATTTACTTTCCAGCTTACGGGTTGATATGCTCCTATTCCTAGTGTCTGAATTCTGCTTTAGAAAACTTTTACAGATGGCTCAAGAATTATTTCGATAGGCATGATAAATTATCGGGATGGTTATGCCCCCCTAGGGGATTTAAGTATGTTATGTTAAAAAAGTTGAACTAGTCTATCAGAAATCCGTTGTCTTCCTTAACACCCTCTTCTAGAAAACTTTATTCAAACCCTTTAGCGACTCAACTCAGTAGCGTTCCGGATACCGCGATCGGGGTAACAGTTCACACAACTTGGTTAATATTTGTAGCGGCAGCGTTCCTGGTGTCGATACCTGTATTCATCCAGGCTCCTCTAGTACGTTTGTTTCCCTGGCTTAGCTTAACCCTGACTGGAGGCTGGCTCTGGCTGAGTTTGACCCTGCGATCGCGCCCAACCACGACCCGATGGGGGGATTTGTTACTAGGATTCACTTGGACATGGCTAGCTGGAGGGATCTACTGGGGCTGGCTACGCTGGGAACCGCTCTGGCACTTGCCGGTTGAGGCGATCGGGTTACCTTTTGCCGTAGTGGCTCTCCACAAAGAGCAAGACAGGATAGGGAATTGGTTTTATCTGGGTTCTCTGTTTGGCACGGCAATGACCGATGCTTATTTCTATTGGGTCAATTTGATCCCGTGCTGGCGACAGTTGATGCAGGTCGAACCCGACTTAGTGCAGCCCATTTTTCAAAGTGCGGTTGCTCAAATCCGAACCCCTTGGGGAATTGGTTGTGCGGTTATCCTAGCCATCGTTCTACTAGTCGTGGGTGGGTTACCCCTCCGCTCCTCGAAACTTCACTGGTGGGCCTTTAGCGGAGCCGTATTGAGTACGATTTTAGTAGATGGTTTGTTTTGGCTAGCTGCAACCTCGGCATGAGTGAGGATATGATCAAGTTACGCTGAACTCGCAGAATTGAGCGATTGCCTTCCCCTGTGAACGTTCGTGTTCATAAGCTAAGTTAGAGAAAGTAAAGAAATTAATGGTTCATTCGGAGTTCATTTGGGTGGAGGCTCTCTATAATTCAGTGTTTGGAAGCCTGCACTCGTCGTAGTTTAATGCGTCAGGGTGCATCATAGGGAAACACTCATGGTTTCTTAGCCTGTGGTGACTGCACAATCCGTTCCTCACTTAATCTTGCGAACTGAATCAGGTAATCGTTTTCTCTCTCTCGTAGGCGGCAACTGCTGGACGGTTGGGCGAGGCGATGACAACAATTTCGTGCTGCCCGATCGCTGGATCTCTCGTAATCACGCCATGCTCCAACGCATGGAAACCGGAGAGTTTTATTTAATTGATTTGGGCAGTCGCAATGGCTCGTTTGTCAACGGACGACGAGTCAGTGTGCCTGTAACCTTACAAAATTGCGATCGGCTTACCTTTGGTCAAACAGAACTCGAATTTTATGCGCCTGATATTGATCAGGCAGCTGATTCGTCGATCGGTGGCGACTCTCAAGAATTCACTGCTACAGCGACCCTGCACGTTCGCCGTCTCATCTCCGTCTTGGTGGTAGACATCCGGAATTTTACGGTAATGACCCGCCAGATTGATGAGAAAGTTTTATCAGAAGTGATTGGCACTTGGTTCCGATGTGCGGGCGACATTATTCGAGAATACGGCAGTTGGGTCGATAAATATATCGGTGATGCTGTCATGGCAGTCTGGATTCACGGCGCACAAGGGGTCAGCTACGAGGAGATGATCCGGATCACCCGTGCCCTCAATGCCCTACACAAGATGACTAGTAAACTTCACGAACGTTATCCTCTGCCCTTTCCCCTGCGAATTGGAGCCGGACTGAACACGGGCTATGCGATGGTGGGGAATACGGGCACGGGCGATCGCCCAGACTATACGGCGCTGGGAGATACAGTAAACGCAGCGTTCCGCTTAGAATCGTCAACTAAGCAAATTGGCATGGATGTTGCGCTTGGCGAGACCACCTACCAATATCTCTCAGAATCCGGCGTGGGAAATTTATTTAAGCAGCATACGGTTAACCTAAAAGGATATGACGTACCAACGATTACCTATGCAGGCTCATTTACTGACTTGGAAGTATTCCTGGAGTCAGTTGGCAATCCCTGATTCATTGCAGATTTCATATGACGAATAACGTTCATTTTTTCTAACAAAAACCGGGGTAGACATAGAAACGCTACCCCTCAAGGAAACAACAGAAATTCCGAACGATCGCTAGCCTTATGCGGATGCCAATACTTCCGCCGGATAAACACTAACCTTCTTGCGGCTCTTGCCTTTCCGCTCGAACGTGACTACACCATCCACTAGCGCAAATAGAGTATCATCCTTTCCGCGACCAACATTTGAACCGGGATGGAATTTCGTGCCCCGTTGCCGAACGAGGATATTGCCTGCCCTTACAACTTGCCCACCATAACGTTTGACACCAAGCCGTTGAGCATTGGAATCCCGTCCGTTACGAGTACTACCTGTCCCTTTTTTATGAGCCATGATTGCCTCCACTGACTTTCAATTCAATCTATCCACTACTCTTCAGTTGCTTCTTCAGTAGGAGCATCTGTTGGCTCAGCCACCGTTTCCTCAGCCATTGCGGAGGTGACAGCCAAATCCTCTGTCTCTTCAACATGAGTGTCTTCTGGCTCAGCCACCAAACTCGCTGGGGTTTCGCTGCCACTCACGATCGCCCCATTCAAACGAATTGAGGTGATCATTAGCCGAGTCAACTCTTGGCGGTGTCCCTGCTTCTTGCGGGTTTTCTTCTTGGGGCGCATTTTGTAAACAATGATCTTGCGACCTCGCAGGTGACGCAGCACCGTCCCCTCCACTGTCGCTCCGTCAACCCAAGGCTGACCCACAGAGATCTCTCCATCGCTATCGACAAAGAGGACTCGATCGATCGTCACCGAACCATCCTCTTCCACGGGAAGCCGCTCAACATCATAAAAGCGACCCGGTTCAACCCGCAGTTGCTTACCGCCTGTTTCAATAATTGCGTATGCCATGAATTCGCCTCAAATACTGCCGTACAGGTAGCTCTAGGCATTTTGAAACCTGATCCGAGCAAAATAAGTAGTCAACTAGTCAACAATATATTATGGCTAATTATTATGAGAGGCGTCAACTGGTAGTTAACCTAAATAGTACTTTGTCAGAGAATCTCTAAATCGGTACTTTTGAGCTACCAAAGCAGCCCATAATACTACTAATTTATAGTTAGTGCTTAATGTAACGATGCCCATTTTCCATGTCTTGGATAAAGGCACTGCCTGTGAAGGTTGCCCAAAAACACTGCTCCAGAGGATATTCATGGAATCAGCCTGGAAGCACATCTACCCCTGGATCAAAACAGCAGTCCTTAATTTAGAGTCTGTAGATTACTTATTGCGACAGGTGGTAGATCAGATCGCGACAGCTTATAACGCAGAATGCCTGCTATGGGCTGGAATGGAGACGGGATCGGCCGATGCGATGCGGGTGTATGGAATGCCGGAGGTGATTAATCGATATGCTGCAAACTTGGGGTTTGCTTACCCTCCTACTCCTTTGAAGTCAAACAGGGATTTGCTTCAAGACTATCAAACCGTACAGCAGTTTCATCCTCGCTCTTTACCCTTGTGGTTATTGGATCAGCAAGATACCCCTCGACTGACACAACTTGGAACCGGAGACTTGATTATCCCAGTGACGAGCCGGGCAAGTGCGACGGATATTGATGCTAAAGGACTCACAGGAGCAACAACACCTCTGCAATTCGTGCTGCAACTGAGTCGATCGCCCATCAATGTCCTGACCTCTGAACCCTCCATTCCCCGATCGCCTCTCCCCTATCCCACTGCCAATACGACCCAAGTCCCCCTTCAAACGATAGAGATTCACGGGTGGAGTCTAGAAGAGGTGGAGTCGATCGAGGTCATCTGTAGTCAGGTTGGCTTAGCATATAGTGCATTGTATTGGCGACAGCGTTTAGAACATTCTCGGCAGCAAGTTGCACTGGTCGGGCGGATTTCTCACCTGCTCAACTCTACGCTAAATCCCGATGAGATTTTACAGCGCATTGTGGCGGAATTGGGGTATGGGTTGCAATGCGATCGCTCCATCCTAGTCGATTTGCGCCATCAGCCCGTGAATATCCTTGCTGTTTGGGATCATCCCGATCGGGAACTGATTGCCTTCGAGCAGCGCCAGATCCAGCGAGACTATTGGCAAAATGTGATCGAGATGTTCATGAACGGGGGAGCCTCATACCTACAACTCGGACGGAATGAACGTGATCCCGATCCTCTACAAGAGTGGCTTCAGCAAGTGAGTGTCCTCTCGGTGCTGCTAGTCCCTCTGTTTATTCAGGAAGAGTTTTTTGGGGCAGTGGCATTGCTATCTTATCGCTATGAACGTGCCTACCTCCTCGACGAACTCCAAACGGTGCGACAGGTTGCTGATCAAGCCGCGATCGCCCTCACAAACGCTCAACATTACCAGAGTCTCTGGCACAAAAAGAAGTCTTGCTCATGCAAAATCATTCTCTTAAACAGGAGATTTTGCGAGACGAACTGACCCAGTTGATGAACCGTCGCTCCCTAGAACGAGAATTGAATCAACTCAGCACTACCGCCATTTGGAGAATTCAACCCATTTTCAGCGTCATCGTTTGCGATATTGATTATTTCAAGCTCGTCAATGATGTTTATGGACATTTGATTGGCGATGAAGTGCTGCAAGTTTTAGCACAACGACTTCAAGGACAACTGCGGCGTGGCACCCCAGCCTACCGCTATGGTGGAGAAGAATTCGTCGTTGTCTTAACAGAAACACCACTTAGTCAAGCCGTGGACGTTGCTGAACGCTTGCGCCATACAATCCGCTCTACTCCCATTCAGACAAAAGTTGGGCTGATTGACATCACCGCTAGTTTTGGCATTGCTCAGCAAAATATATCCTTTGATTCCTCTGCCTGGGATGTATTGAAACGGGCGGATGATGCGCTTTACGAAGCAAAACGACAAGGACGCGATCGAGTCTACGTCCTAAAACCCTGTTTGAAGCGGGCTGAGGACTAGTAGTCTGTCATTTTTGTTTTGCGGGGTGCAGGGGTGTAGAGTTCAGTGGGGTCAACGCCCCCACCCCCCATTCCCCATCAAATCTTGCTAAGCCTGGACTTTGGGATCGCTCTCATAGCGATAGCAGCTTAAATTCCAATCCGGCATGGCTACGGCAAATGCAGCAATGTAGTTAGAAGCAGGAAGCAATTGTTGGAGACACCAGTATTCTGAGGGTAAAAGACTTGGTGTAGAACTATGCAATGTTGCTGAGTGGTCAGGATGAATTAAAATTTCAACTTGCTTCAGGTCTGTCAATCCTTTCCCAGTTGCTTTAAGGTATGCCTCCTTGTATGTCCATAGTTGAAAAAAGGCAGAGCGTTGTTGAACGGGCGGTAAGGCAGAGAGTAAGATATATTCCCTAGGCGAGAAGAATGACTTTGCTAGCGATTCAACTTCGATCGCGCGACAGTATTCCAGGTCAACCCCGATCGCGCAACGACGTGTGATGGCATAAAGTGCTAACCCGTGAGAGTGAGACAGGTTAAATTGAAGTGGCGAAATGTCGGAGGAAGTTTCTAAGATTGGTTTACCACGAGAACCATAAGAAAACTGAATATAAGCAGGATTAGTGTTCAGATAGCGCCCTAGAATACAGCGGAGAATGCCACGACAGGCAATGAAGTGAATGCGATCGCGCTCAAAGTGAAACCGATTGGCTCGTTGCCGCTCATCTTCGGAGAGGATCTGGGTTAAATGCTGAAGAGTAATCAGGGATACATTTAGATCGGTTCGCCAAAGGTGAATGTCGCTGTTGGACAGTCTTAAAATAGGTGAGGGTAGAATCCAGGGTGGATCAAAACCTGTCATACGAATCAGCCAAAAGAGGGGATGAAAAAAATATTTCAACTATTTGTGATTCGCTGTTTATAGCAATCCTATTAAACAAACTGCAATTCTTGTGGGATGGGCATCTTGCCCGTCCGGGCGGGTGAGGACACCCACTCCACAATTTGTTTATATGATCCTAAGTTACTTGAGTTTGGACTAATGGTGAAGAGAAAGGCAGTCAATGAGAGTCACCGACTGCCGTAAGGTCAATGAAGTACAACCAACATTGACCCTATGATTTTCAACGAACTTCAGCAATTTCGCCAAACGTTGTATGACAGCATGGGAAACGCCAGGGATGCCCTCTTTGATTTGATGGATGCCGTGTTGGTGAGTGCGTGCATCGTGTCGTTTGTGAGCCTGTCGCAAAGTCCGGTCTTTCGTCGCCAGTGGTCGAGTACCTATGCCGCCCTGGGCGATAGCCATCTGCCTCGATCAAAGGTGCTGAAGCTGTTGGTGCAGCAGATTCCTACCCAGCAGCAACCGTTGCTCGCCGGAGATGCAAGTCGGTGGTCCCGTCCTGCTGCCAAGAGCCTGAAAGACCGAACCTTGTCCGGTGGAGCCGGGCATGCCCCCACCGCCGGACAAAACTACAGTACCTTAGCCTGGATTGCCGAGGACAGTGGCAGTTGGGCATTACCGTTGCGCCATGAGCGCATCACCAGTTTTGAGACACCTGCTAGTAAAGCGGCGTTCCAACTCAAACAAGTCAGCCGCCAGTTAGCGGTGCGTCCATTGGCGATCTATGACCGAGGCTACGGCAATGCGAGTTTTGTCAACCAGACGGCAGAGGTTGAGGCAGACTTGCTGCTGCGGATTGCCTCGAATCGCTGTGTGTACGGAGCACCTCCAGGGTATAAGGGACGAGGCGCACCAGCCAAGCATGGACACAAGATGAAGCTCAATGACCCGCAAACGTGGAGAGTGCCGATTGAAACGGTTGAAGTGGATGAGCCGAAACTGGGACGAGTGCGGGTGAGCCGCTGGAGCGAGTATCATTTCCGCCAATCCCCCAAGCGGGCAATGGAAGTGCTACGGGTGGAGGTGTTGGAGCCGCAGAGGGGTAAGCGACGATTGGCTCCCCTGTGGTTGGCATGGCTAGGCGAGCAGATGCCTCCCCTAGAGACTCTGTGGTTACACTACTTACGCCGCTTTGCACTGGAACATTGGTATCGCTTTGCCAAGCAGCGGTTATATTGGACACATCCCCAGTTCAGTTCCTTAGCGGCAACCGAACAGTGGAGCAACCTGATGCCATTGCTCAGTTGGCAGTTATGGTTAGCACGAAAGGAGTGTCACGACCGCCCTTTGCCCTGGCAGTCACCCCAAGATGCGCTAACTCCGGGTCGGGTAGCACAAGCCTTTGCAGGCATTTTGGCAGCGATTGGAACCCCTGCCCCTGCTCCCAAACCACGAGGTAAATCCCCAGGACGAGGCAAGGGGCACACGCCTGCTCCACGTCCCCGCTATCCGACGGTAAAAAAACGAGCCTCTAAACGCAAGAAATCCGAGCAATCCCCGAACGCTTCTGTTGCAACAGAAGCGTCACTTCGAGAATGATTGCATTCAATTCCTTGAGTTCAACTGTCATCAACGGTTGAGCGAATTCTTCATGGCATCCTGTTGGGCAATGCTGTGATGCCATTAGTCCAAACTAAAGTAAGTTAATTGAACACTGAAATTTCCCGGCGTTGACAGAGATCTTGATCTGGTTGACTGATAAATCTCGTTCCAAGGCTTTGCCTGGAAGCCACTTCGGAGACTCCGCCTCCCGTAAAACAGTGGCAGAGACACTTCAGAGGCATTCCCAGATAGAACCCAACACTTCTAATTTGTTATCCTCTTCGAGTCCTCTTTTTAATTCACTTAACGTCAAATTATTGGGCAGGTATGCCCAGTTTTCCCTTAAACATCGACAATAGAGAGATGGGCTGCCACAAGACCAAGGTTGATTTTGACCGTCGATTTTTACGTAAATCGCAATTTACGTAACTGACTATAGTAGTATCCAAATCGACCTTAACAAGCAGCCGATCGCAAGGATAGCAGCGACCCTCTTCTACCAATGGCTGAACCTTGCTTGCACTGACTGAGGGGATTCATTAGCCGTGGTTTTACAAGTTTCTGAAAGTACTTACGAAGCACATACTCAAACGATCGCCCGCCAACTCTTGTCAGCAACGCGGGAAAGCCGCAGTTTCTTCGCTCAAATGCGCGATCAGATGCGGTGGGATGACAAGTTATTAGGCTGGGCAATGGGCAATCCGGGGTTGCGGGTTCAGCTATTTCGCTTCATTGACTGCTTGCCATCTCTCCAAAGTAAAGCAGAAATCGCTCGGCATCTGCAAGAATATCTCAGCGACAAATCGGTGGAACTTCCGAGTGCCCTCAAGGGATTATTAGGGTTTGCTAATCCAGATTCGCTTCCCGGACAAGCGGCTGCAACGACTGTTTCAACGGCTGTAGAGACGCTAGCACGGAAATATATTGCCGGAGAAAATATTCAACAGGTGATTAAGGCGATCGAGCATCTCCGCAAAAACAAAATGGCATTCACGGTTGATCTGTTGGGTGAAGCCGTGATCACAGAAGTCGAAGCACAATCTTATCTCGATCGCTACCTCGACATGATCGAGCAATTAACAGCCGCCTCAAAACGCTGGTCAACCATCCCACAAATTGATGAAGCCGACGGACAACCGCTTCCAACCGTTCAGGTGTCTGTAAAGCTGACTGCCTTTTATTCGCAATTCGATCCACTTGATCCCCAAGGGAGCCAGAAGCGAGTCACTGAGCGGATTCGAGTGTTGCTGCGTCGGGCAAAAGAATGGGGATCTGCCGTTCATTTTGATATGGAACAGTATGCTTACAAAGATCTGACGATCGCCATTCTGAAGCAACTGCTGATGGAAGAAGAATTTCGCGATCGCACCGACATTGGTGTCACCTTACAAGCCTATTTGCATGACACCGAAAAAGACTTGCGAGGCTGGATTAATTGGGCCAAACAACGCGCTAAACCGATCACCATTCGCCTCGTGAAAGGGGCATATTGGGATCAAGAAACCATCAAAGCGACACAGAAAGATTGGGCAGTGCCCGTGTTCTCCCACAAATCCTCGACGGATGCCAACTTCGAGACACTAACCCGAATTCTGCTGGAAAATCACGACTATTTGTATGCCGCGATCGGCAGTCACAACGTCCGGTCACAGGCATATGCGATCGCCATTGCTAAAGAATTGAAAATTCCGCAACGTCGGATTGAGCTACAAGTCCTTTATGGTATGGCAGATAAACTCGCGAAAGTATTAGTCGATCAAGGGTTTCGCGTGCGAGTTTACTGTCCTTATGGTGAGTTGATTCCGGGAATGTCATACCTGATTCGCCGCCTATTGGAAAACACCGCCAACACTTCTTTTTTGCGACAAAATCTGGAAGAACGACCGATCGAGGAGCTATTGACTCCCCCCATAATGGAAGACCGTTCCGAGTCCTCAGTGTTGTGTTCTCAACTGGAACCTACAACTCAAACCTCAACGCAAACCGCAAACCGCAAACCGCAAGCCTTCCATAACGTTGCTGACACTGATTATGCGGTTGCCGAGAAACGCGATCGGGCAGTCTTGGCGATTCGATCGGTGCGTCAACAACTTGGCAAAACTTATCTGCCATTAGTCAATGGCGAATACCTTGACACCCAAGGAAGGATTGATTCTGTGAATCCTTCCAATCCTATCGAGGTGGTAGGTCATGTTGGCTTGCTGAGTGTAGAGCAGGCGGAACAAGCGATCCAGGCAGCAAAGGCAGCGTTTCCGGCGTGGAAGAAAACTCCGGCTACAGAACGAGCGAATATTCTTCGCAAAGCCGCCGATCTGATGGAACAGCGTCGGGCAGAACTAGCTGCTTGGATGGTGTTGGAAACTGGCAAACCCTTAAATCAAGCTGATCCGGAGGTGTCAGAGGCGATCGATTTCTGTCGCTATTATGCCGATGAAATGGAGCGTCTGGATCAGGGCTATGCTTATGATTATCCAGGTGAAACGAATCGTTATCGCTATCAGCCCAGAGGCGTTAGTCTAATTATCTCACCGTGGAATTTCCCGTTAGCGATTCCGGTAGGCATGACGGTGGCATCGCTTGTTACGGGGAACTGTACGCTGCTCAAACCTGCTGAGACTTCTTCCGTAATTGCCGCGAAGATTGCCGAAATTCTCGTGGAAGCCGGAATTCCGAAAGGCGTGTTCCAGTTTGTTCCGGGGAAAGGCTCAACGGTGGGCGCACATATGGTGAAGCATCCCGATGTTCATATGATTACGTTCACCGGATCGCAGGAAGTGGGATGCTGGATCTATCGCGAAGCGGCGGAATTGCAACCCGGACAGAAGCACCTGAAGCGCGTAGTTGCCGAAATGGGCGGGAAGAATGCCATCATTATCGATGAGAGTGCTGATCTCGATCAGGCGGTGCAAGGAGTTGTCTATTCCGCGTTCGGCTATAGCGGTCAGAAGTGTTCAGCATGTTCCAGGGCGATCGTTCTAGAACCAATCTACGAAACATTCGTGAATCGATTGATTGAAGCCACCAAATCTCTCAACGTTGGAGCGGCTGATCATCCGAGTACGCAAGTCGGTCCTGTGATTGATGCTAATGCTCATAGGCGAATTCGTGACTATATTGAAAAGGGCAAAGCCGAAGCTACACTTGCGCTAGAGATGCCTTCCCCAGAACCCGGATATTTTGTGGGTCCCGTGATCTTCACCGATGTTGCATCCACCGCCACGATCGCTCAAGAAGAAATCTTTGGTCCAGTGTTAGCCGTGATCACCGTGAAGACTTTCGACGAAGCCCTCGAAATCGCTAATGGCACTAACTACGCGCTCACAGGCGGACTCTACTCCCGAACTCCATCGCACATCGATCGAGCCTACGAAGCGTTTGAGGTTGGCAATCTCTATGTCAACCGCCACATCACCGGGGCGATCGTCGCTCGTCAACCCTTTGGCGGCTTCAAGCTTTCTGGCGTTGGTTCCAAAGCAGGCGGACCCGATTATCTGCTGCAATTTTTAGAACCTCGCCACGTCAGCGAAAACGTTCAACGACAGGGATTTGCGCCGATCGAAGGAGCAGAGCAATAGCCGTTTCGGAGGGGCATGGCATGCCGTGCCCTCACTCCATACCAAGTCAACAGGACAGAATTTTCTTTTCGTACATAAATTGCTCTACTTGACGAGAGGGGTTTGAAATGAAAACTCTACCATTGGATAGGCAGCAGATTCCTCCAAAAGTTGATACATTAACAAAGCGTTTTATGACCTATATGCCTGCCTCCTGATGAGTCATTCACCTGCACCTCACCCGTCAATCCTTTCCAAAAGAGTTAGTGGTATTTTGTTACATCCGACCTCTTTCCCAGGACGATTTGGGATTGGTGATTTGCGATCGGAAGCCTATCGTTTTGTTGATTTCCTGGCTGAAAGTGATCAGCACCTTTGGCAAGTTTTACCGTTGGGACCGACCAGCATCGGAAATTCGCCGTACATGAGTTATTCGGCGATGGCCGGCAACCCTTGGCTCATCAGTCTTGATCTCTTACATGGAGAGGGATTGCTGAGTCAAGAAGATTTGGCATCGGCTCCAAACTTTCCAGACGATCGCGTGGATTATGATCAAGTTGCCGCCACAAAATTTTCATTACTGCGGAAAGCCAGTCATCAGTTCCAAGAGAATGCCACTGCCGATCGACGCGAAGCCTTCCAACAATTTCGGGAACAGCAAGCCTATTGGCTAGAAGATTATGTGCTATTTATGGCACTCAAGCGAAAGTTTGAAGGTAAAAGCTGGCATACATGGGAACCAGAGATTGCTAAGCGTGATTCAAAAACATTAGAGCAGTGTCACCAAGAACTCATCGCAGAGATTTTCTTTGAAGAATTTTTGCAGTTTGAGTTCTTTCGTCAGTGGACTGATCTCAAACATTACGCTAACTCTAAAGGGATTCAGATCATTGGCGATATTCCAATTTATGTCGCCCATGACAGTGCTGATGTATGGGCAAATCCCAATAATTTTTGCTTAGACAAAAAAACAGGTCAACCTGCACTAATGGCAGGCACACCACCTGACTATTTCAGCAAGACAGGTCAACTTTGGGGCAATCCCGTTTACGATTGGGAGTATTTGCAACAATCAGATTTCCACTGGTGGATTCGCCGATTTGAAGCCATGCTGAACTATGTAGATTTGATCCGCATTGATCACTTTATTGGCTTTGAATCTTTCTGGGCAGTTCCCGAAGGTGAAACAGTTGCCATCAATGGGGAGTGGATGAAAGCGCCTGGAAAAGCCTTTTTTGAAACGCTCCAACAAAAATTAGGCACATTGCCCATTTTGGCAGAAGATTTAGGAACAATCACACCTGAAGTTGAGGCACTGCGCGATTACTTTGAGTTCCCTGGCATGAAAGTGCTGCAATTTGCCTTTGGGGGTGATGCAAGTAATCCTTACTTACCCTTCAACTATGACAAACGCAACTATGTCATTTACACAGGAACTCATGATAATGATACAACTGTTGGTTGGTATGAAAAATTATCAGAGCATGAGCGAACAAATCTATTGACCTATTTGGGTTGCACGAGTTCAGAAGGGATTCATTGGGATATGATCCGTCTGGCGTTTGCCTCTATTGCGAATCTAGCGATCATTCCGCTCCAAGATGTATTGGGATTGGGGACAGAGGCTCGGATGAATTTTCCAGGTCAGTTAGAGGGAAATTGGGCGTGGCGGTATCGTTCAGAGGCGCTGAATGATGAAGTTCGCGATCGCCTGAAACAACTGACTCGTTCCTTCGGTCGCTATTTGAACCGATCGTAATGAATATCAACAAAATATTAATGGACATGAATGCCCTTGGCGATCGTTTGTTGCATCTCAGTGAGTGAATTCGTGGAATTTATTCAAGCTCTTGTCTGATTGAATCGGAAACATTAGAAAATAGACTTAGTCTATGTCATACGTTCCACGTTCTGGTTCTTTCACTTGTGCTGGTTATGAAACTGCTCTATTTGCTCATTGGTCTACTTGGCTTTGGATCTGCGACAATCGCGTCCGCCACTCCCCTCTCCACTCAGGCTAATTGGGCGAGGGCGATCGAGATCATGGAAGGGATTCAAGTCGCTCAACTGACCTCGGTTGATCCAGATGATTTAAATCGAGCAAAGAATTTAGCGCGTCAAGCCGCAGAAACAGAAAATGGAGGACTGAGCCAGTATCGGGCAGAACCCGCTATGCATGGATCGGCAGCAGAAAGTCCATATGTTGATAATGGCGATGGCAGTGTCACGTTCACCTTTTTTGGCAGTATTCCAGGAGAAGAGGTCTACTCCTACGAGAGTATTGTCACCATTGACACCGTGACCTGGGATATAGTGGTCAACTATAACGGAACCATTCGTTGACACTCTCCACCGCATAGGCGGATGGGGAAACTTGAGCGCTATGCTAAAAAATCAAAGCGAACCAAGACGGACGTTGTGCGAGAATTTCTTTGTTCATTGGCGTGAGAGATTGCGGCTTGCGCCCTGTACATCGTGGCAGAATTTTAGGTAGTCTTAAGCAGTATTAATCTTCTCATTTTTCCGATGACAGCACCGATTCCTCCTCTCGCTAGTCAGTATGATCCCTCGACAGCCGAAGCCAAGTGGCAGACGTTCTGGGAAAAAAATCAAATCTTTAAAGCTGACCCCGATCGCGGCGGAGAACCCTACTGCGTCGTCATCCCACCGCCCAACGTTACGGGCAGTCTGCACATGGGGCACGCCTTTGAGATGTCCCTGATTGATACTCTGGTCCGCTATTACCGGATGAAGGGACGCAACACCCTGTGGCTCCCCGGAACGGATCACGCCAGTATCGCCGTCAGCACCGTCCTCGATCGAGAACTGCGGACTCAGGGTAAGACTCGCCAGGATGTGGGTCGAGAGGCATACCTGAACCGCGCATGGCAGTGGAAAGAAGAATCGAGCGGGACGATCGTTGGACAACTGCGCCGTCTGGGTGTTTCAACTGACTGGACGAGAGAGCGGTTCACGCTGGATGAAGGGCTATCTCATGCCGTGCTAACTGCCTTTACCCGCCTCTACGAAGAAGGCTTGATTTATCGCGGTAAATATATGGTGAATTGGTGCCCCGCCACTCAATCAGCCGTGTCTGATTTGGAAGTCGAAAATCAGGAGGTCAATGGGCACTTATGGCACTTCCGCTATCCCTTGACCGATGGATCAGGATTTGTGGAAGTCGCGACGACTCGACCGGAGACGATGTTGGGAGATACGGCAGTGGCAGTGAATCCGGAGGACGATCGCTACAAACACTTGATTGGCAGAACGCTCACCTTGCCGATCCTGCAACGAGAAATTCCGGTCATTGCCGATGAATATGTCGATGCTGGCTTCGGGACGGGCTGCGTCAAAGTCACTCCAGCCCATGATCCCAATGACTTTGAGATGGGTAAACGCCACAATCTGCCGTTCATCAACATCATGAATAAAGATGGCACGATGAATGAGAATGCTGGATCGTTTCAGGGGCAAGATCGGTTTGTGGCGCGGAAAAGCGTTGTACAACGGCTAGAGGAAGATGGCTTCCTGGTGAAGGTTGAGGACTACAAACATACCGTTCCCTACAGCGATCGTGGCAAAGTTCCGGTTGAACCCTTGCTCTCGACGCAGTGGTTTGTCAAGATTCGTCCGTTAGCCGATCGCACCCTCGAATTTCTCGATCAACAGAATGATCCGATCTTCGTACCCGAACGCTGGACAAAAGTATACCGAGATTGGCTCGTGAGCTTGAGAGATTGGTGTATCTCGCGTCAACTCTGGTGGGGGCATCAGATTCCGGCTTGGTATGCCGTCAGCGAAACCAGCGGAGCTATCACCGATGATACGCCTTTCTTCGTGGCAATGAACGAGGCGGAAGCACGGGAGAAGGCGATCGCTCGATTTGGCGACGGGGTGCAGCTAGAGCAAGATCCGGATGTGTTGGATACCTGGTTCTCCTCCGGACTCTGGCCCTTCTCCACGATGGGCTGGCCTCACCAGACTCGCGATCTAGAGTTCTATTACCCTACCACCACCCTCGTGACTGGCTTCGATATTATCTTCTTCTGGGTTGCCCGGATGACGATGATGGCAGGATACTTCACCGGAAAAATGCCTTTTAAGACTGTTTACATTCATGGTTTGGTGCGGGATGAGAACAATAAAAAGATGTCCAAAACCGCCAACAACGGCATCGATCCCCTGATCCTGATCAACAAATATGGGACAGATGCTCTGCGTTATACCCTCGTCAAAGAGGTGGCTGGAGCCGGACAAGATATTCGTTTGGAATACAACCGCAAAACAGACGAATCAGCTTCGGTAGAAGCCTCCCGCAACTTCACTAACAAGCTGTGGAATGCGTCCCGGTTTGTGATGATGAACCTGGATGGGCAGACGCCTGAGCAATTGGGCAACCCTCCGCTTGGGGATCTGGAACTGAGCGATCGCTGGCTCCTCTCTCGCTACAACCAGGTGATCAAGCAAACCAATCATGATATTGACAACTATGGCTTGGGCGAAGCAGCAAAAGGACTCTACGAGTTCATTTGGGGCGACTTCTGCGACTGGTATATTGAACTGGTTAAATCTCGCCTACAACAAAAAGACTCGCCTTCTGGCAAAGTCGCGCAGCAAACCCTCGCCTCCGTCTTAGAAGGAACGCTTCGCCTCTTGCATCCCTTCATGCCCCATATCACGGAAGAAGTCTGGCATACGTTAACTGGGAAGGATGACAGGAATGGTCACGTTGAATCCTACACCCTGGCATTACAATCTTATCCAGAGACGGATGAAACTTTAATTGCTCCTGAATTAGAACAGCAGTTTGAGTTGCTGATTGGAACCATTCGCACAATCCGGAATTTGCGGGCAGAGGCGGATGTTAAGCCGGGGATCAAGATTCAAGCGATTCTGGAGACGGAAAACGATCGCGAACGCCAGATCCTCACCTCTGGTCAGTCTTATATTCAAGATTTGGCGAAAGTGGCGGAACTGACGATCGTGCAACCAACCTCTGTTCAGTCACATTCTGAGCCGGAAGCGGAAATTATCCAATCAGAAACAACTCTGTCAGAGAATATCCAGTTGGACGCTTTAAACTCCGGAAAGAAATTACAGTCGGAATCTGAATTGGGTCGGTATCAAAAATCTGCCATCACTCTCGGTTTACTGTTCGCGGTGTTGTTCATCGTCAAACTCATAACGGCTATCCTGGGTGCAGTCGATATGCTGCCGCTCATTCCGGCTGCTCTGAAGCTGATTGGATTTGGGTATACGATCTTCTTCGCTTTCCGCCATCTCCTTTGGGCAAAAAGCCGTCAAGAGCTAACTGAATGGATCAGTTTGCTCAAGGATGAGGTGGTAGGTCAAACCGCCCTCCTGTCTTCTCAGCCACTTCCATCGACCCAATCCTCACTCCAACAACAGATGTTTGCTGGTGTGGTGGGTACGGTGCAAGTACTCATTCCCTTAGCAGGTGTTGTGGATGTCGAAGCACTACGAGCAAAACTGCAAAAGGATTTGAGTAAAGTTGACGCTGAAATTAATTCTCTCTCTCAACGATTAAACAATCCTAGCTTCGTCGATCGGGCACCCCCAGAAATCGTACAAAGCACGAGAGATGCTTTAATGGAAGCGGAAAACAAGCAGAAATTCTGCGCGATCGGTTGGCTGGTCTCTAAGGGCAGCATCTTCCTCAACTTAAGTGGCAACACTGAAGTGGAATAAGAGGATATACTTTCTCTCAAAGATTTCTTGCGTTTGTTGGCTTGCGGCTCAAATGTTGCATCTGGCTCAGGTGAAGAAAAAAGACCCTGAGGGCAAGGCGATGTTGCGATTGCTTGCCCAACAGAAGGCTGAACACGCCTGGACGGTTCTGCCTGATGAAGACTGCGACCTTTGGATCGACTCGGAAGAGTATAACGAGGGGGCGTTAATTCTGGTTGAGTTATCCCCGACACGGCAAGTCCAAAACCTTTACGATGCTACACAATGGGTCTTGCAAATGATCGAGCAGTATCTTGTGGCGGGTGTGACGCCTGCCAGCTTGCAGGAAGAGGTTCAAAGGGCTGAACAGTGGCGACAATCTTTGACACTACAAAGCCAGGAATTGGGACGACGCGCCTTAGAGATGGAAGCTCGTCGAGATCAAATTCAGGAATTAGAGGAAAACCTGAAGCAGGAAAAGCAGGCGCTTGACATCATCACTGCTCAGTTGAAGGCAAGTGTTCAGCTAAATACCAACATCAATGGGTTAACCGAGCATCCGACTGATGGCGAATCCGATTGTTAAAACGTAGAGAAATTGATCTCCAGGGGCATACTAAGACTGAATATTTCCTAACAATGCTGAGATGTCAGAATTCTTCAATCTACTCCTGAGTTCTGAAGGATACATTCCTCACGGACACTGTTACCTGTGGAAGCCAGAACTCATTTGGTTACACATCGTGTCCAATAGTGCGATCGCCCTCGCCTATTTTTCAATCCCGATTCTGCTCATTTATTTTGTCTCCAGGCGAAAAGATATCCCATTCAATTGGGTTTTCTTACTATTTGGAGCATTCATCGTTGCCTGTGGTAGTGGGCATCTGATAGACATTTGGACGATCTGGCATCCGAATTACTGGTTATCAGGGATTCTTAAGGCGATCACAGCGATCGTCTCTCTCTACACTGCTCTAGAAATGATTCCTTTACTCCCCAAGTTGCTTGCCCTCCCTAGTCCTGCTCAACTCGAAACCACTAACCGAGAGCTAGAACAAACCTTGCACCGACTCCAGCAAACCCAAGCTCAATTGATTCAAACCGAAAAGATGGCTGGTTTGGGACAGTTGGTTGCCGGAGTTGCCCATGAACTCAATAACCCAATCAGCTTCATTCACGGTAACTTAATCTACGCCAAACAATACACTGAAGCTATTTTACAGATGCTCAGTCTCTACCAACAGGCTTATCCCATACCAACATTATCCATTCAAGCCATCTGGGAGGAGCATGAGATCAAATTCATTCAGGAGGACTTACCGAGAGCGATCGAATCGATGCAGATGGGGGCAGATCGAATCCGGCAAATTGTCGTGTCGCTGAGGAATTTTTCTCGACTTGATGAAGCAGAACGGAAGTCTGTTAATATCCATGACGGAATCGATAGCACCCTGCTGATTTTGCAACATCGCTTGAAGGGAGCAGGGGCAAGTTTAACGATTCAAGTGCGACAGGAGTATGGCGAATTGCCATTGGTCGAGTGCTACGCAGGGCAAATGAACCAGGTGTTTATGAATCTTTTGAGTAATGCCATTGATGCTCTGAACGATCGTCGCCATCTTCAGCCCACTCCAGACAATCTTCAGCCCGAACTTCCCGTAATCACCATCCGCACCCAAGCAGACCAAGACTCAGTATCGATTCAAATCAGCGACAACGGTTCAGGGATGTCTCCGCAGATCCAAGCCAAAATTTTCAACCCTTTCTTCACGACCAAGGGAGTTGGTCAAGGAACTGGGTTGGGGTTATCCATCAGCTATCAGATTGTGGTGGAAAAACATGGCGGACATTTGGATTGCATCTCATCCTTTGGCAAGGGAACAACCTTTTGGATCAAAATTCCACGCAGCAAACGAATTCTCCCCTCATCTCCTCATCCCCTCATCCCCTCATCTCCTCATCCCCTCATCCCCTCATCCCCTCATCTTTAATCTGGATCTTGCTTATTTCGTCGGGGATTGGCGCGATCGCCTGAACTCTGCTGTTGATACCACCGTCGCCACTCTGAAGAACTACGAATCGTCAACCACAGAAGTAGAAGCGCAATGATCCCACCCTGCTGAGGCGCATCAAATGCCAATAGAACCAGCGCCACGCAAAGAAAATCTTGGACAAAAATCACCCAAATGGGCAATCCTCGTAGTCGATAAAACCAGCCTACCTGAACCAATTGCAGCACGAGTGCCAGTAGCCCTCCAACAATACCCAGGATAATCGTTAACCAGCCCTCAAATTGAGCCGTGCGGGCAACGGTGATGCCGACGATCGCCCCTACAAATGGACTAAATAGCAACTGCACGATTTGTAACCATCGCTGCCCTGCGGGTTCCTTGGAGAAGAGAAGTTCTGCTAGTGACCAACTGACTAAGACGCCAAGGACGATCGGTGGCGGAATGTGAGCAAGAATCGGAACATTTGCCCAAAGGTTGTCCCCATAAAGCAAGCCAATCAGCAGGAGCGGCAAAGCAATCCGCATCCCTACGGCAGCAGACAGAGACAACACAGCGAGGATCTCAATCATTGGTTGACTGGCTGTGTGAACTTGTGATGCACTGATAATTTCCTAGTCTAGATTCGTAGTCTAAAGCTGTCAGCTATCAATATTCAGCTATTTAAGATAGGTTACAACAGCAGATCGGCGGAATCGGTGAGGGGAGCCGTGATCATTACCGGATCTTGATAGAGCGGAACAGTAAACGTCACTGTCGATCCCAATCCTTCTCCCATACTGTAGAAATTGACAACGCCACTCATCGCCTCAACGAGCTTTTGAGAAATTGCCAATCCCAGACCTGTACCGCCATACTGACGAGTGCGCGAACCGTCTACCTGACTAAACGACTGGAACAATTTATCTTGTTTTTCGAGCGATACGCCGATCCCGGTATCTGCAACGCTAATCTTCAGCATCCCCGGTTTTTCTTCATTCTGCACTTGCACTTTCTTAGGAATGATCTCTGCCGTGATGGTGATTTTTCCTTCATGAGTAAATTTGATGGCATTCCCCACCAAATTCAACATCACTTGCAGAAGACGCTGATAGTTGCCGTAGATAATAACCTCGTCGCGGGTTGCCGGAGTTTGAATCTCAAAGCCCAGACTTTTCTGCTGTGCTTGCGGACGAGTAAAGTTTTCGACATCATTGAGCAAGTCATCCAGCTTGATTGGGTTGAGGTCAAGCTGCATTTTACCCGCTTCAATTTTGGCGATATCTAGAATATCGTTGATGATGTTTAGCAGGTGAATGGCTGAGCGATATGCCTCTTGAATGAATTGGTTTTGTTCTTCTGGGTCATCTGCCATCCCATCCATAATGAGCTTGAGGAAGCCCAGCATTCCGTTGAGAGGAGTCCGCAGTTCGTGAGAGGTGTTAGCGAGGAATTCGCTCTTCAAACGGGAGGCGGCTTCAGCTTGTTGCCGAGCTTCTACGATCTCTTGATGTTGCTGCCGGAGGCTATCGTTGACCCGTTGCAACTCGGTGGCTAGGCTACGGGTTTCTTCCATCAGGTTCGCGTGGGCGATGCCTGTGCCAAGCTGGTCTGCGATCTCTCGCAACCAATCAATTTCGACCTCGTTCCAGATGCGCGATCGATCTAATTGGTGCAAGATAATTAGCCCGTTGGGTTCATCAGTGTAAGTGGTCGCGATCGCCAAAACCGCAGGCAATGGCTCATCCGGATCAATTTCGATCGAATCCAAGGAAATTGGCTTCAGCGTCATCAGAGCTTCACTCAAATAGGCTTGCTCCGCCAAAGACAATTCCATTCCTAACATTGATTTGAGAGAAGACTGCCGATACTCCGCTACGATCTTTACCTGAGTATCATTCGGCTTGTAAGGGCAAATCAGACAACGGCTCACTCCTAGGGCCTCACCCAACCCATCTACCGTCTGCTGCCAGATTGTCTCTAAATCCAAACTGCGACGAATATTCCAAACCACTTGCGTTAGCCGCTTTTGGTGGCGATCGGAGTGGGTCGAAAAATTAGAGTGAACCAGCGCATTGACTAGCTCCACGGCTGTCTCTCTCGACACATTGCGGAGGAACTGCCCCATCACAACGGCAGTCGTAGCCGTCCCATGCGGCATCAGGATAGGGCTGACCGTAAGATCAAAGACAAAATACTGATTTTTGAAGAAAAATGGGTACTCTAACCGTACCGGAATCAAAGAGTCCAGTACTTTACGCAGTCGCTCTAGATAAGGAGCCGTTGCTAAAGGGGCAAACAGTTCCTCTAATGGCTTCCCAACTAACTGCTCAGGCTTCAGACCGTGCTGTTCCGCCTCACGCCAGTAAAACGAAAGATACTGACCTGCCCCGTCTTGAGTAAATACTAAATCAGCACCGGGAATCGATAGGAAACCGTTAAACCTTCGATTATTCACCGGATTCATCGATTCAGTCGTAGGAAGTGGAAGATCGCTAGGCAAAGTCATCGGCGTGGAACCGCAAACTGCAAAGATAAAAGGGTTCGCTTTCCCCAGTTGACGGAAGCAGATGCAAGCAATGATTCAACTATCGAATTCAAGCAACTGAATTCAAGTTCAACTACCAAGCCTAGAATTCCCGTTTTGCAGTGATTAGCAGACAGTCGCTTGGAAAAGCGTGTTAAACGATATCGACCGAATTGAACATCCAAACTGTCCCAGCACGATTATGGCTTATGAATTAATCATTCCACTCCCCTTTGGGTGGAACCGGAGGATTCGGACGCAACGATCGAGTTAGATCGTCATCCCGACGCCCTCCACCACCAAGCCATTGCCGAAGAGCCACCTCAATCACCTTGCTAGGGTCACTGGTCAGATGGTTCACCTGTTCAACGAGGTCAGCGTCAATCTGGATGGAAAGGTTAACCTTCCCAGACTTTGCCTGAACAGCAGGATCATTCATAGGTTTGGGTTATGCGTCCTAGGAGCAATTGCGTAGACAACTGGAGAGTCTAAAAGCCAGCCAGTAGGACATTCGGCAAAACTGAGCAAACCAGATTCCAACTTGCCTAACCGACCAGAGACTCAGGCCCTCTATCTACATTAAACATTATTCGACTTTTCATTATGGTAATCGCGAAATACTAAATCGATCGACTCTTGGGATGAGGTGACGGAGTGAGGAGGGGAGGGGATGAGGAGTTTTGAGTTTTGAGTTTCTTGAGACTCGTTCCAAGTCTCCGGCTATTATAAGCAATGGATAGAACCTGAAAACGAGTGTGGCTCACGAGACTGTTGGGTTTCAGGACTTTATGTCAGTCAACCAGGTTCGCCAACATAATTTCGCCAACATAATTTCGCCAACATAGTATCGATAAACATATAATTTGTATGAAGCTGGGTTTTCTTTAGAAAGTCTTTAGCATCAAAAACTTAAATCTATATTAGAGATCAATTTAGACGGGTGACTTGCGCCTGAGATAAACGATTAGCCCAATAAAAAGCCCAGTACCAACACTGTATTTCAAGAAGTCTGGAATCACAGGGCTAGGGGAGAAAAAGCCTTCAATTGTTCCTGCAATCACTAACATGGGTACCACTCCAAAAATCAATTGAGCCGCCTGTTGCCCGTAGATCTTCAGCGCATCGACTCGACGATACTTTCCTGGAAAGAGAATGGCTCTTGCCAGCAAAAATCCGGCTCCAGCCGCAAGGAAGATAGCCGGTAACTCCAGGGAACCGTGGGGAAAGACAAACGCCCAGAAGGGGTAGGCGAGGTTGTTTTGCCCAACCAGTGCGCCGATCGCCCCAATCAAAATACCGTTCAGCAGCACAATGTAGGTGGTCAGAATTCCAGCCGTAATTCCGCCAGCTAGGGCAGTAAAGGAAACCTGGATGTTGTTGATCATGATATTGGTAGCGGCAAAGGGTTCAATGCCGACGATCGATCCTGTCCAAAGCTCCTGGCGATCGCGTACCTGAGCAATCAACGCATCTGGCACAATCAACGCCATGAAGGTTGGATCTTGCCATGCGAACCACCAGCTCACCACTCCTGCCGCCACAAACAGCACTACAGTGAGAATAATGTATCCTTTGGACTGCTGGACTACGGCTGGAAAGCCCCAGAGAAAAAAATTCCATACTGCTTTCCACTCCTGTCGTCTTGACCCTTGATAAATTTGGGTGTAACTCCGAGTAGTCAACGATTGGAGATTCTGCACAATTAAGTTGCCGACCTGCTGCGTCCGAGCGCGTGCCAAATCCGCCGAAACTGAGCGATAAAGACTGGCTAGCGTCTCAATCTCTTTAGCACTGAGAGATTTAAGTCCCTTTTTCTCGACTCGCTTCAGGAGGGCATCCAATTCTTTCCAACTTTGTTCTCGACGCGCAATCCAGCGTTGGATGTTCATAATTCTTTGTGATACTGGAGACTTTCATCCAGCCTAGTTTAGGATAACCACATCCCCTCTATCTGAAATTGACGAGGTGGAGATTTAGATAGCGACTTTGATTGACTAAACCTCGTTCACTAAAAGTTGAGAAGGGTTAATCTATGGCTCCGAGTCATCCTTCCGGTCTGGTGCAGCCTCTCAGTGTAGGTAATGTCGTTAGTGCAGGGCTGCGGCTATATGCCAATCGCTTTAAGCAGTACTTTGGTGTTGCGTTGGTAGCAACCCTCTGGATTTTGCTACCCTTTGTGTTATTTATTCCGGGTACAATTCTGTTTGTAAGGCTTCCAGAATATTCTGCGTTTTTAGGATTATTGATCCCGGTATGGATTGGGTTGCTGCTGCTCTGTTCAGCAAAATATTCTGCGGGGTCGTCGGCGATCGCTCGACTTGCCTTTGGAGAACTCACCAATCAGCCTGAAACCACCAAACAAGCCAGCCGATTTACCGATTCTCGCAAATGGGGATTCCTTCTAATTGGATTTTTACTATCTCTTATCTACGGCGCGATCGCCTTCGTGTTTTACATTGCCCTGATTATCTTGTTTATCGCTATATTTGCCGTTTCTGAAGGATCAGCATTTCTACAGGGCGATCCAGAGGCATTTTCGCAAGCCATTGACAACAACCCCGCTTCAATCCTTGTGATATCTCTACTAGTTCTGGCAATCGTGATTATAGGAGCGGTGCTATTTATTTGGTTAGCTGCCCGGTTTGCGATCGCTGAAGTGCCCTTTGCGATCGAACCCGAAACAGGTTCCACACAATCTATCGGTCGTGGTTGGGAACTGACGAGTCGTAACGCTTGGCGAGTTTTTCTAATACTATTTATCGCCTTCCTATTAACCATTCCGTTACAGATAATTGTGCAAGTTCTTAGCAGCGTGTTAAATACAATTCTAGTGACTTTTGTTCCATCCAATTCACCCAGCTATATGCTACTAACGATCGCTGCCAGTTACATCCTAAGTTTCGCATCAGGTGTGCTAATCATTCCCTTTTGGCAATCCATCAAAGCCGTAATTTACTATGATTTGCGGAGCCGTCGAGAAGGATTAGGATTGGAATTGCACGATCGCTTTTAACGTTTTTCACCATGCGTTTATTTAACCGAATCATACTACTAACTCCAGAAAGCGTTGAGCTAGAGTTTACACTGGCTGGCATTGGTAGTCGAGCATTAGCATTGCTGATTGACTACTCTATCCTGCTAGTTTTTATATTAGGATTTTGGATTCTTTGGGCAATTTTTGTCTATCAACTCCTCGATTTTCTGGAAAATACTGGAGTTAACTATGCTGATCTGCCAATTTGGTTAGTAGCTATTGCGATTCTCTTTTCCTCCATCATTTACACGGGTTATTTCATCTTTTTCGAGGTGCGATGGCAGGGTCAAACTCCGGGTAAACGATTCGCTAAAATTCGGGTTATTTGTGATGATGGAAAGCCTATTAGATTGTCTCAGGCAAGCTTGCGATCGCTGCTTCGTCCCATTGACGACACTCTGTTTATTGGTACATTTTTCATTTTATTTGGTAAGCGAGAAAAACGGCTGGGGGATTGGGTCGCAGGGACAGTTGTGATTCAAGAGGAGCGTCCTCAAGGGCGATCGACGTTTGTGATTTCCGGTGAAACGCAACAGCTAGCCACTGAACTTCCTCAAATCACTAATCTTTCCCAATTGTTGCCAGATGATTTTGCGATTATCAGTGAATATTTACATCGACGCCGACTAATGCAACCCAGAGCCAGGGCTGATCTCAGTCTGAAACTTGCACGACAAACCAAAGCCATCATTCAGCTTGAAACTGTCCCACCTGGATTGGATTCCGATCGGTTTTTAGAAGCCGTTTATTTGGCGTATCAAGAACAATTTCCAGCTTACTAATGGCTATGAAACGCTCTATGGCACAACCTCTACAGGAGTCCCAATTTCTACCATTTCAAACAGAGCAATCACATCTTGGTCATACATCCGGATACAGCCGTGAGAAGCGGCTTGCCCAACTGAATCTACGTTGGGTGTTCCGTGGAAACCGATATAGTTATTACCGTCTGTCCAGAAGCCAATCCATCTCGAACCAAGCGGATTATCAGATCCCGGTGGAATTAATTCACCCGTAAAAGGATTTTGCCAAATCGGATTCGGCTGCATTTGCAGAACTTCAAAACTACCTGTAGGCGTTTCCCAGCCACTCCGCCCGATCGCAATTGGAAAACTGGTTTTCATTTGATCGTTTTCATAGACATAAACCCGCCGATCGCTCAGTCGAATCACCAAATGGAGATCAGGTTGCACCGCTTCAGGCGATGGCAGAAACAGATCTGGATTGCCTAACGGCGGTAAATCTGGCGACGCCCAACTCACCAATTGGTTCAATCGCTCAAATCGAACTGCTCCTAGATTGGGTTGCACATTGACCTGATTCTGAGCAGTTTCAATGGCGATCGGGTTAGCTTGAGTGCGGGACGGCTGTAGCAGTTGTAGCGCAGCAGGCAGCAAAATTCCGACAGTAACTCCTGCTCGTTTCAGATTTATTAACCGCTTCCCCATGCTGCCACTCCTCTCAGGACATCCAATTGTTCGCTACATCACAAGCTATCCTAATTTAAGTGAATCGGCATCTATAAAGCTGAACCCTATTCAATTTGCACCTATAAATCCTCAAAATTCTTGTGGAATGAGCATCATATTGCCCGTCCACCAGAAAGCGCGAGGGGCTACTAGCTCAGCGAAGCGGCTAGTAGGGGGATAGCGGGGCAAGTGCAGCGATGAGCGGAAATTGCCGATTGCGTTCAACTTCCCACAGTTGGTATTATTGTACTCATGAAACAAGTCCTGACAATCGTTGCAAAGCTTCAACCTACTCCTGAACAAGCGTCCAAAATGGATGCCACACTCCAGGCGTTTGCCGATGCTTGCAACTATGTCAACGACAATACTGATCCCAAGCTCACCAACAAAATTACCCTGCAAGCTCTGACCTACCAGACCATCAAAGAGAAGTATGCTTTGGTGGCAAACATGGCGGTTAGGGCTTGTGCTCGTGTGGGAGCAAACCGCAAAACTGCCAAGCTTAAAGGCAAGCCAGTCAAGAAGTTTGCACCTACCAGCAGACAAATTTTCCAAGGTCAGGGCTTCTCTCCAGAAACGTGCGTCGAAAGGCACAAGATCTACTCGCCGTCGAGCGAGACAGGTTTTGCAACGGTTGTCGGGGCGGGAGAGACGCTATCAAACTTGGCTCAATCACAACATCAGTAAATTGATTGTCCTGTCGGCTCTGGCGAATCAAGCGGTGATCGCTATTGAAGATCTCACAGCATTCGAGAACGCACGAATACTCTGCCTAGAAACAAGACTGAACGGAGGCGTTCTAACAGTTGGGCGTTTTTTCAACTGCGAATGTTCCTCTCCTACAAGAGCATCAAGTATGGGGTGAAGTTGGTGGCAGTACCGCCAGCCTATACCTCGAAAAGTTGTCATCTTTGCTTGGTCGTGGGAAATCGTTCTGGCAAGTCTTTCAAGTGCGTCAATGAGCGTTGTGGTTGGGCGGGTGATGCGGATGAAAACGCATCTAGAGTCATCGAACTCGTTGGGGGCAGTTTTGTAAACCTGCCCGGAGGTTCAGAGAGACTTAGCTGTTCACTCAGCTAATGACTCTCTAGGGCTGCTGAAAGCCCCTCGACGACTCGTAAGCGGCGAGGGGTAGTTTACTTATACTGATTGAGTTGCTCTGTTTTTGACTTATGGAGGTGGGGCAACCGTTTGAGTGGGGTCAGTCAGCCAAAAAAAGGCGATCGTTGTGCTATTCCCTAACCCTGTCCCTATCAAGCTCATGTAAAACGGCACAGGATTTTCACCCGTCACCTCGTAAAGCGGGGAATTGCTATATTGCCGTTCTGTATCAGTGAAAACATTATTTGAGAAGTTTTCCTGAAAGTATGCCAACGCCTGCTCTCGTTGCTGAGTCGGGCGTCTTTCCATGTAAAAAATTCCGGGTTTCCACTGAAGTTGCGATCCAGGCGTACCACAGTTCGTGAAAAAGTCGGTGGCGTGTTCTTCCAATTCTTCGCAGGTAATTGGGGTCTGTAGAGAGGCTCTTTCCGTGGCTCCGGTCGCGTCACTGGCTTGGGCACGTCGTTGGGCAAGCTGAGCGATCGTTTGCTGAAGGGCTTGGGCTTGCTCTGGAGTGAGCGACACTGGTAAAGGGGGTGCAGCAGGCGGGGGCGGCGCAGGAGCCGGAGCAGGGGTAGGCGCAGGGGTAGGTGCAGGGGTTAGAGCCGGAGCGGGAGCAGGCGCAGGAGCGGGGACTGGAGCCGGAACCGAGGCGGGTATTGGAATAGGAGCAGGCACAGGTACCGCAGAAGGCGTGAACACAGCTTGCGGCACTGGCGTCGCGACAACGGATGGAACAGGCGTTGGACTGACTTGCGACGTTGGAGTTGGGGTTGGGGTTGGAGTCGGTGAAGGAATGGCAAGAGCGGCAAGGCTAGAAAGATCGACCGTTTCTTCTTCCTCCGCCTCAGTAGCCGTTTCTGAAGGGGAGGGAAGGGGAATAACAAGCGCCAGACCATGCAATACAATTGAGGCTAATATTGCCAATGAAGCTGGACGAACTAAAATCTTCCACGGCGAAGATTCTTGCTCTAGCTGTAGCTCTTGCTGATTGTCAAATGGATTACCCATATGGCTCAAGGGATAGCGGCGATCGTCTTGTTGAAAGTCCGAAAAAAAGGTAAGCCAGAGCAATCAAAAACTTGCCCCAAACACCTAGACTCAGCGACAAGATGGGTATCCTATTTGGGTCAGATGCATCAACGGAAGCACTGATAAACGGAATACCCACCTACAAAGAACTCGTGATTAAAACGCCAGGGATAGAATATCAGGTTACCCTGGCGGAGGCATATCAGTAGATGCAACCCTTTCAATCACGACAATTTTGGTCGTGACAGTCTACTATTCTGCTTCCAGTTGTAGAAGTTCTTCGATGTCAATACCGACGATATCCCGGTTTGCAAATCGAGTTCCTGTAGCACCTTCACTGAAGTGCTGCTGAGATAGCTCATAAGCCCGTGCAGGGAGGGGAACATACCCAACTTCCGTCACCAAATCAGTGTTGGTGAGATAGTACTCAACAAATGCCTGAATTTCAGGACGCTGAGCGGCTTCAGCGTTGACATAGATAAAGAGAGGACGGGATAGAGGTTGGTATGTGCCGTTCTCTACATTTTCTCTGGTCGGGGCAACGGGACCGTCTCCATTATCGATCGCCAACGCTTTGAGGCGAGAGCTATTGGCTTCGTAGTAAGCGAAACCAAAGTATCCTAGCGCAAACGGATCGCTAGCCACACCCTGAACCAAAACATTGTCATCTTCGCTGGCAGTATAGTCTGCTCGGCTAGCCCCAGAGTCACCCACGATCGCCTCGGTGAAGTAATCAAAGGTTCCAGAGTCAGTACCGGGACCATAGAGGTTGATCGTTTCATCAGGGAAACCATCCCGAATCTGGCTCCACAAAGTAATGGTGCCTTGTGCTTCAGGTGCCCACAACGTCTTCAACTCTTCA
The DNA here is from genome assembly GCA_012033255.1 of Cyanobacteria bacterium RU_5_0. Taxonomy (GTDB): domain Bacteria; phylum Cyanobacteriota; class Cyanobacteriia; order Elainellales; family Elainellaceae; genus JAAUSF01. Next base: position 89,266 of record JAAUSF010000004.1, read on the forward strand.
ACGGTGATGCTGTCAAGGAGAGTATTTTCAGAATTGACAACAACCGTGAGCGCATCATAGGCAATTGGCAATTCAATATATTCGATACCAGCCGCCTGACACGCTTCAATTTCTTCAGTCTTGATTGGACGAGACGCATTGGAAATATCTGTTTCGCCAGCACAGAATCGGGTGAAACCACCCCCTGTACCGGAAACACCCACAGTCACGTTTATACCAGCATTCTCAATCTGAAAGTCTTCGGCTACCGCTTCCGTAATTGGGAAAACGGTACTAGACCCATCGATCGCGATCTCAGAGTTTCCTTGAGATAAAACGGCAGTTGCAGAGACAGCCGTTGCGACAGCCGCGATCGCCCCCATGACGGTAAGACGATTAAGTTTGACTTTCACTCCATTCGCCACCATGTATCACACTCCTAGGCGGTAAGTTTAGACGCAAATCACTTCAGTGATCAAGGTAGCTGGTCAGGATTAAGAATTGATAATGTGAAAAAGTTATAAAGTTAAGTATGGGTTATTTTCAGGTTAAGGTGAAATGGACTTGGGATGACCTAACTGTCGCTGCCGTCTCGATCGAAGGATAACGAGACACGGTTGCCGCCGACATCTCGCATGGTTTTCAGCACTTGAGCCACATCAGAATAGAGCAGTCCCCGATCTGCCTTTAGAATGATGGTTCCTTCAGGGTTCTCAGCTAAGAACGTTTGAATTTCCTGAGCCAGTTCTGTTTGGGTAATGGGTTCGTTCTTGAGCGAGATTTGCTTTTGTGGATCAATCCCGATCGTCAGGGTTGCGGCGCGTCCTTGCTCCGAATCGCCTTTGCCCTGTCCAGTAGGAAGATTGACATTAAAAATCCGTTGTCCTGTGAGGGTCATGGAAACGATGATGAAAAACGTTAAAACCGTCATCAACACGTCCATCATGGGGATCAGGTTGACTTCTGGCATCTGAGAGCCGTGATGTCGATGTTTGAATCGCATAGTTTTGGGATTGGGGGTCGAGGTGCTGCTTTAGTCGATCACCAGTGAAACACGATTGCCGCCTATATCTTTCATATCACCTAAAAGTTGCACGACTTGCTCATAAGGAGTTTCAGGAGTCGCCTGAATGGCTATAACACCGTCAGGATTTTGAGCCAGATAGGTTTGGATCTGCTGCTCCAGTTCAGGTTCCGTCGTCGGTTGATTGTTCAGCGTGATCCCGGTTGGGGCAACTCTAATTACGGCGGGGGCTGGACGATCGCTTCCTTGGGCAGAGGCATTTCCATCTGGACGACCGGGTAGTTCCACGTTGACTCCCTGCTCAATCGTCAGCGTCATTGAAATGATGATGAAAAAGGTGAGGACGGTCATCAGCACGTCCATCATCGGAATTAGGTTTACCTCTGGCAATTGATGAGAGGCGCGTCGATTTTTGAATCGCATAGGGTTGGCCTGAGCGTCGATTTGATAAAAACTTAACTAGAAGAGGTAATTTCAGAGGGGAGGGCATTGGAATTAGGAGGGATAGGTAAATAGCCTGCTTTCGACATTGCAGGTTCATACCAAACCTGTCGATAGATCAGGTCTAGCTCTGAACCAACTTCCGAGAAGTAATCTATCTGTTTGGATTGTAGCGACACCATTGTTCGGAAAATGATTAGAGCCATGATGGCAACCACCATACCGCTTGCCGTTGCGATTAAGGCTTCACCAATCCCAGAAGCCGCTTGGGTAGCTTGTTCTGCCGATCCGCCACCTCCCACGTTAAGGTTGTTAAAGGTAGTAATTAGACCGATAACCGTTCCAAGTAATCCTAGTAGGGGAGCGATCGCCACGACTGTTTCCAAAAACTTATCGCCCCTCCGCATATGCACAAATTCTTTGTCCCCGGCGGCTTCCATCGCCAATCGAAACGTTTCGGGGGTGGGCTGTCTCAATTTTAGAGGTGCCAGGAGAAAACGACCGATGGGCAAATCATGTGCCTGCTCAGCAATCTCCCTTGCATCTTCTAAACTGTAGCGAGCAGCTGCAAGGACATCATGCACAATTCGGTCTTCCTGACTCAAAAGCTGATACCAGAACCAGGTACGCTCTAAACCGCAGGCGATCGTAGCGATCGACAAGCCCAGCAGGGGATACATGACTGGACCACCTTCACGAACCAAATCAAACAGGTTAGACATAGGTTTAGGGCAACAACGGTTATCCTTCAGTGTCAAATAGAATCAGCCTCTTTGCTAGGATAGCGGGATTACCTTTTGAAGCTGGTTAACGAAAGAACATTGAGAGACTAATCCAAGATTAAGGTTATCAGAATGAAACGGATTAAGTTTACGTCTTGCATGGCAGCCAATGTGGATGAACTCTGTCGTTTGATCACGGCGTATGCGGGAGAACAGGCACAGCTTTCTACAGAATTTGTCGGTGATATTTCCTGGCAAGCGCGAGAGCGACAGTTAGATCAAGGTGAAATTCAGGTGGGCTGGATTTGTGGACTACCTTATGTGTGGAAAGCCGATCGCCATCCGCCGATCGTCGAATTGTTGGTGGCCCCTGTGATGCAAGATGAACAGCACCAGCAACAACCCGTTTATTTTTCCCATGTGATTGTGCATCGGGATAGCCCATTTCAGCAGTTTGAAGACTTACGAGGAGCGACATGGGCATATAATGAATCGCGATCGCACTCTGGCTTTTATCTGACCCGCTACAAACTCGCCAAAATGGGAGAACTATCAGGATACTTTGGCGCTGTTGTAGAATCAGGCTCTCATCAGGCATCCTTACAACTCCTCATTGATGGCAAGGTGGATGCAACGGCGATCGATAATACGGTTCTGAATACCGAAATCCAACAGCACCCAGAAATTAGCTTACAGATTCGCCTGATTGATACTTGGGGTCCCAGTCCGGTGCCGCCGTGGGTTGTCTCAACACAACTGTCCAAGCCCTTAAAGCAAGCCATTCAGAAAGCATTTCTTCAGATGCATACGACACCTCAAGGTCGCGCTATTTTGCACCAAGGCGCGATCGCAAAATTTGTCGAGGTTCGCGATCGGGACTATGACTCCATCCGGCAAATGGCGCAACAAGCAGAGTTCGTTGAACTAGTGTGAGTTTTGATTTCGGTGTTAAGTGAGGATAATTACCACCTGTAAATTTTCTGTTGATGGATGGCAAGGTGTCGGGGCAATCCCTGTGTGGTTGCCCAATCCCTGTGTGGTTGCCGTGGCGTCGGGGCAATCCCTGTGTGGTTGCCCCCCTGTGTGGTTGCCCCCCTGTGTGGTTGCCCCCCTGTGTGGTTGCCCTGGATTAGAGGGCAGACCGACGTGTCTGCCCCGACCGATCGCAAAATCAACGAAAGAGCATTTGTTAGAGATGCTCATCGATGCGATTCAAGGTTGGCTCGAAGTTGCCAGTCAGCAGGAGGAGTTTGAACCTGACAAACAGTTGATTGAGCTATCCCTATGAAACCGGTTCAGTTCAAGGAATAGGTGGCAGAGTTGAGGGAATGTGAATTCCTTCGGCATCAAAGCGTTTTTTCATGGCTTCTTGTAGGAAGAAATAGACTCCCCAATAGTCAGTGGTGTTGACCCAAGGGCGAACTGCAATTCTAATCCCAATATCTGCCCACTCTAGTACGCCTATCTCTGGTGGGGGTTCTTTGAGAATGCGATCGTCTTGAGCTAACACAGCCAAAATCACTTGCTTCACCTGATCCAAATCGGATTGATAGGTGACTCGAAATACCAAATCAAGACGACGAACTGATTTCGCAGAATAATTGGTGATATTTTCCTCAAACAATTTGCGATTTGGAACGATGATCGTGCGGTTATCGATCGTTTTTAGAGTGGTTGTCAAAATGTGAATTTCTTCTACAAATCCTGCGACTCCTGCACCTTCAATATAGTCATCAATGTCAAACGGACGAAAGATGATAATCAAAATTCCGGCAGCAAAATTGGCGAGTGATCCTTGTAAGGCTAAACCGATCGCTAATCCGGCTGACCCTAAGATGGCAATGAATGAGGCTGTCTGAATTCCTAATTGAGCCAGAGCCGCAATCGTAACAAGGACGATCGTTCCAACATAGGTGAGGCTGCTGCTAAATGAGGTGAGGGTGGCATCCATGCGACCGCGTTCCATTGCCCGATCGACCAATCGTTGCAAAAGTGCCGCCACTCGCAAGCCCACTAACAGAATGAGCAACGCCATCAAAATTCGCAGCCCAAAGGCAGTCATCCATTCTTGCAGTTGCGTCAGTAAACTCTCGTCGTTCATGCAGAGTACTATTCAAGCGGATTTCATATTATTGACTGAGCCAGGTGATCGCTTCTCGAATCCAATCTTCTGCGTTGGCATTTTTGGCGAGAGCCGTATTTTGTCCGACGGCTCGGAATGCCCGTGTGATTTCGCTGCTGCTATATCCGAGGGCTAGTAAGGTTATTTCTACGTCTTCTTGGATGTTGGCGATGGGTCCAGCGTCGGGAGCAGTGGTTAATCCGGCTTCGAGTCGCCATTCGGCAAGTTTAGATTTGAGTTCGAGGGCAAGGCGTTCGGCGGTTTTGGCTCCGACTCCAGGAGTGCGAGAAAGCAGACGGGTGTTGCTGGAGACGATCGCCTGCACTAATTCTTGCAAACTCAGCCCATCCAACAAGGCCATTGCTAATTGTGGACCCACCCCACTAACGCTGGTTAATTGGCGAAACAAATCTCGCTCTGCCATTGAACCGAATCCAAACAGCACCATTTGGTCTTCTCGAATTTGTAGATGCGTAAACAGTTGAGTAGTTTCGCCGATCGCCGGAAGTTCTTGCAGCAGGCGCGATGTAATTTGCAAATCATAGCCAACATGATTTACATCTAACGTAAGAATGATGCGATTGCTGCTGAGTTTGTGAATGGCTGCAACGATGCCTTTGAGGTAACTAATCATTCAGGGTGCTAGTCATAGGGTCGATCGGTTTAGAGGGCTTCCGGGTTGATTCCTCGTTGTCGCAGTCGTTCTAGTAACTCCTCTCGCAGCCTCCGTTCTTGCTCTAACAATCTCCGTTCTTGCTCCAGTTGTTGCTCTGCGGCTTCAGCCCGTTGTCGTTCTTGAGCAATCAAATTTTCTGGCGCAGGAAAACGATCGCCCTGTTGGTTATACCAATACAGCCATTCTCGCGCACATCCTTCGTGAGTCCCTTGTTCACTGCCAATTCCTAAGCCAATTTCAGGCATCCAAACGGGGTTGCCCAGCTGACGGACATAGCGATCGTTGGCTAACCGATAGACTTCAAATGAATCGTGTTTGTCGCGTTGCCCATAGTCTGGATTGTAAATAGTGTAGTAAAGAATACCAATTGCAGCATATTTGCTCATCTTGTCGGTATATTCACCGCCGGGAGTTTGAGAAACAATCTCTAAGACCCACTTAGGTAAAATATTTTCTTGCCAGATGAGATAGCTCAGACGCAATTTGCCGCTTGCTCGAAAGCGAGGGATACCCAAACTTAAAAACCCATCCGGAATGATCGCAGGCTTTTCAGGATCGTAATAGAGTCCCATGTTGATCCCTAAAAACCAATCTGTTCGATCTGCCCAGTTCAGCACCAAGAGTGCTCGGAGCAAGTTTGGCATAAGAACATGTAGCTCATTATCCACAGGCGTATCGTCGTTGTCGGGGAGGTCTTCCTCCGTCGGAAGGAATTGCGGTGGTTTGTACTGTACCATGACGGCTACCCCTGTCGATCGCGACCTGTGTTTTCCTGTATCTTAGCTTCTGCCATCAAAGAGGAAGCCGCGAATTTAGAACAGTTGCTCAAGGAGCATCCGAGCTTCCTTCAAGAGGGCGATCGATTTCAGGAAGCATTAGATCATTTTGCTTCCGGTGATCAGTTGGGTACACAGTAGCTCACACTTGAGCAACTGACATGGCGCTGACATCAACGTTGCGATCGAATAATACTTTCGGTCTTAGCAGCACTCGGAACAATATCCAGAGCGATTGGAATTCGTTGGGGCTACATCGACTCTTCCACTGTCCGGGGCGACAGAATAACATTTCTGTGAGTTGGCGTTGTTGCTGAAGATCAATTTGTTCAAACCTGACTCGCACAGTTGGGAAGTCGCCATGAAAGCCCGTCCGGATGGCTTCACCCTGAAGCATTAACTCATTTTCGAGGATTTCCAGATTCAGGTGAATCATCTCTCCATCCTCAAGGCTAGGAAAGCCAAGTTGAGTTAGCGCGATCTCTGCTCCGATTTCTGAAATCATCGTGGTGACGCCCCAAAAGACCCGTTCTACGCCATTCTGGATGACTTTCAGCTTAACGGTGCGGCGTAAATCAAACCACTCAAAGGGGCTAGGACGCGGGACATCGAGCAGAATCAGCAGGGCGATGCCAATCATGATTAGGTTGTAGGTACTCCAGATCCACCCTAGCCCAATGCCTTTGATCGCATCCGCACGTTCGATCGAATCGGCTGCCCATCCTCCTTTGATCATGCAGATTCCTAAGTTCACCCAAAGGCTAATGGCGGATGCAATAAACAGAATCAGTAAAGGCCATGCTAAGTTCCAGTTGAAGGAGTAGCGATCGCTGGCGGTTCCTTTGGGCGTGACTCGAAAGCCTCTGGAAAACGGGTTCAGCATGACCTGGATTACGGTTAGCGCCAATGGAAAGCAGAGTACCAAAGAATAAATATCTGAGAGCAGAGCCGATCGAGCGCGGTAGTTGAGCCAGGAAAACACGGCTAACTGGACTAGATAGTAAGGCAAGAAGAAGTAGAGCAGTTCGGATGCGGTTGCCCGTAACGGAATCACGCCCAAGAAGGAGTAGGCGAGGGGCATCAACAAGAATCCTACGCGAGAAATACTCGTGAACCAGTGCAGCAGCCCTTCCAGGTGAGCTACCCGCTGCAAGAGATTGAGTCCTCGAATCGTGAGCGGGTTCGCTTTGATGAAGAAAGCTTGTAACGTTCCGCGTGCCCATCGGAGGCGCTGGACGGCATGAGCCGCAATATTTTCGGCAGCGAGTCCGGCACTGAGTTTTTCGTCCAAATAGACTAAGCGATAGCCTTGCGCGGAAAGACGAATGCCCGTGAAGTAGTCTTCGCTGAGGGAATCGGTGACAAAGCCACCAGTTTCTTCCAAGGCTCGACGCCGCACCACAAAAGAAGTCCCTGAACAAATAACGCTTCCGGCTCCATCGCGAATCGGCTGAATTTGCCGATAAAACACTTCTTCTTCGGGTGTAAGGACGTTTTCTAAGCCGAGGTTGCGGGCGATCGGATCAGAGTTATAGAAAGCTTGTGGAGTCTGGACAAGCGCAACTTGCGGATCTTGGAAGAACCCAACGGTGCGGGTCAAAAAGTTGGTTGTGGGCACAAAGTCAGCATCAAAGACGACAATCAGTTCGCCGTTCGTTTGGGTGAAGGCATTATTCAAATTTCCGGCTTTGGCGAAGCGATTGTCTGGTCGAGTCAGATATTCACAGCCTAATTCTTCGGCTAGAGCTTTAATCTCTGGACGGCGGGTATCATCTAACAGATAAACCGTTTTGAAGGGATAATCAATTGCCTGACAGCCCATGATGGTGCGCCGCAAGATAAAAGCAGGCTCGTTGTAAGTGGGAATCATGACATCCACAGTGGGCATGTAGCGGGTTTCTACGACATCCATTGATAGCCAATCGGCTTCTCGTCGTCGATCGCGCACTCGCAGCATCAGAAATAGCTGAATCATGCCACTGAAGAGCATCAAAAGTTCCAGGAGAAACAGCCCCAGGCTGAAGACCCCATTGAGCGGCGTGGTGAGGTTGAGGGTGAACGATCGCCACAGGAGGTATCGGACGGTCAGCGCCATCAAAATTCCGACGACGACGAATCGTGACCATGCGCGGGGCTGCGGCGATACTTTCATGACCACCAGCACAATCAGGAATAGCATCACCGTGGGCACCAGCAGAAACCCACCTGCGACAATCGGCACTTCTAGCCACAAAGGGGGATTCTGTTGAAGCTGATTTAGCTCAGCAAAAATCTTGCTGATGGTGCCTTGTCCGGCAAACCAAGCCGCCACGATCGCCCCTGACAAAACGACAATACCAACCATGACAAGCGTAGCGACTTGAGGGCGAGAAAATTTTTTTTGCCGCGTGCTTTTCACACTCTGGCTTTCTAACGGCGAAGTGGTGGTCATCGCAGATACCTCACGGTGTGCCTGACATTAAAGATAGCCGACATAGCCATCAACATTGCGGAATTCCTAACTAGTTCTAACCCATCTCTCAGGGAAAAATCAGGTTAACAGGACACGATCGGTTTACGATATCTCCTGTGAAGGGTGAAGTGAAGCTTTGTAAGTAAACCGACATCTTCTCCAAAGAATCCGGTTATATGATTCTCACAAAGGTTTCAACAAACATAGGTGGTTCCGCGTTGCTAAATTTAGGGATGTTTTGGGTAGGGGCATCCCTTTGTAGGTGCCCGAAATCTTCCAGCGTAGGCACAGACCTACCCCTACAATTGGGGGGTTAAAGTTTCCTGAAGATCGCATTTCATCTACTGAGAAATCTCGTTCGTATTCCTTACACAGAACTTGAAGCAGAGAGCTGAGATGGGCGCTAAAGATTATTTGCTTTTGATTCATCCGGCACTTGCCGTTACGCTTATTCTTCCAATCGTCGGCATTGCAAGTTATTTTGCGTGGCAGGTGCGCCAACGCCGCCTGAAGACGGCTGACGGCAAAAGTAAGATTCCTCCGTCTGTAGGAGTTGAACATTTCCGGGTTGGTCGGGTGTTGGCGAATGGAGTGGTTGGGTTGGCGCTGCTAGGCATGGGTCGCCCGATTTTTTACAAAATGATTACGGCTCAAACCTTTACAGAAGAACCCTTTCGGTTTTGGTTCGTCGGGCTGATGTTCATCTTAACGATCGCCTCCCTTGTCCTGCTGAACCAAGCCAAACCCAAACTCTGGCGGGGAGTTTTTGCGATATTGACGGGGATGGGCTTAGTGTTGATCGGGTCGCAACCAGAAGTTTTCCGACGTGGAGAAATTCTTGCGGCTTTCCAAAATCCGGCCATCTGGAAAGATATTTTTACATCGCACTATTACTACGGCATCATGGTTGCTCTGCTGATGATTTTTTCATTGGCAATTTATCCTGAAATCTATCGCAGCAAGCTTTGGCGGAATGTGCATATCATTCTCAATTGTCTTGCCCTGTTGCTGTTTATCGGTCAAGGAATCACAGGCACGCGCGATTTACTAGAAATTCCGCTTAGTTGGCAAGAACCTCACGTCTACAAATGCGACTTTACCAACCTGACTTGTCCATCCTGATTTGCAAATCTGTAACTTTTGTTACATCTCTTTGTCTGAGCCGCCGTAGTATTTGAAACATTCCTGTTTCGCTACAAGGCAGAGGTGCATGAGTCGTTCTACTGAGCTAGATCCCAATCCTACGCCCGATAATCCTACGCCCAATCGCCCATCGCCAGAGGAAGGCGCGATCGCCCGCTTCTTCAAATTTGCTGAATTGAGGACAAATTTGCGGACAGAAATTATTGCCGGAATCACGACTTTCGTGACAATGGCCTACATTTTGGTAGTGAATCCCAGCATTCTCTCAAACGCGATTTTTCTTCAGCAACCGGGTGATTTGTTCGGGGAATTGGTAATTGCGACTGCCGTTTCATCGGCGATCGCGACGCTGATTTTGGGCTTGATGTCCAACTATCCGTTTGCGATGGCTCCTGGCATGGGATTAAATGCTTTCTTTGCGTTCACTGTTGTCCTGACGCTGGGTATCGATTGGCGCTTAGCCCTCAGTGCAGTTCTGGTTGAAGGGCTACTGCTGATTGCCCTCACCGCATCTAGTGTTCGCAGTTTGATGATTACGACAATTCCTGAATGCCTGAAAAGAGCAACAGCCGTCGGAATTGGGCTATTCATTGCCTACATTGGGCTATCGGGCGATCCGGCAACGGGCGGAGCCGGAATTATTGTGGCAAATGAGGCAACCAAAACTGCGTTAGGTGACTTAGGCGCTCCTCAGACGTTGATGGCGATCGCCGGACTGCTGATTACTTCTGCATTGGTTGCTCGTCGCCTCAAAGGAGCATTGCTGTTAGGTATTTTAGCCACTGCCATCCTGGGCTGGATTTTGCAAATTTCACCGCCGCCTCAAGGAATCGTAGCCGTTCCCCAGATGCCTGTGGATTTAATTGGTCAGGCATTTGTCGGGTTCAGCCAACTCAATAGCACCAATCTGACGAATTTCATTGCAGTAGTGTTCGTACTGATGTTCGTGGATTTGTTTGACACCGTTGGAACGCTAGCAGGAGTTGGGCTTCAGGCAGGCATGGTGGACGAAAAAGGGGAGTTGCCGCGATCGGGCAGAGCGTTTGTAGGCGATTCGATCGGCACAACTGTTGGCGCGATTATGGGAACCTCGACTGTCACCACTTATGTTGAATCTGCATCGGGCGTCGCAGAAGGAGGACGATCAGGGTTCACGGCAGTGGTGGTTGCCGCATTTTTCCTGCTATCTGTCCTGTTCATCCCCTTGTTTGCAGCGATTCCCGGATTCGCTACGGCTGCAACCCTCGTGATTGTGGGCGTTCTAATGGCAAGCAACGTTGTTGGAATTAACTGGTTCGATCCCGCCGAATCGATCCCCTCCTTCCTGACGATTCTGCTGATGCCCTTAACCTTTTCGATCGCGGAAGGGTTGGCGGCTGGCTTCATCACCTATCCACTAATCAAAGCCTTTCAAGGTAAAGCTCATGAAATCAACATTGCCGTATGGATTCTCGCGGCGGTGTTTGTCTCCCGCTTCGTACTGCTAGGGATGAAAGTCGTTTGAGGGAACCATAGCTAAGTGCTGAGTTCTGAGGACTGAGTGCTGAGTCAGGATGGATTGACTGTTTGCCTTTCAGCCTTGGGCAATGTCCTAACCACGCTGGCTATTGCTATGATGGGTCATATGAAATCTGCTTAATAATGGCTCCCTCATCCGATCGCCCATTGCCGATCGCTCTTGACCGTGTTTGCCTGCTCAAACTCTACCTTCTCATAGGGCAAGGGTTTCACGCCACGGGTGACTTGATGCAATCCCCAAATATCGTCAGTGCGAACATCGCCAAATCCAGCAGATCTCATCCAGACATCGACGCTGCCTGCTGCATAGGCTTTGATGTATGGCTCCTCAAAAACTTCTGTTAACCAATCTGCCCATCGCAATGTTGATTGATTGCCGTCTAAAATCAACGCTTCGCCACCCGGCTGCAACAGTCGGCAGCATTCTTGCAAGATCTCGCAGGAGACGCTCGGCGGTGTTTCGTGAAACAGCAATGAGGCTGTCACTAGATCGAAACTCGCCTCAGCAAAGCCCGTTTGTTCAGCGTTGCCATGACGAAATTGAATGGGCAATCCGGCTTTTCTGGCTTTATCATCGGCGGCAACGAGCATATAAGGCGACAAGTCAATACCGATGACTTCGGCATGGGGAAACGATCGCTTTAACATCACGGTCATTGAGCCTGTGCCGCAGCCCAAATCTAAAATCCGTTGCGGTTTACAGCGAATGCGATCGAGCAATTCTTGACGAACCCATGCTTCGTTTGGCGGTAAGACATATTGCGTGATTGGGTCATAAGTGATCGCAGCATTCGGATGCAAATAACCGCCCTCGATCCCGTGAAAGTTTTGAGAGCAGTAATATTTGGGATAGGTGAAGTGAGGCAGGCGAAAGCGATCGCTCTCTTTCTCCCAATCTTTGCTCCGGGAATACTGAAGCATCGCGTCTCTATCCAGAAGAAACGTGCTGAAAATGGGAGACAGAAATCGCTCGAACAGGGTATCTTTGCGGACAGTCATAACTTACGCCTGAAGAATTACCTGAGAATTAATAGAGCTACTGATTGCATCTTAACTGGTGCAACCGGCTCTAACGATATTGTCATCGGTACGGGTGATTGATTCTCGATCGATAAAACTCCGAATACCGACATCATCCGTGGTGAGGTAAAACCATTCCTCAGCGTGAGCCACAGATGGAAAAAGCAAAGTGGCAGTAGCCGTCAGCAAAAGCGACCAATAAGCAGAAATTTTCATGTTGATTGACTAAGTGCGGGATGGCATTTGAATGAACGTGCTGTGATTCACGTGATGTGCAACTTTACAGCTACAGGCTTTGTTTCGTGCGGGGGTAGGTATTTTGCCTGCCCCGATCCGGACGGGCGAGACGCCCATCCCACAAGAGATGTAAAGAAGTTGCACATGGCGTCTAAACTAACTCTTTACCAGAAGAGTGTTAGAGGCGATCGTACCCTAACTCAGGATTGCCCTAACTATTGTTAGATGGGTTGAATCACACGTACAATCCCACTGATGACCAATAATGCCAGCGCAGCACAAACGAGAAAACGCTTGAGATCAAGATTGAGATCCATGATGAGAGTCTCAGGAGTGCAGAAGGGTTGGGTAGCTATAATGCCATAGCCACGCTACTACGAGCTACCGAGCGATGGTATTAAGGGGAATTTAAATTTCGACCAGGAAGACGTTAACGTCACGATAGGGCACCTTCTATGGCAAAAGTATTCGATCGCATCACTGATGATCTGCAAGCCTTCATAGCGGCACAACAGATATTTTTTGTGGCAACTGCGCCACTCAGCCCTACAGGACATATCAACCTCTCTCCCAAGGGCTTAGACTGTTTCCGCGTCCTTTCCCCGAATCAAGTGGCATACCTGGATTTGACAGGAAGTGGCAACGAAACTTCCGCGCATCTGCAAGAGAATGGGCGAATTACGATTATGTTTTGTGCCTTTGCAGGCTCACCCTGCATCTTGCGGCTCTATGGACAGGGGCGTACTATTCTTCCGAGTGCGTTGGAGTGGGATAGTCTTCAGGCTCAGTTCACCCCGATCGCCGGAACTCGTCAGATTATCGTGGCAGCGATCGATCGCGTTCAAACCTCCTGCGGGTTTGGGGTACCGCTCTATGAGTCGATCGGGTACCGGGATAACTTGGTAAAGTGGGCAGCTAAGAAGGGCGAGGCAGGATTACAGGATTATCATAAGCAGAAAAATCAGGTCAGCATTGATGGTCTACCGACACCGCTAAGTCATCTCAAATCCAGTTAGGAATGAGCAGCTTGCCGTCCGGGCGGGTGAGAGTATTGGACACTATTGAAACCCGCCATGTTCAAACAGATTCAAATCAGTCTTGATAATTTCTGAGGCGAGAGTCGGCGTTTCTGGAGGGTGTAGAGTTTGACAGTTCTTCGCCTGTGATTTTGGCAAGTTGGGTGGGAGTGAGCGATCGCACCAATCGAGCAGGTAAGGCGGCATTGCTAATCTGGTTGACATAGGCGGCATCCAAATAGGCAAGATACTCGGTTTGGTTGGCAATGTAGCCAGTAAAAAACGCTAAACTCATGCTCTTGAGATAGGTATGGGCCAATCTTGGATCGGGTCCCACAAGTTCAGCCGGTAACTGGACGATTTCGCCATCAGTAGCCGCCGTGGGATTGGGAACGTCGATCGTCGAAAAATGAGTGCCGTTTTTCAATAGCAGCAGATATTTATCTGGAGTTTGCAGCCAGGTAAACGGACGAATTTGTTCGAGTAGGGCTGGCGCAACAGTATCGGCTCCTCCACTCACAATCATCACAGGAATCTGGATTGCGGCGTAGTCAGCTTGACCTAAGAGGCTGCTGCCAATTGGGTTAATTGCGATCACGGCTTTAACGCGATCGTCTCGAAAATCGGGAATCGCTTGAGGCAACTCTAGCGCCCGACATTGCAGCAAGAGCGAGAGATTCAGCGTATCTTCTGTGCAATCGGCTGCGAGTTGCTCAAAGTTGATATTTGCGCCTGCCAGTGCCAGGGCTGTGTAGCCTCCCATCGACTGACCAATCACACCCACCTGCTGCACATTGAGTCTTCCTCGGAAATCTGGATCGCTGTGGGAAAGGTAGTCGAGTTCATTCAGCAAATATTTGACATCCAGCGGTCGATTGATAAATTCAACGGGAGGAGTCACTTCACGCGCAACCCCTGACAGCAACGATTGGAGTTGTTGAGCGTTGCTGTCAAGATGCTCTGGAACGGCGACTGCAAACCCATAGGAGGCGAGATGTTGGGCGAGGTAGGCATAGGTGCTGCGATCGGAACCTAACCCATGCGATATCACAATGACCGGAGCCGATCGAATCGGCTCTCCCGTTTGTGTCTCTGGTAGATAGAGATCCACTGGAAAGGAACGATTACGGCGCAAATCATTCAAGCTAATGGAATGTTTTTGCCAGTGATAGGAACCGGGCGGTCGTAAATCTGCCAATCTAGAGAGATCTATACTGGTTCCAGCCGATGCTTCGAGTGCAGACTGCTCCTCAACTAGCGCGATCGCGTCTTGGGTTTGCTGAATTAAATCTTCTAGTTCTCCAACGAGTTGTAAGGCGAGGCTGATGTCAATCCGGACATTATCCAGAGGAAATTCTTGTAGAACATTCAGAACAGTCAGCCCTTCAGGTTCGGATGCCGCCAGGATGAGTGCCGATCGGATGGCATAGAAGCCAGACAGATTTGACTCGGTTCGCACGACCTCTCCCAAGCGCCTCAAAAGGGCTTCTCCCTGTTCGGTATAAAGAAATTGAGAGATGACGATCGGAGACAAATCAGCTTTGGCGGTGAGCAACTGACGCATCTCCTGAAGCTGATCTTTGTCCAAGAGACGAATATAGGCTCTCAAATCCCTCGGAATTTCACCATCTCTAGCATAAATTTCTAGCGATTCCACGGAGATCGATCGCTCCAATGCACCATAGGTTAGGGTAATCCGCTCGGCTCCGAGTGCCGATCCCGCATTCAACACGACTGGCAACAGCCCTAACCCCAACGCAATTCGCATCCAAGCAGAATGGCAGAAAGTTTTGTAACGCGCAACTGACCCAGCAACAGAAAACGTAGCCAAATCAACACGGCTCATAAAAATTAATGGTCGAGGAGGGCTTTTAGCTCACTGTAACAATCGGACATAAAGTTAGGGTGATCCCTGTTGTAAAGATGCCATTAATCCCAGTAATTCCGCTTCGGACAACTGGGTGATTTTCAACGCCTGAGCTTTGATTAATTTGGAACCCGCATCGTCACCCACCACGAGATAGTTTGTTTTGGAACTGACGGAATTCGTGACTTTGCCACCTGCGTTTTGAATTAAGACTTTTGCCTCATCCCGCGACAGGTTGGGTAACGTTCCCGTAATCACAAATGTCTTCCCTGTTAAAGACTTGCCACAGGTCGATTTTGTTGCCTTCGCTTCTCCAACTAATTGCACTCCTGCGGTTTGCAAGCGATCGACTAAGCTCTGGTTTGCAGGCACCCGAAACCACTGATAAACCGACTGAGCAATCTCGTTGCCAATTCCATACACCGATGCGATCGCCTCTACTTCAGCCTCCGCCAATGCCTCTACAGTCGGAAACTGTTCTGTTAAGACCTGAGCATTGATGCTGCCGACATGCCGAATGCCCAGACCATATAGCACTCGTGACCACGGACGCGATTTGGATTGTTCGATCGCCTCCAGCAAATTCTGTGCTGATTTTTTGCCCATCCGCTCCACGGTCATCAACGGCTCGATCGTCAAGTCATACAGGTCAGCCACCGTATGCAACAGTCCGCGATCGACAAACTGCCGCACCCATTTTTCGCCCAAGCCGTTGATATCCATTGCATCTCGACTTGCCCAATGCTCCAATGCGCCGCGTAAAATTGCCGGACAGGAACTATTAATGCATCGCGTTACGGCTTCCCCTGCCGGACGGAACAATGGCTGACTGCACTCTGGGCAATGGGTTGGCATCTGGAAGGGTTCTGCATTCGCTGGACGTAATTCCGGCAAAACCCGCAGCACCTCCGGAATAATCTCGCCTGCTTTTCGCACGATCGCCGTGTCACCCACCCGAATGTCTAATTCTGCAATCCGATCGGCATTATGCAACGTCGCTCGTGAAACCGTTGTCCCTGCTAACTGCACCGGACGTAACTCCGCCAAGGGTGTCACTGCCCCCGTCCGTCCCACATTCACGCTAATGTTTTCAACGATCGTTGGAGCTTCTTCCGCCGGATACTTCAGCGCCACTGCCCAGCGTGGAAACTTTTGAGTAAAACCGATTTGCTGCTGCAACGCGAGGGAATTAATCTTTACGACCACACCATCTGTCATGTAAAGCAGCGCAAGGCGCTCAGTTGACCAGCGATCGTAGTATTCCCCTACTTCTTCCAGGGACATACAGAGGGTGCGATTGGGATTCACCTTAAAGCCCATTTTCTGCAAGAGTTCGAGGCACTCCCATTGGGTGGATGGGGGGATGAGGGGATGGGGGGATGAGGGGATGAGAGGATGGGGTGGGAATGGTTCGCTGGAGGTATTTACAGGGGATTGCTCTGGTGAAGCTGAATTCTCCTTGTCTTCAATAAGATGCAGCGTATAGGCGAAGAAATCGAGTTTTCGTTTCGCGACAATGCGAGAATCAAGTTGGCGGAGAGTGCCTGCGGCGGCGTTCCGTGGATTAGCAAAGAGGGTTTCTTTGGCTTGCTCTCGTTCCTGATTGATTTGCTCAAAGATGTTTAAGCTCAAAAATGCTTCACCTCGGACTTCGACGATCGGCGGTGGATTGTCCAGGTTGAGGCGAAGGGGAATCGATCGAATGGTTTTCACATTTTGAGTAATTTCTTCGCCCATCACGCCATCGCCACGGGTTGCCCCTTTGACTAACACGCCATTTTCGTAAGTCAGGGCTAAGGCGTTTCCGTCAATTTTTAACTCACAGACATACTCAAATGTGTTTACTTTGGGGGCAACTCGTCGCCAACGTTCCTGCCAATTGGCGAACTCTGGCAGATTGAAGGCATTTTCCAGGCTGTAAAGCGGGATGTTGTGTTTAACCGAGGTGAAGCGGGTTGAAGGCTTCTCCCCAACTCGTTGCGTGGGGCTATCCGGCGTGACAAACTGAGGATATTGCTGTTCCAGGTCTTGCAGTTCCCGATATAGCTTGTCGTAGACGGCATCCTCCATTTCTGGAGTGTCTAGTACATGGTAGGCGTAATTTGCTCGTTGCAGTAGCGTTCGCAGTTCTTCAAGGCGCTGTTGGATAGCGAATTCGTTGGTTAGGGTCATAGGCGATCGTCCCTTTCTCTAAGAAGATGTTCAAGAAGTAGGCGAAACATTTGGCAAAAACTCTTCTGGAATAAGCTGAAAAATCATCTCCCACATCTTCGCTCTTACTCCTCACTATGCCATTCATCTACCATCGCACAATTCGTTTTCAAGACACGGATGCGGCTGGAATCGTCTATTTTGCGAATGTGCTAGCCATGTGCCACGAAGCATATGAGGCATCCCTAGCGACGGCGGGAATCGATTTGCGATCGTTTTTTAGCGGAGATTGGGTGGCAATGCCGATCGTCCATGCCGATGTTGATTTTTTTCAGCCGATGTTCTGTGGGGAGGAATATGCCATTCATGTTCAGCCCAGGTTGCTGAGTGAGAGCAAATTTGAAATTGCCTATATGATTTTTGCGTCAGAGAACGCTGACAAGCGAGTCAGTCAAGCCAAGACTATTCACATTTGCATTGATGCCACGACCAGAACGCGATCGGAGCTACCAACGGATATCCAACACTGGCTGAATGCTATCAAACCCTGACATGATTTGGCTCTGGATCACGCGAAGTCAGTATGGAGATTTTTCTATCATTAAGAGTAGATACCCTGAAATCGCCAGAGTTGAGTGTGAGTCAATCCAGTGCTAAACTAAGCCACTTTCAAGTTGCATATCCAAATTCTTGTTTTATAGCAGTAACCAGCGTGGTTAGGACATTGCCCAAGGCTGAAAGGCAAACGGTCAATCCATCCTGACTTAGCACTCAGCCCTCAGCACTCAGTCCTCAGCCCTCAGTCCTCAGCACTCAGCACTTAGCTATATCAACCTCCCTGTGGCTTTCTCACTGCAAATTTAGTAGTCTAGTCGTCTCGATAATTTTGTGTTGATTGTTTTGTTTTCAAGAGGAACAACCTGTGAGTCCAGAAACCCTTGTCCAATTACCCAGTGTCAGCGTCCCGTCTCTGCGTTTCAGCGCCGCCGACTTTGAACAACATGTAATGAACACGTATGCTCGTTTCCCGATCGCGCTGGAGCGAGGCAAAGGCTGCCGCGTTTGGGATGCGGATGGGCAAGAATATTTAGATTTTGTTGCCGGAATTGCGACCTGCACACTGGGTCATGCTCATCCGATCATGGTTGAAGCCGTGACACAGCAAATTCAAAAACTCCACCATGTCTCCAATCTCTATTACACCCAAGAGCAAGGCGAATTAGCAAAGTGGCTGGTAGAACATTCTTGTGCCGATCGCGCCTTTTTCTGTAATTCTGGAGCCGAAGCCAACGAAGGAGCCATCAAGCTCGCTCGTAAGTATGCCCATACAGTGCTTAGCATCCACAATCCGATCATCATCACTGCCCATGCCAGCTTCCACGGACGCACTTTGGCAACCATCACCGCGACTGGACAACCCAAGTATCAGAAGAATTTTGATCCGTTAATGCCGGGATTCTATTACGTCCCTTACAACGATTTGGCAGCCCTGGAAGAGGCGATCGCCCATCTCGATAGCCGTGAGCGTCAGGTTGCGGCTATCATGCTAGAAGCGTTGCAAGGCGAAGGTGGGGTTCGTCCGGGTGAGATTGCCTATTTCCAGCGCATCCGCGAGATCTGCAATGAAAAGGGCATTCTGTTGATTCTGGATGAAGTCCAGGTTGGCATGGGACGTTCCGGACATTACTGGGGTTACGAAAACCTTGGCATCGAACCGGATATTTTCACCTCGGCAAAAGGTCTGGGCGGCGGCATTCCGATCGGCGCGATGTTGTGCAAATCCTCCTGCGACATCTTCCAACCGGGCGATCACGCTAGCACCTTTGGTGGCAACCCTTTTGCGACGGGCGTTGCTCTGGCTGTCTGTCGTACTCTGGAGCAGGAAAATATCCTGGCGAATGTCCAGGAACGCGGAGAACAACTGCGATCGGGCTTACGGGCGATCGCTCAGACCTACGCCAACCTGATTAGCGAGGTTAGGGGATGGGGACTGATCAACGGCTTGGTGTTGAATTCCGATGTGGAACTGACTTCCAGCGATATCGTCAAAGCGGCGATCTCTGAAGGCGTTCTCATGGTTCCGGCAGGTCCTAAAGTCGTTCGCTTCGTACCGCCTCTGATTGTCAGTGCGGCTGAGATTGAGCAGGCGATCGACGCGGTGAAACGAGCAATGGCGACCCTCGTGTAGCAGAGTTACTTCCAACCCTAAACCACTTTCAATTTGCACATACCCATTCTCAGAGTTCTTGTGGGATGGGCATCTTGCTCATCCACTGATGCAGACTAAGTGTGGAACAGCTTAGAGCCTATCCGAAAGCCCCGATCGCATTTGATGTATGGCGACAGCCACTTGGGTTAGGACGGGGTGCAAGGGTTCCACCCCTGGCTGGGGGCGAAGCCCCACACCCCCTTTAATCTCAATGTCCTAATACCAATTTTCTATGAACCTGCTTAGAAAGAGGGGCGTGGGGACTTCGTCCCACAAGGGGGCTTGCCCCCTTGACCCCCATTTGTTCTGTGCAACCTTAATGTCCTAATCACGCTGGCTACTGCTATAGTAGAAATGCGGCAGAACTGTGACACCAGTACAGTGTTCCAGTGCAGCGTTAGATATCATAGCTCAACTCCTTGATTTGCATCGCACTTGCTAATTCTGCGGCAACCTCCGGACGAGAGAATTGTGGAGGTGGCAACTCTCCACGACGTAACATTTCTCGCACTTTCGTTCCTGACAGATGAACCCGCTCTTCTCGTGAACTAGGACTGGTCTTAGTCGTTGCCATCTGTTGAGTTCGGAGGCAATAGAAAGCGTGTTCAAACTTCATTGGCGTAATGCCTAAAGCGGCTGAATCAAACTCATCAAAGATGTATTGAGCATCGTAGGTACCGTAGTAATCTCCTACGCCTGCATGATCGCGTCCGACAATAAAATGTGTACAACCATAATTTTTTCGCACAAGTGCATGGAAAATCGCTTCTCGTGGTCCGGCATACCGCATTGCTGCCGGATTGATCGCTAAAATGACTCGATCTTTTGGAAAATAATGTTCCAGGATGATTTCATAGCACCGCATCCGCACATCTGCCGGAATATCATCTTCTTTAGTGGCACCCACAAGAGGATGTAGAAACAAGCCATCTACAGTTTCTAGCGCACATTTAATGATGTATTCGTGGGCGCGGTGAATGGGGTTACGAGTTTGGAAACCGACGATCGTTTTCCATCCCTTGTCCTTAAACAGAACACGCGACTCGGCAGGGTCAATTTGATAGCTTGGAAAGCGAGGGTCAGAATCACGCTGAAGCAACCAGACTGAGCCTGCTAAATTGACCGCTCCCTGGTTATAAACCACCTGTACTCCAGGATGTTGCTCTTCGTTAGTGCGATAAACATGGAGGGCTTCATGAAGCTTGTCGTATTGATATTTCTGAGTTAGCTCTAAAACCCCCACAAACCGACCTGTAAAATCATCCAGCCGGATCAAGCCTCCTTCCTTCAGAGGGGCTGCCACTTCCTCTGTCACTGAAAGCGTAATCGGGATTGACCACGGTAGCCCGTTGATCAAGTGCATTTCGTTCACGACCCGATCGTAGTCGGCTTGCTCCATAAACCCCGTTAGCGGACTGAAACCACCGATCGCAATCATCACCAAATCTGAGAAGGCACGATCGTCCAATTGCACTCTGGGCAGATGTCCTGCCTTGTCAAGAAATTCTTCTCGCTGCGAAGGAGGGCAGACACGGTTGATCAGGTGCCCACCGTGGGGAGGAATGGCATCTAACGGGTGGCTCATGGCAGTTTTAGATTTTTTTCAGATTTGGACTGACAGGATTAATCCTACCAGAGCGAGCGATCATTATCCTCACGAGCGATATCAGTAGAGGAGAGACATCCTACCGATCTGAGAAGGGGGTGTGGTCTCCTCAGAAGCGATATACTGATAGCCAACGGCTTAGGATTGCAAATCAAATAAAGTTGAGAATCGATTTCTGGGTTAGGGCGAATGGCCGTTCGCCTATATGGGAGAATGCCGGAGTGATTTAATTCTCATTCCTTGGGACGGAGTGCAGGGGTAGAACGCTTGGCTGAGAGCATATTCAAAGGTTAGTTAAGTTTTTGCATTGGAGGAACAGCCCTATGACTCCTAAAAAATTGTTCTATCCAACCCAATCGCTGAGCTATCCAACGCGACGGCGATTTCTGCAATTCTCAACCGCTGCACTATCCGCTGTTGCCCTTGCCAACTGTCAACGCCGCCAATCAGAGTCGCCAACGGCTGAAGCGCAGCCCAATGCCCAAGCAACAAATTCTGAGCCACTTTACATTTACACCTGGGCAGACTATGCCAATGAAGAGGTGAATCAACGTTTCACCGAAAAGACCAGAATTGAAGTCGTCACTGATGTCTATGATTCTAATGAAACGTTGCTTGCCAAGATGCAAGCAGGCGGAGGAAGGGCTTACAGTATTCTCTACCCCTCCGATTACATGGTGAAGCAGATGATTGATCTGGACTTGCTCACGGAGTTAGATCATTCTCAAATAGCGGGATTGAACAATCTGCTTGCTCAATGGCAAAGTCCTCCTTATGACCCCAACAACACCCATAGCGTCCCCATCAGTTGGGGGACAACTGGATTTATCTACAACACTCAAGTTTTGAGTCCAGGCCCAATGGATTGGAATGATCTCTGGGAAGACACCGATCGCTTTGCAGGCAAGATCACATTACTCGATGATGTTCGAGAAGTGATGGGAGCCACGCTGAAATCTCTGGGGTATTCCTATAACTCCACAAACCCTGCTGAACTAGAGGAAGCCTATCAAAAGCTGCTGGAACTTAAGCCTGCGATCGCATCCTTCCAATCCTTCGGCTGGGAAGACCAGTTAATTTCTGGCGATCTGGTTCTGTCAATGACATACTCCATCCTGGGCAACGCTCTAGTGTTGGATAACCCCGATTTGGATTATGTGATTCCCAACAGCGGCACTTCTGTGTGGACAGACACAATGGTGATTCCAACTACGGCTCCCAATCCTGATGCCGCTTATGCCTGGATTAATTTCATGCTGGAGCCTGAGAATTCTGCCTTTGCAGTAGAGAAATTGCAGTTTGCAACTCCCAATCAAGCCGTTGTCGATCGATTGCCCAAGGAATTGACGGGCAATACAGATTTGTTCCCCACTTCAGAAATATTGGCGAAGTGTGAAGGCATTGCCCCGGTTGAGAATGCCATTGAGATTTATGACCAATACTGGACTCGGTTGAAGAGTACCTAATACGGGCGCTTAGAGGCTGATCTATCCAGTTACCGTATTTAATGTTTGCGGCAACATTCACTGAATCATATAGCCGTTGAAGAAATAGTTGTACTGCTGGTTCCAAGGTGGGGTAGTGGTTTGTCAAGCTTAAAATTGTGAGTGAATAGATTTTGCATGCGCTTACCAACAAAGCTTTCAAAAGTCATCTACACACAAAATTAAAACTGACAAACCAGTAGTACCTCAAGGTTATCTGTCGGTATCAGAATGTTTTAGGTTACTCTAAGGATGTGGTCGATAAGGTAGCCCTCTTATGAGTGTTGTCATCTCAGATGAAATCCTGCAAGCCTCTCAACTTACACCAAGTGAGTTTCGCCAGGAAGTTGCCATCTATCTGTTTCAAACTGGGCGTTTAACGCTTGGCTACGCCAGCCGCTTAGCAGATATGCCGCTCAATGTTTTTCGCCAGCTCTTGAAGCAGCGAAAGATTGCACTGTATTCCTATGATATTGAAGATTTTGAGTTGGATTTGAAGAACTTACGGGAGTTGGGGCGATTGTGATTGTCATTAGCGACACATCAGCAATCACGAATTTGGCAGCAATAGACCAGCTAAGACTCTTGCCTCTTCTCTACGAACAGGTCATCATTCCAGAAGCAGTGTATCGTGAGCTTGTAGACATAGAGCCGCCTGTTCCAGGAAGTGCTGAAGTCCAAACAACTAGTTGGTTAGAAGTCAGATTAATTGCTAACCGTGAGGTTGTTGAGCGACTTCAAAGCGAGGTGAGATTAGATGCTGGAGAATCTGAAGCAATTGCGCTGGCTTTGGAACTTGGAGCAGATCTACTACTCATTGATGAGCGTCGTGGCAGGGCAGAAGCTGACCGTTTAGGAATCAAGATTACTGGGCTACTGGGTATTTTAGTTGAGGCAAAACGGAAAAATCTAATTGTGGCTGTGAAGCCCTCAATGGATGCTTTGATTGCCACCTCAGAGTTTCGAGTATCTTCAGCCCTGTACAACCAGATTTTGAATCTAGTTAACGAAACTTAGTTGAAAGTGAACGTGGTCAATCATGGCGCAGTACAACAACCCCGGTGCAGCGGACTGAAGCAAGCCACTGGTGCTGAGTTCAGGGCTACTGCAGCCGTGACCGGGAACGTTGTACTGCTTCGGTTACGGGCTTTGGCAGTTCTTGAGAGATAACAGCAAGAAGCGGAAGATCAATGTATCAAGCAATTGCGACTCAGCGATGAGTGGTAAGTGCAAGCCGCTTTGAACGGCTCCCTCCCCAAGCCTCCGGCAAAGCCGGAGGTTAGTGACTCAGCTAGCAGCGAATCGCACAAAGTGCCGCCATTTGAAGAGGGAGGAAGCAGTCATTTAGGTTGAGGGCAAAGAAAATTAGTAGCAGTTGTGCAAATTTGTGAGTTTTCTTGCACAAGTTCTTTAAGTCAGAAATTGACATCCTAAAATAGAAGCCATGAAAAGGCATGAGTTCATGGCAATTTTTGAATCGCTCACATCACGACAGCGAAAAGTTGTACAACTCTTCTTGGCTGGCGAAAGTGATGAGGCTATCGCAAAGATACTCTGCATTGATCCCTCTACTGTTCGACGACATTTCACTAATGTTTGCAAGGAATTCGGCTTTAGTAATGCTATCGGTGAACACTACTCTTACCGAGACGATTTGCGATATTTATTTCTGCAATTTCATCCAGAACTGGTGCAATCTCAGATTAGCCATGAACAACTAGAGTATTCAAGCAATTTTGAATTTCCGGGTAGTCCAATGGCACTAGACTCGCCCTTTTATGTAACAAGACCTCCGATCGAAGCACACTGTGCTAGAGAAATTCGTAAACCAGGTTCCTTGATTCGGATTCGAGCGCCCAAACGGATGGGTAAAACTTCCTTGTTATATCGAATTATGGCAACGGCAAATCAAATTGGCTATCGATCGCTTCGTTTGGATTTGCACCAGGTAGAACCAGACTGGCTTCAGGATTTAGATAGCTTTTTGCAGTGGTTCTGTCTCTATCTGAGCCAAAAATTAAACATTTCTCCAAACCTTGAGGAGTACTGGGATCGCGATCGCTTTGGCAGCATGGTGAGTTGCACATCGTATCTGCAAGGGTATCTGCTCCCCCAACTTAACCAAGCATTGCTCTTAGGATTGGACGAAGTCGATTGGTTATTTGAATTTCCCCAGATCGCGCAGGGATTTTTTGCGCTATTGCGAAGCTGGCACGAGGAAGCCAGTAACCTGGAAATCTGGCAACAACTCCGACTCGTTGTTGTCCATGCTACGGAAGTCTATATTCCACTCAACTTACACCGATCGCCCTTCAATGTAGGTTTCCGATTCGCCTAACAGCATTCACAGTAGAACAAGTACAAGCATTAGCACGATCGTATGGGCTTTCTTGGTCAGTTGCTAAGACTTCTAAATTAACAGCAATGGTGGGTGGACATCCTTATTTAGTGCAATTGGCACTATATCACTTGCAGAGCGGTACATTGACCTTAGATGAACTGTTATCTACAGTCCCCACACAAGCAGGAATTTACAGTAGTGATTTGCGGCATCACTGGCAAATTTTACAAACTTATCCAGAGTTGCTTACGGCATTACAGTCTGTGATTAAACTGGGTTCCGCTCAGCTAGATCCATTGCTGGCTTACAAACTTGAAAGCATGGGATTGATCGACCTTCAAGGGAATCAAGCCAGCATCAGTTGTGAATTATATCGGCAATATTTTAGTCAAGTGCAGTCATGACTACTCACTTCCCAACTGGCTATGAATATCAAGTTGGAGGCAGTTTATGCATTAATGCACCCAGTTACGTGGCTCGTCAGGCAGATCAAGAGCTTTATCAGGCGTTGAAAGCGGGGCAGTTTTGCTATGTCCTCAATTGTCGGCAAATGGGTAAATCTAGCTTGCGCGTTCGGACAATGTATCGGCTCAAATGCGAAAAGGTACACTGCATTGCGATCGACATGACCCGGATTGGGAGTGAGCATATCAGCCCTCATCAGTGGTATGAACAGGTTATTTCAGAACTTTGGCGCAGTGCAAATTTGCTTGGAACAGTAAACCTGAAAGGTTGGTTTCAAGATCATACCGATTTAGTTTCAGTGCAGTTGTTAGGGCGATTTATTGAAGAAGTATTGCTAGTTGAATTGAAGGGAGCGATCGTCATTTTCATTGATGAAATCGACAGCATTCTTAGCTTGAATTTCCCCATTAATGATTTCTTTGCCTTCATTCGCTCTTGCTATAACCAGCGAGTTGATAACTCAGACTATGAACGCCTCTCCTTTTGTCTATTGGGTGTGGCGGCTCCTTCTGATTTGATTATGGATAAAACTCGAACTCCATTTAACATTGGTCGAGCTATTGCCCTTAACGGATTTCAATTTGCAGAAGCACAAAGCCTGACTATTGGTTTAATCGATAAAGTGGCTGATCCTAAATTAGCCTTACATGAAATTCTGCAATGGACAGGCGGACAGCCCTTTCTAACTCAAAAGATTTGTCAACTGATTACAGTGCAGAGAACTGCGTCTGTCACCGAATCAATCCAGAATTTCATCAACCACTGGACATCTCAAGATGAACCAGAGCATTTACGTACCATTCGCGATCGCCTGTTGCGAAATGAAAAGTTTGCCAGTCATTTACTGGAGCGATATCGACAGATTTTGCAGCAAGGAGAAATTCCAGCAGATGACAGTGAGGTGCAACAAGAATTACGACTATCAGGACTGGTGGTAAAACGGGGAGCGGTGCTGAAAGTCTACAACCGAATTTATGCTGCTGTTTTTAATCAAGACTGGGTAGAGAAGATGCTAGATAATTTAAGACCCTATGCCGAAGCATTAAATGCCTGGATCGCATCTAACAAACAAGATGAATCGCGTCTATTAAGAGGACAGGCTTTAGAAGAAGCGTTGCAGTGGTCTGCCGGACGGGATCTAGGTAGCCAGGATGCTGAGTTTCTCAGGGTCAGTCAAGTTGCCGAAAATCGAGAAGCTAAACAGGCCAATCAAATTCTGGCAACAGCCAACCAAAAAGCAAAATGGCGGCTCCGGGTTAGTATGGGGTTTTTAAGCGCCACCTTATTGGCAGCAGGAGCGATCGCACTCTGGTCATATCATTCCATTCTTAGGGCTTAATCAATCCATTCTTACGGCTAACACCATTACTGAGTCAGAGAAGTATAGTAGCGAGACCTTAAAACGGTTTGAATCTGATCAGTCCGGAGCCTTGTTGACTGCAATGACATCAGTGTATAGACTCCAACAACTTAATCAGTCAAGGCGATTGACAACCTATCCCACATTTAGCCCGATCGTAACCTTGCAAACCATTCTAGATCAGATTCAAGCGCAGGCAATTTCAATTCATTCACCAGCTTATTTGCTAGCTCAGCCATTGAACCTTCAAGATGCTCGGATCATTCGTACCGCAGAGCCTAAACCGGCTTACGAGAGAGCAGAGGGAACAAATCCAAAGTATGAGACAACGGTGTGGGATTTACAGGGTAAAAAATTAGCAACTTTGATTGGGTATCAAGGATACATTCAAGCTGCTACATCTAGTCTAGATGGACAACTCATTGCTACAACCGCAGGAGATTGCTCTGTTCGGATATGGAACCTTGAGGGTCGTCAGATAGCGATATTTCAAAGACCTCAAAGCCTGGTTAACAGCATTGAGTTCAGCCCAAATAGCAAGTTTCTGATTGTCATAGAATATGCAGATGTACATACTTGTTCAGATGGAAGTAGAGGTGGGGGGATAAGCTTCACTGCAAGGTTGTTCGATCTCCAAGGAAAGCAACATGCAGTTTTTACAGGACTTCAGCCTAATAGTCTTGCCCATGCCAATTTCGTGCAGTTCAGCCCGCAAGGGGATCACATTCTGACTCTTGAACAGTTCAGCCCGGAAGGGGATCACATTCTTACCCTTGAACAGGCTGGAGCAGGCGGAGTGACAAACGTGCGTCTCTGGAACCTCCAGGGTAAATTGTTATCCAGTTTCAAACCCTCTCAAAGCCAAGGAAGGATCGATGATGCTCAATTTAGCCCAGATGGTAAATCAATTGCATTTGTAGAAGAAGACGGTAGGCTTCACTTACAGAATCTTCAGGTCAAAGATTTAGCAACGTTTCAAAACCATCTCCCAGAAACTAATATGTCAGCAGGACGGTATGTCCTGCGCTTTAGCCCAGATGGTCAGCGAATTGCTACAGGAAATCCAAATGGAACGATTCAATTGTGGGATCTCCAGGGACAATTACTGCAAGAATTTAAGGGGTATCTAGGCAGTGTGACTGCAATACGCTTTAGCCCAGACGGTCAGCAAATTGCCACAGTTGGGAAAACCGTAGTAGGTGCGGATTCCTATGGATCGCGTAGAGAATATTTTTCTAGAGGATATTTATGGAATCTTCAAGGTCAGCGGCTAGGCACCTTCCCACCCTCTACTACATTTTGGTTCAGATCTGATGGCAAACAAATTCTATCTCCTAACTCTATCTGGCACTTACAGAATCCTTACATCAAAACCCTGGGACAGAATTACGGCAGAATTGATTTTATACAGTTTAATCGCCAGGGCAATTTGATTGCCACCTACGTAGCATTGGAGGGTGTTGTACGAATCTGGGACAACAACGGTAAATTGATCACAGCCCTTCAAGTTGGTTTATTAGCTAGTGATGAAGCGAAGTTTGCAATCAAATAGGACTTACGCATTGACAGGAATGCGTAAGTGTGGTGAGTTTAGGTTAGTCCCCTCAGCGGTATCCGGTTGTGAGAGAATCATCAAAGCCCTCAACTGCCCAGTGTAACTGCAATCTTTACACCTT
>JAAUSF010000022.1 GCA_012033255.1 Cyanobacteria bacterium RU_5_0
AATGAGCAAATGTCAATTCAGATTTCATAAACTCAAATTTGAAGAACGGTTTGAGAAGCCATCTAGGAGTGAGCGAAAGGGTTTAGATCCCCCTAAATCCCCTACCCTTCGGGAAGGCTTCGCCAACAAAAGGAGACATTGATGGCTCGGTTCCTCTTTTTTTAAAAGGGACTGGGGGGATCGAACCCTTTTCAAACAGGTTCTTACTCAAAACTCAAAACTAAACCTTAGAACTCTCTTCTAGCTAGAGGTAACGCTATGAGCCGCGACAATGTTAAGGCATTGACTGATGAAGTGAAAGCCCAGGGATTGATCCTGGGCGCTTTTGTTGGGTTGATGTGGATTCTTGAAATTATCGATGTGCCTCTGGGTGGAGCATCCGATCGGTGCGTTGGCTTGAACCAGTTTGGCATTGATCCACGCAATGTTGTCGGACTGCGAGGCATTTTGTTTGCTCCGTTTTTACATGGCGGCTTCATGCACCTGTTTGCAAATACGATTCCATTTTTAATGTTGGGCTGGTTTGTGATGCTCCGTCGGACGGCTGATTTCTGGGTCGTGACGGTAGTGGCAATGCTAATTGGTGGACTCGGTACCTGGCTGTTTGGCGCAGCAGGCTGTCACATTGGTGCAAGCGGAGTAATCTATGGCTATCTGGGCTATCTGCTTTTCCGGGGATTATTCGATCGCAATGTCGGTTCCATTGCATTCTCGCTGGTGATCTTGTTCCTCTATGGTGGCTTGATTTGGGGTGTTCTCCCAACCCGCATCGGCATTTCCTGGGAAGGACATTTATTTGGTTTTATTGCAGGAGTGATCGCCGCTAAGCTGCTCGCAGAACCGAAGCGATCGTCCAGTGATTTCTAGGTCATAGCTCGATCGCGTGAGAGAAAATCATGTGGCTAGAGGTTGGCAAGATTGTTGCAGCGCAAGGGTTAAAAGGAGAAGTGCGAGTCTACTCAGATTCTGACTTCCCGGAGCGGCTTTTAGAGCCTGGACAGCGATGGCTCCTGCGTCCTGGAGCCGAAGAACCCGAATCGATCGAACTCCTTTCTGGACGTTTCTTGACGGGGAAAAAGCTGTACGTGATTCGGCTAGCTGGAATCACCGATCGAACTCAGGCAGAGTCGCTGCGCGATTGCCGATTGTTGGTGCCAGAGAGCGATCGTCCTTCGCTTGAGGAAGATGAATTTCACGTTCTGGATCTGATCGGTCTGGAGGTTTTCGATCAAGCGACTCAAAAACGGGTTGGTGTGGTTGTGAATGTGATTTCAGCCGGAAACGATCTGCTAGAAGTCGAACGTCCCTTTGAGGGTGCCGAACCTGCTTCCTCTCAGTCTCCCCATCCTCGATCGACCGTGTTAATTCCGTTTGTGAAAGCAATCGTGCCGATCGTTGATTTAGAACAACAGCGCATCGAAATCACGCCTCCGGCTGGCTTAATCGAGTGACCGTTAAGTGATATCAACTTCTCAGCCTGAGATTCTCAGCCTGAACCGTGGAAAATGAGGAGCCACTTATTTGCCGCCTGTGACTTGGGCGATCGCGTCTTGCAGTTCTTCTTTGTTGAAGCTTGTGAGGATAAATACCTCTTGAAAGGTTTTACCTTTACGAGCAATTAATTTGAATCCACCCCGAACTGGCACTGAAATTTTGATCTGGAGGGTAGGAGCATTCGATCGAGCGTTACCAATGACCGCAGGCGTGATCGTGTAAATGCCTTCCAGATAAGTCAGTCGCTCCAGGATTGGAATCAGACCGGGGAGGTGAGTAGAGTGGTTCCAGACGACCCTACCTTTAGGGGAATTACTCATAAAGTTTACGGCAATTATGCCACCTCCAGAGGAGCCATCGTCAATCCGGCACGGCTAAGTTGCTGATGATAGAGTTCAGCCTGCTCCTGAGGTCCAACCCAGACCGTTGCTTGCCCCTCGTAGTGAACCTGATTGGTGAGTTTCCAGGCACGATCGCTACTCATGCCAGGAATATATTTCATTAGACACTCTGCAACATGCTGAAAAGTGTTGAAATCGTCGTTCAACACGATCACCTTGTAGTTCGGGTAAGGCTTCTGGACAACTTGATTCGATCGATCGGGTGCAACCGTGGGTGCAGTGGCCATGCCGTGAGGTGCGATTGCAATTCTCGTTGTCATAGGCAGCATTACCAGGAAGATGCTTAATAAAAATACACTTACGAATACTTTATCTTACTAGTTTAGCGATGGTACATCCGGGAAATCTACCCTAACCGTGTTCCCAATTGATCGAGAGATAATGGAAGACAATGCTCTATTCATCTCGGATAGCTGACCACCATGCAAATCACTCATTACCTCCATACGGCAATCCTGGTTTCTGACTTGGCGCGATCGGAACAGTTTTATGGGACAGTGTTGGGATTGGCGAAGGTCGATCGTTCCCTCAAATATCCCGGAGCCTGGTATCAATTGGGCGATGTGCAAGTGCATCTGATTGCAGACGAGACTTTCTCTAGTTCACTACCCAATCCTCAAAAATGGGGACGAAATCCTCACTTGGCGATCGCGGTCAATCACTTAGAAGCCGCAAAGGCGCATCTGCAAGCGCACGGCTGTGAAATTCAACTCAGTGCCTCCGGACGAGCCGCCCTCTTCACCCAAGACCCCGATGGCAATGTGATCGAATTAACGGAAGTGTAAAGCAAAAGAAATTCTCAGAGCCTATGTTTAATTCAGTTCCACCCCAAGATGCCAAGGTTCATCCCCCAAGTTATAGCGATAGCCCTATTGGTTAGGACATTTTTGTGGGCGGCGAAGCCGCCCCACAAAAATGTCCCTGTCCTAACTTAGCTGACTACAGCTATAAATATGAGTGGGTAGGATGTACCCTGATTGGCTCCCACAACTTAACTCTGTGCCTATCTTAACGATCGCCTCCGTAATTTCTGTGAGGGCAACGCAAGGTTTCTGATTGGAACAATTAAGCCGCGATGAAATTCATGCGATCGGGTAGGGGCAAACCGCCGTTCGCCCGTCCACAGAATATCTATTTAGGCGGATTTCATCTGAGTTAAGTAGTCAGCAGAATGAATTATATAGCTGAGTTCTGAGGACTGAGTGCTGAGTCAGGATTGATTGACCGTTTGCCTTTCAGCCTTTGGCAATGTCCTAACCACGCTGATTACTGCTACATATCTTGTGGGATAGACATCTTGCCCGTCCGGGCGGGTATTCGCGAAGCGTGTCCGTAGGACATGGACACCCATCCCACCATTCATTAAGTTCACCTAACATGATTGAGATCGATCGCCACAAAATCTCCTCGCACCCAACCCATTGCCCCTGATTCGGGAAACTGGATTTGATACCAATAGACGCCATCATCGCCGATCGTTCGATCTAACAATTCAATGCGATCCCAAGAATAGCCAATGTGTTGAATGTCAGCCGTGGTGCTAGCTCCATCCCGGATGTTGATGGGAGATTGATATTCTCGACTGAGCAAAACAGCCGTGCCACTGGGAATAAATTCTTGTGCGGTTGTTGTCGTTCGTGCGCCTGCCAAAATTGCGGAATTGGCAAGTTCAAGCACCTCGTCTTGACGACCATTTTTGATATGGACTTGATATAGAACACCTTCAGATTCCCAGGTGACAACGGCTGTACAGTATGCGCCACAGGTGTTCACGAAGTAGCCCCTGCTGCCGTCTGCTAACTCGACGGGTTCGATCGCATCTCGTCCGGGTCTGGGTTCAGGCACGGCAAGCGATTCATTGCCTTCGGCCGAAATTCCGCCAAAATGACAAGCCGTTGAACCGTTGCAGGTTGATGTGTAATCAAAATTCAAGGCATACCCATTCGCAGTAGCATGACCATTCACATAAGTTTCTGCCATTTGTGGAATTGCATCCGGAAATAGAATCGGAACTTGCGTAACTTGCTCTAGCTGAGAGACGAGTTGATCGATCGACGGAACCGTATTTGCGAAGCTGGGAGAGGAAACGCCAAATACGGTGAATGGTAGAGTCACCCAAAGAAGCCGTTTAATTAGAGATTGCATATGCGATCGTGGTTTGTGGTAGTGCAATTTTCAGACATCAGCAAATTTTTTACGATCAACTCCGTTCTCAAGAAACTGAATCTTGAAAAACGGCGACTTTGAGCAGAAAACTGTTTGCTGTGCCAACCCTTCATCGAGCTAAAGAAAGTAGATCGATTCATGGTTCTGAAAGTTCCCAATAATACCAGGAAACCTGTGAATGCTTAATTAAGCCCACGTTGAGGCATTGATAAACTAAGCCTAGCGGAACATACTGCTGACCGAACTGTCTTCGTGAATCCGCCAGATTGTTTCACCCAACAGATTCGCCACTGAGCGAACCGTCAGTTGAGCAAATCGTTTTTCTTCAGGGACAGGAATCGTGTTCGTGACGATCACCTCTTCAAAGAGTCCGGTGGAAAGGCGTTCGACGGCGGGTGGAGAAAATACGGCGTGAGTGGTGCAGGCGTAAACCTGACGGGCACCATGTTCGCGCAGCAGCTTTGCACCCGCACAGATCGTACCAGCAGTATCAATCATGTCGTCTACTAGCACGGCTGTTTTGCCTTCCACATCCCCAATCACATTCAAAACTTCTGCAACATTGTGCGCCTGACGACGCTTATCAATAATTGCTAATGGGGCATCGTTTAATTTTTTAGCAAACGCTCTAGCACGAGCAACCCCACCGACATCGGGTGAGACGACTACAATGTCAGACAAATTTTTCTCTAGTAAATAATCTAGAATCACTGGAGAGCCATAGACGTGATCGAACGGAATGTCAAAATAGCCTTGAATTTGAGCCGAATGCAAATCCATTGCCAGAATCCGGTTAGCACCCGCTTGCGTGATCAGGTTAGCAACCAGCTTTGCTGTAATGGATTCACGTCCAGCCGTTTTGCGATCGGCTCTAGCATATCCATAATAAGGAATGACTGCCGTAATCTGCCGGGCTGATGCGCGACGGCAAGCATCAATCATGATCAGCAATTCCATGAGATGGTCGTTGACCGGATAGCAGGTTGGCTGCATCAAATAAACGTCACAGCCGCGAATCGATTCTTGAATTTGAATGTAAATCTCTCCATCTGCAAATCGCTTACGCACCATCGGTCCTAAGTCCATACCAAGATAGCGAGCAACTTCTTGGGAAAGCGGAACATTTGCTGAACCAGAGAACAGCCGAAGGCGGCTATTATCGGCAAAATGCGTAAGAGGAGGCTGAAGAGTTAAGGTGGCAGAGCGGGTCACGACAGATCCTCGACACTATAGTCACGGAAATCTTAGCATCATCAACATAAAAACATCTTTTGTGGTTTTCTCGGATACTAAAGGATATTTATTTAAGAACAATTATTCTAATCGACACCCGATCGCTCCGTCTGCAACTAGACGAGTCAACCCGTCTCTGGAACTCGATTAAAACTTATGTAAAGAGTATCCCAAGCGAAAATGTTTGAGCCGCTGCAACCATTTCAGCAAGCTTAAATTTACTACAGAAGAAAACAAGGGAACAAGAGAGACAGGTTCATCCTGCTCCCTCATTCCCCTCAATAGGGCATATTCTGAAGCAACCAGTTCTGAAGCAACCAGTTCTGAAGCAACCAGTTCTGAAGCAACCAGACCACCATCTAAGCTGGAAGTCCTGATCCTTATAGATCGCCACCACGAAGCGCCAGAACAAAAACCACTGCCGGACCTGCAATCACGATCAGCGCCAGCATCGTCAACTGAGCGATTACTTCCCAGCTAATGTTGCCAAACGCACTGAAGGCACCACTGAACAAGTCAGCTACAAAATCCATTGTTCCTCCCAAAATTAACCCGCGAGTTTGTTAAGCGTTGTTTTGACTAATAATGTCTGAATGATATTTTACCTGTTAAAGGGGCACCTCTTCTCATAAAATTGACCAATGCCTGAGTCGTTTGTTACAAAAGTTCTTATGCTGTTTTTGAACACAAAGCGGTGAAAGTAGCGGAGCATGGGAGTGATGAAGACCCGATTTTAAGTATGGCAACCTGGCGTTGTGTTAAACAGTGTGGAGCCTGTTGTCATCTGGCTCCTGGCGATCGCCCCGATCTAGACGACTACCTTACCCCCACCGAGTTAGACCTTTACCTCAGCCTCGTCGGGCAAGATGGTTGGTGCATTCACTTTAACCATGACACCCGCGAATGCTGCATCTATCCCGATCGCCCTCGCTTTTGTCGCGTTGAACCCGATGTATTCCACGATTTGTATGGTGTCAAGCCAGAAGAATTGAACGACTTTGCGATCGACTGCTGCCGTCAGCAAATTGAGGGAGTATACGGCGATCGAAGCTTGGAGATGCTTCGGTTCGATCGAGAGGTGGGGATCTAGGGATTTAGGGATGAAGGATTCTTCCCTTACGAAGGGTTGCATTTCCGGGTCGGGTGCGGGATAAAATGAAAAGAATATGAAAAACCAGCTAACATTTATTCATCATTGGGTTCACCATTCGTGGAATCGATTTCAACTGTGTCTCAATTGACTGCACCCGTATTGAATCATTCACACAATCCTACAGAGACTCTGGCTGATGATACGCTGGCGAGATCTCGATCGTCTTCTCCCTCCACTCAGCCCATGAAATCCTTTCAGTCTCGTTGGCGCAAGGAAATTGAGATCTTCTTCTCTACCTTTCTCACAATTTTTTTGGCTGAGTTGGGTGACAAAACTCAACTGACAACCGTGCTTATGAGTGCCCAGTCTCAGTCTCCCTGGGTTGTGTTCGTTGGAGCAGGTTCAGCCCTGATTGCAACCAGTTTGGTAGGGGTCGTGATCGGGCGCTGGCTCTCGAAGCGAGTTTCCCCTAAAACCTTAGAGACGGCGACGGCGGCTATGCTGCTCCTGATTTCAGTCTTGCTGTTATGGGATGTTGTTAGTGTTTAGCCAGTGTTCAGCCAGATAAAAGGCGCTTTGCTCAAATGTGGAAATCGTTGAGAGATGAAGAGAGTATGGATTGGAATTTGTTGGGTTTGAGTTTTGTGACGGTTTTTATCTCAGAATTGGGAGATAAGAGCCAGTTAGCCACGATCGCCCTGAGTGGCAGTGGCAAGTCGCTCCGAGCCGTTTTCTTGGGAACGGCTGCCGCATTGCTGCTGGCGAGTTTTTTGGGCGTCATTTTGGGGGAGGGTGCGTCACAGGTGTTGCCGACTCGATGGGTAAAGGCGATCGCGGCGATCGGGTTTGCCGCAATGGCAGTGAAGTTACTGTGGTTTGGTTCAGAAGAGGAGCAAAACGAATCCTTTCAAAACAAGCTCAGTTGAACGGCAGGCTGATCGATCGCATCCCACGGTAGCTGAGGAACGGGTACATTCTGTTGCTCTAGCATGTGCTGGAAGTGAAGGGCGTTGCTGGGAGAGTGTTGCTCGATCGGACAATGCACAAAGAAGTAGAGGCGGGTTCCCTGAGAGAGCCATTGTTTTACCAAACTAGCCCACTGCTGGAAGTAGGGTTGGTTCAATTCCAAGGTGGGATGGCTGATATAGCGAATCAGGCTGAAGCTAGCCGTGATGCAGGGTTGTAAAGGAACTTGAGGTTTGCGACGCTCGGAGTGTAATTGCGGATCATCCGGACATTCGTAGATGGGTCGGGTATCCAGTAGGACTCGTCCGATCGCCAATTCAGTCAGGAGGACGTTCAATTGGCTGGCATAGGGGTCTTGAAACCAGTCTGGGTGACGAACTTCTAGCGCAAAAGATGCCGCGTTTCGGGAAAGGGGTTTGAGAAAGTGAGT
This sequence comes from Cyanobacteria bacterium RU_5_0, assembly GCA_012033255.1. GTDB lineage: Bacteria > Cyanobacteriota > Cyanobacteriia > Elainellales > Elainellaceae > JAAUSF01. The sequence continues at coordinate 7,784 of JAAUSF010000022.1, forward strand.
CAGATCTTCGAGTTGAGCAGGGCTATAACTCGGCGGAAGTTGAATCAACACAGGTCCTAATCGATCGCCCAAGCCTTGCATTCGATCGAGGAAGGCGATCGCGCCTGGGATGGCAGGAGTCAGCAAGCCGCCGTGTGTGACATCTCGCGGTAGTTTCATGCAGAACTCAAACCCTAGTGGCGTTTCCGAAACCCAACGCTTGATGGTTTCTGGATCAGGAACCGAATAGAACGTCGTATTACCCTCAACGGTGGTGAAACGACGGCTATATAGGTGCAAAAAATCTGCTGCTCGACTGCCTGCGGGAAATAGCTCACCCACCCAATCTTTATATGCCCAAATCGCACAACCTAATCGAAAATTCATGCCTTAATGGTACAGCGATCGAGGGTTAGGCGTTGAAGATTGCGGATTAACCGTTGGAGAAATTTGCTCTTGGCATTCCGTTTCTTCATGACTCCCAGATTCCTTGCCGCGAATGGGAATTTCAATCCAGAATTCAGTGCCTTCACTGGGCTGAGAGTAACATTCCAGCGTACCACCGTGACGATCGACCACAATTTCATAGCTGATTGAGAGTCCTAGACCGGTTCCCTTGCCAGCAGGCTTAGTGGTGAAGAACGGATCAAACAACTTGGATTGAATGGAAAGCGGAACGCCATGACCATTATCTGCAATCCGGATAATAGCACGGGAACTATCTCCTTGTGGATCAGGCATTAATCCGGTGCGAATGGTGATCTGTGGGGGGCTAGCCTTACGCCGATCGCCTTCCTGCCGTGACTCCTCCAACGCATCTACGGCATTATTAATAATATTCATGAAAACCTGGTTAAGCTGGCTAGCATAGCATTCGACTAATGGTAAAACACTGTACTCCTTGATAATCTCGATTCCTGGCGAATACGGGTTGGGCTTGAAGCGATGTTGCAGAATCAGCAATGTGCTATCAATGCCGTCATGGATATTAACAGGTTTCATCTCGGCTTCATCTAGACGAGAAAAATTACGTAGGGAAAGGACGATTTGGCGAATCCGATCGGCTCCAATTTGCATCGAAGACAGAATTTTAGGAAAGTCCTGCATGAGGAAGTCTGGATCGATCGCTTGGATGCGATCGGGCAATCCTGGATGAGGATGCGGATACTCCTGTTGATAAAACCTCAACCATTCCAGTAGATCCTGAGCATACTGGCTGGCATGAGTTAAGTTGCCGTAGATAAAGTTGACAGGGTTATTGATTTCATGAGCAATTCCAGCAACCAACTGCCCCAAGCTAGACATCTTTTCGCCTTGAATTAGCTGAGCTTGACTCTTCTGCAAATCTGTCAAGGTTTGAGTCAGTTCTGCTGCCTGTTGCTGTGTCTTAGCTAACAATTCTGCCTGCCGAATCGCTACACCTAATTCGGTCGCAATTTGCCTAACAAATTCAATCTCATCCGATCGCCATTCACGCGATGCCGTACACTGATGAACGCACAACAATCCCCAAAGATTTTCTCCTTGCAACAAAGGCGCAACCAAATTTGCCCGGATTTGGAACCGCCGCAACACATCAACATGACAATCATTTAGCCCTGCATGATAGATATCAGCAACCGCTTGAATCTTGCCTTTCTGATAGTGAACGGCATACTGCTCCCCAAAACAATGATCGTGAATTCGGGCAGCCAGAGCCGAGTGAAATCCAGGTAATACATTCTCCGAGACAAACTCACCGTCATCCCAACCCGAATCAGGATAGAAGCGAAAAATCCCCACGCGATCGGCAGTTAGCAGTTGCCGGACTTCTGTAGCCGTCGTTTGAAAAATCGTATCGAGATCGAGGGATTCTCGAATCTTAGAAATGACTTGAAAGAGAGTTTTCTGGCGTTTCACCTGAGACAATTCATCGGATGCTAAAATCTGTTTCATTTGCTCAAAGGCTGCCTCATCACGGCAACATTCTCGCAATTGCTCTAGCTGGTCGAGATCCATAGCTCATTTGGGACGTGCAAAGGGACTCAGTTCTGAAGGGAGGACGACGGCTTCAACTCATCTGGACTGATCAAGCGATCGTCTCTAAGGATTAAAAAGATCAATTTAACCCAGATAGTTTCCAAATGAAAAAGTCTGAATGAATAAAGTCTGACCCTAACAAAAAAATTTAGGGAATACTCTCAACGTTGAAAAAACTATACTACGAGCATTCACGAGTCTGAATCAAAGTATCGCAAATGCTCCTCAAAAGGGAAACTCGTTAAAACCCGTAAGTCTTAAGTTAAGTGTGAAAAAAAATCGTCTCCGTAGGGAGGGGAGAGGGGGAGGGGGATTCGTTAAACACTCTCGCAACTTCGCCGCCATGCGATCGTGCCGCAGATTAATCCCTTATCCCCTTATCCCTGATCTCCTCATCCCCTTGACGGAAATCCTCACAACGCCCATCATCTGTAGCAAGATAGAATGAATTCAGCAAGGATTCTTAATTATTTGGCAGGCGAGGAGTATCGCAGCGAATGGGTAAAGTAGTTGGCATTGACCTGGGAACCACTAATTCTGTTGTTGCCGTGATGGAAGGCGGCAAACCGATCGTCATTGCCAACTCAGAAGGAATGCGGACTACGCCATCCGTGGTTGCGTTTACGAAAGAAGGCGAACGGCTCGTGGGGCAAATGGCGCGTCGTCAGTCGGTTTTGAATCCGCAAAACACGTTTTATGCTGTCAAGCGATATATTGGGCGACGCTATGCCGAACTGAGTCCGGAGTCGAAACGAGTCCCCTACACCATTCGCAAGGACGACATCGGCAACATCAAGATTAAGTGCCCTCGCTTGCAGAAAGATTTTGCGCCAGAAGAAATTTCGGCGATGGTGTTGCGGAAGTTGACAGAGGAAGCCACTCGTTACTTGGGCGAACCTGTCTCCGGAGCCGTAATCACTGTTCCCGCCTACTTTAATGACTCTCAGCGCCAAGCGACCCGCGATGCCGGACGAATTGCTGGCTTGGAAGTCTTGCGGATTCTCAATGAACCAACTTCCGCGTCCTTAGCCTACGGACTCGATCGCCGTGACAACCAAACGATTCTCGTGTTTGACCTTGGCGGCGGAACATTTGATGTTTCCGTTTTGGATGTGGGCGATGGCATATTTGAGGTAAGAGCGACGAGCGGCGATACGCAGTTGGGCGGTGGTGATTTTGACAAGAAAATTGTCGATTGGTTAGCAGATCAGTTCATGGAGCAAGAAAGTGTCGATTTGCGACGCGATCGCCAAGCCCTTCAGCGGTTGATGGAAGCCGCAGAGAAAGCCAAGATTGAGCTTTCTGGAGTCAATGTGACTGAAATTAACTTGCCCTTTATTACAGCCACCGAAGACGGCCCCAAACACCTCGAAACCCGTCTGACTCGCACCCAGTTTGAAGCACTATGTATCGATCTGGTTAGCCGTCTGCGTGGACCTGTGAAACAAGCTCTCAATGATGCCGGACTTAGCCCCATGCAGATTGATGAAGTGGTCTTGGTAGGTGGCGGCAGCCGGATGCCGATGGTCAGGCAATTAGTGCGATCGATCATCGATCGGGAACCCAATGAAAACGTCAATCCCGATGAAGTCGTTGCGGTGGGAGCCGCGATTCAAGCCGGAATTCTAACGCAAGAAGTCAAAGATATTCTGCTATTGGACGTAACGCCTCTGTCACTTGGATTGGAAACGATCGGCGGTGTCATGAAGAAGCTGATTCCCCGCAACACTACGATTCCGGTACGGCGATCGGATATTTTCTCTACCTCTGAAAATAATCAGACGATGGTAGAAATTCACGTCGCGCAAGGCGAACGGGAAATGGCAGTCGATAATAAGTCCCTTGGTCGATTTAAGCTAATGGGGATTCCACCTGCGCCCCGTGGCATTCCCCAGATTCAGGTCTCTCTTGACATTGACGCGAACGGCATTCTGCAAGTTACTGCCCTCGATCGCACTACTGGACGAGAGCAGGGGATCACCATCAGGGTGCCTCTACGCTCAGCGAGGCAGAAGTCCAACGGATGATTCAGGAAGCCGAACGGTATGCCGATGAAGATCGACAGAAGCGCGATCGGATTGAAAAACGTACCAAAGCTGAAGCACTCACGTTTGAAGCCGAACGGCAATTGCGAGAAGTCGCGCTCGATTTTGGAATGCAATTTGCCAGTTCCTATCGTCGTAAGATTGAAAACCTGGTTCAAGAATTGCGAGAAGTCTTGAAGGAAAACGACGATCGCGGGATTGACATCGTTCAGGCAGATTTGCGGGATGCTCTCTACGAATTGCAGCAGGAAGTCTACCAAATCACCAAAGAAGAGGAAGAAGAGAACGACTTCTTTGGCTCTATCCGTCGCACCCTCTCTAGCATTGGGGAAGACTTCTTTGGGGATGGTGATGACGACTTCTATGACGATCGCCGTGACACCTACGGACGAGACTATTTTGGCTCCCGCGATACCTACTCCCGCGACTCTTATGACCGAGGTAGTGACCGAGGTAGCCGGGATGCCTACGATCGTACTGGGCGCGACTCCTATCCCCAGGATTCCTACCCTCGTGACCCCTATGACCGGAATAGTCGGGATGCCTACGATCGAAACGATTCCTACCCTCGCGATTCCTATGATCGGAGTAGTCGGGATGCCTACGATCGAGGTAACAATCGAGATTACTCTGATGAGCGGCGGGATACTTATGAGCGAGGCGATCGGAGTAACGATCGGAATACTGATCGGAGTAACGATCGGAATACTGATCGGAGTAACGATCGCAACTATTACGACGATCGACGTAACCCCGACGATCGCAGCTATCGTGCTCCCTCCGATCGAGGCAGCCGTGAGCCTTACGCAAAAGACGATCGACGGGACGATCGCAGAGACGATCGGCGTCGTTCTTCCTACGAAAGCGGCAACCGCAGCAACCCACCCGATGATGGCTGGGACGACGATGATGAATGGCTGTAAAAACCTCAGGATTTTGGATTTTGAATTTTGAATTTTAGATTAGGCTAGCTTTCATTCCGGCTCTATTCCCTATTCCCTATTCCCTATTCCCTATTCCCTATTCCCTATTCTTTCCCTTCCTCCATGCAGAACTTTCGCAATTATTACGCCATTTTAGGAGTGACCAGAGACGCAACCATCGAAGAAATCAAACAATCCTTCCGGAAACTCGCTCGGCAGTATCACCCGGATTTGAATCCGGGGAACAAAGAAGCAGAAGAAAAGTTCAAGGATGTGGGCGAGGCATATGAAGTTTTGTCTGATGTTGGTAAACGCGCCCAGTATGACCAATACAGTCGCTTCTGGAATAAAGGCGGCTTTCAGACTGTAGCGGCAAAAGCGAAGAATTGGGTCGGACGAAACGGTAAAGCCGATGAAGAACTCGATTATGGTCAGTATCGAGACTTTAACTCCTTTGTCGATCACCTCCTAAATCGACGCACCGATCGCCCCACTCCGCCGCCCGATCGCGATCCTTACCGTCCTGGCACTACAAAAACTACTTACACGGTGGCTCGCCCTAGCCCTCGCCATGCAGAAGCTCAGCTAACTGTCCCTCTAGAACGAGCGTACACAGGCGGCAAAGAGCGAATTCGCCTGGAAGATGGGCGATCGCTGGAAGTGAGTATGCCTGCGGGGATGGTGACGGGGCAGAAGGTTCGCCTCAAGGGGCAAGGGGTCAATGGCGGCGATCTCTATCTGACGATCGAAGTTTCGCCTCACCCATTCTTCAAGCTAGACGGATCTGATATTTACTGCCAGTTGCCCGTTACGCCCACCGAAGCCGTCTTAGGCGGTCCCATCGAAGTCCCAACTCTGGATGGACTGGTGAAAATGATGATCCCAGCCGGAGTGCGATCGGGTCAGCGCCTCCGGTTAGGTGGGAAGGGCTATCCCATTGAAGGCGATCGAGGCGATCAAATTGTAGAAGTTCAAATCGTCACACCCAGAGATCTAACCTCTCAAGAACGCGATCTCTACGAAAAACTTCGTCAACTGGAAAGCTTCAACCCTCGTGAAGATTTACCGATCTAATTAGGGTGATGGGTGATGCTTGCTTCCCTTCTGGTTCGATTACCCATTACCGAGTACCCATTACCAAAAGAATTAATCCGGATTAACCCGCATCAACACTTGCCCATATTCTACGGGTTGACCGTTTTGTACTAAAATTTCGACAATTTCACCCGCAACTTCTGCCTCTACCTCGTTCATGAGCTTCATCGCTTCCACAATGCAAACGACCTGACCGGAACGAATTCGATCGCCTATGTCAACATAAGACGGTTCATCGGGTGCTGGAGAGCGATAAAACGTCCCAACCATTGGGGATATAACGTCTAGCAACCGATCGGATACTAATGGCGCAGATGAAGGAGGAGCAGGCGGCGCAAGGGGAGCAACCGCGATCGAGCTTGGCAATGTGGGAGGGATAGCTATCGGGGATGGAGCCAAGCTGTCCAATCCACTAGCAGGAGCCGGAGCGGGAGGTTGAACGGATAGTCCCTTCCGCACTACTAATTCAAAATCACCGCTTTTCAACGTAAACTCTGCGACATCGGTCTGATTAATGACAGCTAGCAGTTCGCGGAGTTCATTAAAATCCAATTCCACAATTTATATAGCCTGATTTATACCACCTGACATAAAAATCTGCTTTTGGCGATCGGCAATCAGCAAGGACTGACAACAGATCACTACTCCCGCCCTAAATAGGAATCGCTGCGGGTATCCACTTTAATTCGTTCTCCAATGGAAATAAACAGAGGAACCATTACCTGAGCGCCCGTTTCCACGATCGCAGGCTTCGTTCCGCCTGTTGCCGTATCCCCTTTGACACCCGGATCAGTCTGAATGACCTCCAGGACAACCGAGTTTGGCAATTCAACCTCCATGACCTGAGTATTCCAGCGAACTACATTGACTTCCATCCCTTCCTTGAGATACTTGACGCGATCGCCGATCTGAGCCGCCGTCAATCGTCCTTCTTCGTAACTTTCCATATCCATAAAGACATACTCATCCCCATCCTTATAGGTGTGCTGCATTGTACTCTTCTCCAGCACCGCCTGCGGAACAGTTTCACCCGCTCGGAATGTCCGCTCAATCACGCTGCCTGTTTGGGCGTTTTTCAGCTTCGTTCGGACAAACGCAGAACCTTTACCGGGTTTAACGTGAAGGAACTCAACAACCTTCCACACCGACCCATCTAACTCAATACTGACACCGGGACGAAAGTCATTACTGGAAATCATGAATCTTGCTGTTATTGGGAGAACAATCGGCAATTCATTTTACCGCCCCAGTGGGTTTCGCATCTACATCATTATTTTATCGGTCGATTACCCTCTAAATTTTCCCTATCCTTACAATCACCCCATTCCCCCAGTATGGGAAGATATGAATGACCTTGTGCTGATGAATGGCGTGTATTTCCATGACTAGAACTCTTGCCAACCTGGGGATTGGTTTTTCCAGAGGCAGTTTGATGGGCTGGCACAGTCGCCTGAGTGTTGCCTTCCATCGTGTGTTGAAAAACAGTGTGCTGAGAACTGGAATCTTGGTGATCCTGTTCACAAGTCTATTGTTAGGATGGGGCGCAGTTTGGAGCCGTGCGGCGATCGCCCTCCCGCCCGGAAACGCCATTACTGATGGCAAAGCTCTCCTTCGCTATGCACTACCGATCGACAACAAGCCAATACGAGAATTACAAGCCACGCTAGAAGGAATGTCGGGTGCGCTGAGAACAAGACGGGTTGGCAATCTCAATCGCAATTTGGATATTGCAGATCGAGTGCTGAACCAGAAGCAAGCTGAGCTATTGGCGAGTGTCCCGGACGATCGCAAACCCCAAGCGGAAGCCATCATGGCTCAATTAAAAACGGGAGTGGCGGAGTTACGGGCAGAAGTGCAGGCGAAGGATCGAAAGGCGATTTGGACAGAACGTGCCCAACTCCTGGATCTGGTGGGTCAGCTTGAAGAACTGATGGTGAGTAAGTTTCCCTTTGAAGTGCCTGTAGAATATAGCACTCTGCCTCAATTGAAGGGACGAGCCACGATCGAGATGGAAACTAGCAAAGGCACCGTCACCTTGGTGGTGGATGGATATAATGCCCCAGTCACAGCCGGAAACTTCGTTGATCTCGTGCAGCGCGGCTTCTATGACGGGCTAGAATTTACACGAACCGAAGATAATTATGTGGCGCAGGTTGGTGATCCTCCTGGAAAGGAGATTGGATTTGTCGATCCGGACACGGGAAAATATCGTGCCGTTCCGCTAGAAATCATGGTGCAAGGGGATAAAAAGCCAACGTATGGCATCACCTTAGAGGATGCAGGACGCTACCTCGATCAACCAGTTCTGCCCTTCTCTGCCTTCGGTGCGCTGGGCATGGCCCATTCCAGCAACGACCCGAATGATGGTTCCTCTCAATTCTTCTTCTTCCTGTTTGAGCCAGAGCTAACTCCCGCAGGGCTAAATCTGCTAGATGGTCGGTATTCGATCTTTGGCTACGTCATTGAAAATAAACAAGTGTTAGATGAGCTAAAAGCGGGCGATAAGGTCATTTCTACGAGAGTCATCCAGGGCTTAGAGAATTTGGTGGAACCGCAACAAGCTGCATGAATGAGAATCTGCGGATTCGTGACATCGGAGAACAGGGGCTATTACAACGTCTCCATCATTTTTGTCCTTCGGATCTAGTTGGAGACGATGCAGCTTTGTTGCCCGTAGCGGCAGGTCATTCTGTGGTCGTCACCACGGATACCTTAGTCGATGGGGTTCATTTCAGCGATCGCACGACTTCCTCCTTTGATGTGGGTTGCGATCGACCGCCGCTAACCTCTCAGATCTAGCCGCAATGGGCGCGGCTCCCCTCGGCATTACCGTCAGTCTCAGTTTGCCCGGAGATACCTCTGTCGCCTGGGTAGAAGCGCTTTACCAGGGAATGGTAGCCTGTTTGCAGCACTATCACACGGTCATCGTGGGCGGTGATGTGTGTCGATCGCCCATTATCACCGTCTCGATCGCGGCATTCGGTCAAGTCCTGCCTAACCAAGCGATCCGTCGATCGAATGCCCGTCCTGGAGATACCATTCTAGTGACTGGCGTTCATGGTGCATCCAGAGCAGGCTTAGAACTTCTCCTGAATCCTGCTCTAGGCGAAAACCTCGCTCCACCCGATCGCCTCTCCCTGATCCGCGCCCACCAACACCCCAAACCCCGCCTTGATGTCATTCCCGTCCTCCGAGAGCTTCTTGAAGACTGGAAAACCCAAGAAAACCGAACTCCTCCCCGATTCCCCGATTCCCCGATCGCCCGATCGCCCGATCGCCCGATCGCCGGAATGGACAGCAGTGACGGACTCGCGGATGCTGTGCTACAAATTTGTCGATCGAGCGGTGTCGGGGCAGAGCTAGAGCGCAGTCAAATTCCAATTCCAGCAGGACTGTCTACTTGGATTTCAGACGCTCAAGCACTCGATTGGGCATTGTATGGTGGAGAAGATTTTGAGTTAGTGTTGACCTTGCCTCCGGTGATTGCAGAGGGAATGGTGGAACGCTTGGGGAATGGAGCCGCGATCGTTGGTACGATAACCGATGGTTCGGATGTTGTTCTTACAGACCGAACTGACACCTACTCAAACGAAATTCTGACTTTAAGCAGAGGCTTTCAGCACTTCTAATCTCTCTTAAGGATGGCTTTACCTGTTGATGGTAGAAGTACGATAATGGCGGTCTCAGTCAAAACGGTTTCATTTTGAAATGATGCGTTACGCAAAAGTTAACGCATCTTGCTTAATTCTTTCAACAAAGTTTTGCAACATACTGCATTCAAACTAGAACCGCTCTAGATTGTTCTTATGCCATCTCTACTTCATTGAAACCTGGGAGAGCTTGTATGCGATGGGAATTCGGTCGTAGGAGCCGTAATGTCGAGGATAGACGGGGTGCTAGAATTTCTCGCCCAGTCGTTGGAGGTGGCATTGGCTTGATCCTTGCCCTCATCATTGCACTACTGGGCGGTGATCCAGGTATTCTTTTAGATCAAGCTCCCCCAGAGGCTTATCCTCCAGGACAAACCGAAGTTGTTCCAGCCAATGATGAGATGGCTGAGTTTGTTTCAGTCGTGCTAGCCGACACTGAGGATACGTGGTCTGCCTTGTTTCAGCAGATGGGAGGAGCCTATCGAGAGCCAACATTAGTGCTATTTTCGGGTGCTGTAGAATCTGGCTGCGGTTTTGCAGAAGCGGCAGTGGGACCGTTCTATTGCCCTCTAGATGAGAAAGTTTACATTGATCTGAGCTTTTACGAAGATTTGCAGAACCGACATCAAGCACCAGGAGACTTTGCTCAAGCCTATGTGATTGCTCATGAAGTTGGGCATCATGTGCAAAACCTTTTAGGAATTTCTGGGCAGGTTCGCGATTTGCAGCGTCAAGTGGGTCAGGCTGAGGCAAATCAGCTTTCCGTCCGGTTGGAGTTGCAAGCCGATTGTTTTTCAGGCATCTGGGCACACCACGCCGATCGATCGCGCCAGATCCTCGAAGCAGGTGATGTCGAAGAAGCTCTAAACGCCGCAAGCAGCATTGGAGACGATCGCCTGCAACGCGAATCTAGAGGCTATGTGGTTCCAGAATCTTTCACGCATGGCAGTTCGGCTCAGCGAGTGCGATGGTTCAAACAAGGTATCCAAACGGGTGATCCGGCTCAATGCGACACCTTCTCCACTACGAGCCTATAACCATCGCCTCAAAATCAGGTTTCATCTACTGGTAGACTGAGATGCTTACTATTTATCATTTGTTTTTCGGGTGGGCAGATCTCTCCACTCCGGTTCGGTTCAACTCACTACGACTTTGCCAATAGAATTGTTACATTATGTTCATAGAACAAAATCAACTACTGGCTGAGTGAGGTTCCTACTGTGAACGACGCGACAAACTCAAACCAAGTTTCAGAATTTTTTGAGGGTAGCAATGTGAGCAACTTGCTATGGCAATATGTTCAATCAATGGCTCCTGAAACAGTTGCTCTGTTGTCAAAACCCGGATCGATGGATGTGCTTCAAGTGATGGAACGAAACATTATTGGATTGTTAGGCGGTCTGCCTTCACAACATTTTGATGTCACGATTACCACCAGTCGTGAAGATATGGGACGTTTGCTGGCTTCCGCCATGATGAGCGGCTATTTCCTTCGTAACGCGGAGCAACGCATGAGTTTTGAGCGATCGGTGCAAACCGTTGAGTCTGGCACATCCGACGCGGAGTAGAGCATTGCCGAAGCAGCATTCGGGCTTTCCACATTCCCTTTCTGAATTAGAATCATCAGCATTAACCGATGCTCCTACTATCTCTGAAGGGAGCGGCGCTACAGAATTGACTATTTCTCCTTGTGTTGATCCCTCCATTCCTCTTAGCGCGAGGCAATGGGGGGATTTCTCTATTCAACCGATCGCCCCTCCCTTGCGACAAGCCCTCCTCGATTGGTATGCTTCATCGGGTCGAGATTTGCCGTGGAGACGCACTCAAGATCCCTATGCCATCTGGGTTTCCGAGATCATGCTGCAACAGACCCAGGTGAAGACGGTGATTCCATATTATGAACGATGGCTGGAACAGTTTTCGACGATCGCCATTCTCGCTGCTGCCAATCAACAACAAGTTCTAAAAGCATGGCAAGGGTTAGGTTACTATGCACGTGCCCGGAATCTGCATCAAGCCGCCCAACTGATTATTCAGGATTATCAGGGGCAATTTCCCTCGGATTTGGAATCCGTTCTAAAATTACCAGGAATTGGACAAACGACCGCCGGAGGAATTTTGAGTGCCGCCTTCAATCAACCTGTGCCAATTTTGGATGGCAATGTGAAGCGAGTTTTGGCACGATTGTTGGCATTGGATGTTCCACCGAACAAAGCGATCAAACCCCTCTGGCAAGTCTCGACTGACTTGCTTGATCCACACCATCCGCGTGATTTCAATCAAGCCTTGATGGATTTGGGCGCGACCCTTTGTACTCCCAAAAATCCAGCGTGTTTATTGTGTCCCTGGAATAGCCATTGTCAAGCGTTTCATTTGAATATGCAAAACGAACTCCCTCTGAGCGAAAGCCGCGCTCCGTTACCACGCAAATCGATCGGCGTTGCTGTGATCTGGAATGAGCAGGGGCAAATTTTGATCGATCGCCGCCGCCAAGATGGGTTGTTAGGCGGACTTTGGGAATTTCCGGGAGGCAAACTCGAACCGGGAGAAACGATCGCCGCTTGCATCAAACGCGAAATCCTGGAGGAATTGGGAATTGAGATCGAAGTCGGTGAACATCTGGTCACGATCGATCATACCTATTCTCACTTTCACGTCACTTTAAACGTGCATCACTGTCGTCATCTGAGTGGTAAACCGCAAGCGATCGAATGTGATGAAATTCGCTGGGTCACGCTAGATGAGCTAGACCAGTTTCCCTTCCCGAAAGCGAACATGCAAATTATTGAAGCTCTATTGATTGCTCGGCGTTGCTGAATTCAGGGATGATTCGCTCCCTAACTCCCCAGCTTTCGGGCTACCGTGTACACACAAGTGGTTGAATCTAACCCAACCCCTGCTGAACCGCCCCCTACCCCCCAATTTTTGGGGAACCGAACCGATGTATTACCAGAACTGGCTGAAGCGACGAAAGAGAAAGTTGTCATCGATAGTACTAATCCGCTGAACGCTGATTGGTCACCAAAATTGCTTGGGCAGGAAAACTCTGCATCTGAAGAAATCAGTCGCCTTCTGCCAGAAGCTTACGTTGTTAAAGCGTTTAACACTATCTTTGCTGATGTGATGAATGAACCAGTGAAAGACGGACAAGCCATCACTGCATTTATTGCGGGAGATAATGATGAGGCTAAACAAAAGGTTATCGCTCTAGCTCGCACTATCGGTTACGCACCCATTGATACCGGACCTCTTTACACAGCTCGTTATCTCGAAAGCATGGCTCACCTCAACATCCAGCTTGCGGTTGGTCAAGACGGTGGCACGAATGCAGCCTTTATTTACCTCCAACCCAAGCTCGCTTGAACAATTAGGTGTGAGATGGTTCTTCTGAGACCCCCAAATAATCGATCGCGGCTTCCAATCGCGAGGGGTATTTGGTGGCGAATTCTTCAAACCAGGCGGCTTCTCCACTGCGCGGATCAAGTTTTTTGAGCCATTCTTCAGCGTGTTTTTCGAGAGCCGCCCGCCGTTGCCGTTTCAATTCTTCCTGACGGCGTTGTTCTTGCCGGATCTGCTCTTGGTGCTTGCGTTCTTCGGCTCGTAGTTGCTCTTGCTGCTTTAGCTCTTCGGCACGATCGATGTCTTCATACTGGGATTTCAGTTGAGAGAGCAAATTATCCGTTGCAGCTTGCCCTACATCTGACTTGATCAACCCCTGATCAGCAAATGTGCCTAACGACGGGGTTGATTGCCGTGGATGATCACTTGGAGTTGAGATGGGGGGAAATTGAGACTTGGACGGCTGCGGAGTCTGAGGGGCTGGACGTCCCTGCACGTCAGCCAATAGATCGTCGATCGAGCCTGATGGTTGAGAGGGCTTCACTTGCGGGGATTGAGGCTGAGGACGAGGAGGATTGTTCGCCGCAGAGGGTTTTGGTGGCGCATCGGCATTGTCTGCACCTCCATACTTCGCCTTCATTTGCGCCAGTAGATCCTCCAATGAATCCCCCATCGTCATTTTTGCGTGGTAAAAAACTGCCTTAGGATGGGTAGCCCCACCCTAACTACTAGTCTACTACTCAGTTCTCAGTCTTGATTGCGCTAGTCACCGATCGCGTTCGTCAATACATCAGCAAGGCTCATATCGCCCATGTCGTCGAGCGTGAGTGTGTCACAGATGTCAAACTTTGCGCCGACGCCTTGCATCTGCTCATCCAAGGCTTTTAAGAAGCGAGTCGCTTGTTGATCGTTGCCCACTTGAATGAAAGAGATGGCGAGTTCTTCGTCACGCTCCATCTGGCGCGTGGCATTAACAATCACTTCCATCACGGCTTTGCGATCGTCTGGCTCCCCATCAGTGACCACCAAAATCGTTTCGCCTTGAGGTTTGACCTGTCCGGCGGCTTTGCGCTGGAAATACTGTTCAGTCGCATCTAGCAGAACACCCGCTAAATTGGTCGTGCCTGCCGGATCATTCTCTAAAAAGATTTGCTCAACTTTGCTGGATGTGACACTTTCATAGCGTCGATGCCGTCCGGAAAACAGATAAACTGTAATCCCATCTGGATCAAACTGTTCACACTTTCGGGCTAATGCCAGGGTCGATTCTTGGGCTTCTTGCCAGCGAGATCTGCCTCCGCGCTGATCCGGAGTAGACATACTGCCGCTCTTATCGATGATTAAGGTATAGTCCCGGTCTTTCAAAGCGAACCTCCCTTGTTTTAGTCGCTAATGGCTCTCAGAAGGACTTCAGCAATGCTGAGATCTTCCATATCGCTGATTGTGATGGTGTCGCAGATGTCGAACTTCGCTCCAACACTCTGAAGCTGGTCATCCAGAGCTTGGAGAAATTTCGCTGCCTGCGGGTCAGAGCCAACCTGGATAAACGAGATCGCCAATTCTTCATCGCGATCCATCTTGCGAGTGGCATTGACGATCGTTTCCATCACGGCTTTGCGATCGTCCGGCTCTCCATCGGTTACGACCAAAATCGTTTCGCCTTCTGGCTTAGCTTGTCCGGCTGCTTTCCGTTTGAAGTAATTTTCTGTCGCATCGTGTAGTACAGCCGCTAAATTCGTCGTGCCCACCGGATCATTTTCCAGGAAGATCTGCTCGACCTTACTAGACGTGACATCATCGTATCGCTTGAATTTTCCGGAGAAGACGTAAACCGTAATCCCATCCGGGTCAACCTGTTCGCATTTTCTCGCCACGGCTAGGGTTGATTCTTGTGCCTCTTGCCACCGGGTTCTACCGCCTCGTTGGTCAGGGGTAGACATACTGCCACTCTTGTCAATGATTAGCGTATAGTCGCGATCTTTCAAAATATCGACCTCCACCCATTGTTCAGCTATGTCATCCAAACTCTAGCAAACCTAGTCTGTGATTGCTTTAATTAAAATTTCGGCAACGCTCATATCTTCCATCTCATCCATGGTGATGGCATCACAGATGTCGAATTTAGCGCCTACCGTCTGAAGCTGATCGTCCAGGGCTTTGAGGAACTTTGTCGCTTGAGCATCAGAGCCAACCTGGACAAACGAAATGGCTAGTTCTTCATCGCGATCCATTTTGCGCGTGGCGCTAACGATCACCTCCATCACTGCTCGCCGATCGTCGGGTTCTCCATCTGTGATGACCAAAATCGTTTCACCTCCGGGCTTCGTCTGTCCGGCTGACTTGCGCTGAAAATAGTTATCCAGGGCATCTTTCAAGACGGCAGCCAAATTGGTTGTACCCATCGGATCATTTTCCAAGAAAATCTGACTTACTTTAGCGGATGTTACCTCGTCATATCGTTTGAACCGTCCAGAAAACACGTAAACGGTGATGCCGTCTGGGTCAAGTTGTTCGCATTTTCTTGCTAATGCAATAGTCGATTCCTGAGCTTCATCCCATCGCGTTTTGCCCCCTCGCTGATCGGGGGTGGACATACTGCCACTTTTATCGATGATGAGCGTGTAGTCTCGATCGTTTAGATTCAAAACACGATCCTCCAACTCTTCTCAGTTTGCCTCCAATCTAACAAGCTGAGATGCAACCGATCTTGATTTGTACAAAAAATTAGCGACTCATTTGTTATTTGTTATTTGTTATTTGTCATCTCCATCTCTCATCCCTCTCATCCTTCATCCTTTCTCATATGTAGATGAACTTAAATGAATGGTGGGGTGGGTGTCCATGTCCTACGGACACGCTTCGCGAACACCGCCCGGACGGGCAAGATGTCCATCCCACAAGATGTGTAATTTACTTTGTCTGACGACTTGTCTCCCTGATTGCAGCCCGAAGATGGATCAGTTTGGGTACAATGCCAGCAGAAGCCATGCCAGCAGACAGCCAGCGCATCTGCCTACTAGGGAATTAGAGAAAAATCTCATGACCTACCGCGATCAGTTATATCCCTGGTGCATTGTTCGATCGATGCCAAATGCACCACCCGTGGTCGTTGCCCGATTCCGTCGCCCTAACGATGCGGATGCTCAACTCAAACTTCTTCGTCGCATGGCCCCTGAAGCCAGTTTTACAATTTTGTTCGATCGATCGCCCCGTGCTACTGATGATTCGGATGATTCCAAAACCTCGGATCATCCAAGTTCAGAGCCTCAAATTGAAGAACCTGAAGCGTGATATAGAAAAGTTTAGAGAACCGTTATTCTGGTAGCTGCCAGATGCGGATATCTTTGCTGCCGCTACCTGTGGCGATCGTTCGCCAATCGGGACTAATCACAAAGTATTTAAGTTCGCTGACATACCCAGTGAGCGTATGGCGAAGTTCTCCGGTAGTTGGGTTCCAGATTTTAATCATCCGGTCAGTACCGCCACTCACAAGCACCTGCCCATCCACATTTAGAAAGATGTGATTAACAAAGCCAGTGTTTCCGCCCAAGGTGCGGAGTTCGCGACCCGTGGCTAAATCCCAGACTTTGATCGTTTTGTCAGCACTGGCGCTGATCACAGTTTGTCCATCGCCGTTGATGGCGAGAGAGTTAACGAAACCCGTGTGTCCAGTGAGGGTACGAATCTCTCTGCCTGTCGTTAAGTCCCAGGCTTTGATGGTGCGATCGGCGCTTCCACTCACCAAAATTTGTCCATCGGGGCTGATTGCCAACGCATTCACGAAGCCTGTATGTCCGATGAGCGTGCGAAGTTCTTGCCCAGTTGCCAGTTCCCAAACCTTAATCACCTGATCGGCTCCGCCACTGACGAGAATGCGTCCATCGGGGCTGATCGCTAGCGTATTGATAAAGCCTGTATGTCCGGTGAGGGTGCGAATCTCCTCCCCAGTGGCTAAGTTCCAGGCTTTGATGGTGCGATCGGCGCTTCCACTCACCAAAATTTGTCCATCAGGACTAATCGCTAATGCATTCACGAAGCTTGTGTGTCCGATGAGGGTACGAAGTTCCTTTCCGGTCGCAAAATTCCACAGTTTGATTGTGTTATCCGCACTGCCGCTAATCACAGTTCCGCCGTCTGGCGTGATCGCCAGACAATTGACGTAGCTACTGTGTCCCTCTAGAGTGCGAAGAATGGAAATCTTTTCGATCGCAGGTGCCTGACTCAGATTCATCACACCCGATCGCCAAACACCATACCCGCCGCCCAATGCCAGCAATAGGCCGATCGCCCCGCCCCACAGCCATGCTTTCTTGAACGATCGCCCCTGAACCTGAGTTTGAGAGGTAAATGGATTAGATGATTCTATTCCCGAATAAGAGGGATGAGACGGCACTATCCCTGGAGCAGACGGATGAGAGAGATGGGATGATCCCATCCCCGGATAGGATGGATTTCCGCTCGGCTGACCCCTAAGATTTCCACTAGGATGGCTACTGGGGTTTCCAGGCAGGCTGTTGCTCTGCGGCAGCGTGAATGCATTGGGGGGAAATAATCCTCCAAGATGAGTGACTTGTTGATGAGGAGAGTCTGGATCAAGCCTCGCGAGAGCCGCCAGAATTTCTTCAGTGTTTCTGGGACGATCGTTCGCTCTCGGCGCGATCATTCGATCGATCAAGTCAGCTAGCGGGGCAGAAACTTGAGGTGCAAATTCGCGCCAGTGCAGTTCGTTATTGAGAGAATCGTAGATACTACTGTCAGTGGGAAGTTTGCCGGTCAGCAGATAGAGAAATGTGCAGCCCAGGGCATAAAAATCGGATTGGGGAACGGCTTGTCCTCGTTCTTGTTCGGGTGGGGTATAACCGGCTGAGCTAATTCGGGTAATTCCGCCAGATTTGCCTAATTGCGCCAAATATGTATAGGTCATCTCTCTGGCGGCTCCAAAATCCACCAAGACTAGCTGACCGCTCGATCGCAGCATAATATTTTCTGGCTTGATATCCCGATGAAAGTAGTTCTTTTGGTGAACTAAATCTAGGATTCCGGTCAGTTGTTTTAGCCACTTGATCGCCTGTTTTTCCCCGATCGGTGATTCCCTTGTTGCTTCATCCATTCTCGCAAGTTGGGACCGTCGATCTTTTCCATGATGATGCAATGCAACGGGTCAGAGCGATCGCGGGGGAAAAACTGAAAGTAGCTCTGGGGTTCAATTGCCGGAATGCCGGAATGCGGCAACTGACCGAGGACGATCGCTTCTTGCTGAAACAGTTCGACGGCTTTCTCGTCATCACTATAGGTTTCTTTGAGGACTTTGAGGATTTTGGGAGTCGTGCGATCGAACGCTTCATACAGATTGCCAAATCCACTTTTGTCACTCAATAACCGCATAACTCGATAGCGCCCCAACAACACCAAGTCAGACCCGCAACTCTGACAAAATTGGCTACCATCATTCTTGGGATGATCGGGCTGAGGACAAAAAGGATTAATGCAGAGGCTCATAGTTGATTGAGTGGTAGGTGCATCCTGAGAGTCTATTGCTCAAACTATACCCATCAGACTTACTGAACTTGAACAATTAGCGATCGAAGAAGCAGACGATTTCAATGGTACAACCTTGGCAATCTCAGCTTGGAAACCAGCGAGACTGGGTGTGGAGAGGCTGGCAAGTCCGCTACACCTTTATCCGAGCCACCAACCTTGCTGAAACGGCTCACACCCCTCCAATTTTATTTCTGCACGGTTTTGCCTCAGCACTGACCCAGTGGCAAGAAAACTTAATTCCCTTGAGCCAATCTCATACCATCTACGCTTTGGATCTGGTTGGCTTTGGAGCCTCTGAGAAAGCCGCCGCCAATTACAAAGTTGGCTTTTGGGTGGAACAAGTCTATGATTTCTGGCGGATGTTCATCGGACAACCGATCGTCCTCGTGGGTCATTCTCTTGGCGCACTCGTGGCTTTGACCGCAACCGTCACCCATCCAGAAATGGTACAACGGCTCGGCTTAGTCACCCTGCCTGCGGCGCGTCAGGAGTTGTTATCTGGCTGGTTCTTGTCGTTAGCAGGCGAAATGGAAAGCCTATTCTCCTCGCCCTGGCTAATCCGACCATTGTTTTACGTCATCCGTCAGCCCTGGACTATTCGGGCAATCTTACGCGGAATTTACATCAACAAGGAAAGAGTCACCGATGCCCTCGTGGAGAGCTTTCTCGCACCTGGACGCGATCGCGGAGCCATCCAAGCTCTGATTCGCCTAACCAAAGCCAGAACACAAAACGATTTTAGTCTCAAAACCAAAGAGATGTTGCCGCAAGTGCAAGTACCGATTCTGTTGCTGTGGGGATTAGATGATCGGGTTATTCCGCTCACTTGGGGGAGGCAACTTCCGCCGCTTAACCCTAACCTGAAGCTCGTCGAAATCCCGGATGCAGGACACTGCCCCTACGATGAATGTGCGGAATGCGTCAATGCCGAGATTTTAGCTTGGATTATGGCGACCGATCGGTAGCCCGTTAGAAGTAGCCTGATCTGAAAGGGAGATGATCTGACGAAAGGTACCCACGTGGGTACTGCCAATCGCGATCAGTATTTTCCACAATGAAGAGACAAACTCACTAGATTCGGCAGTTAATCAGGTTGTATCTTCTGTAAATTGGGCATTTAGCTTTCCAACTGTGTAAGCCAGATGCCCATTTTACCTTTATCTTTCATCCTTTGCTTACGGTCCCGAAAAAATCGCCTCATCCAAATCTTGACGGCTCAGAGAATATTTGAACGATCGCTGAACATCTCGTCCATCTTCACTGGCACCAATGTAACGCACCGTGAGCGAGTCAATTTCTAGGCACAGGTCAGCTTTCCAGTCTGGCTTTTGAATAGACCAACAATGCAAATCGGTGCGGTCTTGCTGGCATCCTTTCGATCGCAACCAGTCTTCTATATCAGGGAGGGGGTGATTGTAGAGCGGAGTATCCGCAGGAGGAAGAGCCATGAACATAAATTTACGTAAATACGGCTAATCTATTTTAGGCAGAGAAATTTTATTAACAACGTCAGGTGTGGCTTCAGGGGGAAGTGGGGCGATCGGCACCCAATCTCCAGGATGGGCGGTATCTTGTTCGGGAATAGCCAGGTTGTAAAGAGCCGCATCATCTCCCAATGTTTTAAGCGGTTGGAACGCGGTATCTCCACGGGTTAACCCAATAAAAATCACCAGTGCAACGCAAGCAATAAACGTTAACCCGATGATGAACAAGGCAAACAATTCTCCTGCTGAGAGAGGGCGATCGGTTGGATCAAGATATGCCGCCGACTGGAATTTGCGCGATTCCGAAACGGGTCGATTGAGATCACTAGTGGATTGGATCACAAAAAATCGCGAATAACCAATTTTCAAGTCATAAGTCACTCGTCGCTCTGGGCTGCTGAGCGTTGCATAGGCCTCATTGAGATGCTGAAATTTGGCAGTGGCGATCGCCGAAGGAAGCGTTGTCGTATCTGGATGGTATAGCTTACTCAATTCCCGATATGCCCGCCGAACCTCCTGCGCGGATGCCGAAGGATGCAAATTCAGCAACTCATAATACGTCTGAGATTTTTTCCCCGCCGACATCTCACCCTGCTTCTCCTGTTCGCGATTCCCTATTTCCCACTCTCACGCCATCTCAAAATATGCCGATCGCGTTAGACGAATCTGCGCCAGCGTAAAGATCACCGGAATCACACGACCATAATTTGTGGCGATCGCTCTCCAACCCAAATCTGCGAAGAACCATGTCCACATCGCTGGACCCAAAAACGCGAATACACTACGAACCGTACCATAGCGTGCTGCACTCAATGCCATTGCTCGACCAGCGGTTTGCAATACGACTCGATTCTGAATCTGAGTTGTTACGACTGTTCCACCCTGCACGATCGCCTGCTTCGCCAATTCATAGGTTGCCGCATGGAAGGCAAACTGACGCGCTATCAGTTGCAGGATCAGGGGTCGAACCAGAGAAGATACGGCTAAAGCACCACCTCCCTTGAGCAGCAAACCTACCGGATCGTTGTGAACCGACGACGGTAATTGAGTTGCCAACTGGGATTCCGACAAAGTGCGCTGTAGCTGTCCAGTCAAAACTTTTCGCTCTGAGGCGGGGAGTTGCTTCCAGGCGCGATCGAGCAACTGTAGGAAAATTTCTGCCTCTAGGGCTTCAGTTGATAAACTCTGACTGTAGGGAATTTTTAGGTAACGACACACTTGAAGCAGCACTTGTCGATAGCTAATCTGACCTGTTTTCCCTCGCAATACAGTGATCCCATCGGCAGCTAAAAACTGAAATCTTTCTTCCAGAGAATCTAACCAGACCTGCCGCTCTTGACTCTGAATACTCAACGGCTCCGGAGTGCAAACATAATCCAAGGGATTAAATTTGCGGCGGAACAAAATTTCAGTCAATAACTGCAATTCTTCATCCGTTGCCAATTCCAAGGCTGCTCTCAGTTCGTCCAACACACAACCCTCCACCGCTACAGATTCGGCTCTAACCTAATGTTCAATATTCTACTGAATGATCGTCGAGCAGAAGATAGCAAACTTATGGTAGATGTCATCGTGATCGGGGCAGGGTTAACAGGCTTAATCTGCGCTCAGCAGCTTCAGCAGGCAGGATATCGAGTAGTCGTGGTGGAAAAATCCCGTGGATTAGGGGGTAGACTAGCCACACGGCGGTTGCAGGCAGGATGGGCAGATCATGGGGTGCGGTGTTTAGAAGTTCAGGGAGTCTTGACACAACAGGTGATTCAAGCGTTAAACGATCGCCAGATCCTTCACCTCTGGACAGATACCCTTTATCAACTAGACAAAGACAGAATGCTGCATCCTTCAACCGATGTGCATCCTCGGTATGTTTCCTCAACTGGAATCACAGCCGTCGCCAAATTTTTGGGAACCGGACTGGAGATCTGGCGCAGTCAGCGAGTCCAAGCTATCCAGCTAACCTCCGATCGCCAGTGGGCGCTGACACTGGAACCTGCTGGAGTTGCTCCGATGCCAGATCTGGTTGCCCAAGCGATCGTAATGGCAATTCCGGCTCCACAAGCATTGATGCTGTTAGAACCATTGGCAGATCAAGGCTTCCCTACTGATTTCTTGGCGATGCTGCGATCGGTGAAATTTGATCCATGCTTAACGGCGATCGCCACCTTTCCCACTCAACATACACATTTCGCTAATTTACCTTGGTCAGCTATTTATCCCGATGACCCAGAGCTTGCCTGGATTGGCATAGACAGCACGAAGTGTCTAACGGCTCAGCAACCTGTTCTCGTCATTCAAAGTACTGCCTCGTTCGCCCAAACCTACCTGGAGTCTCCCGACCTCCAGCCCATCGGGCAATATCTTCTGTCGCGTGTTGCAGAATCCTTGCTATCCTGGTTAGGCTCTCTCCAAGAGCTACAAATCCATCGCTGGCGCTATGCGTTTGTTCAGCATCCGTGGCAAGGTACTCATCTAGCCACTCACTCGCCTCTACCCTTGGTTTGCAGTGGAGATTGGTGTGGTGGCAACCAAATTGAGGGAGCTTTGCGATCGGGATTGGCATCCGCTAACCAAATCAACGCCTACTGGCAAGGAGTATCCTTAACAGAAAGGAACGCTGAAACTCAGTTAGTTCAACTCATTCAGCAAATCTCTGAAGGATAAGCCTGTCCTCCTCCCCTCGATACCATACCCCCTACACCCCAGACCAGATAGACTGTTAAGAATGAACTAACTAACTCCAAGCTGGCGTGATCAGGTCTCGAAATTCCCCGTTTTCCATGCCGTCTGACAATCCCTGCTTAAGTTTGGCGATCACTCGTTTGGCGGATATCGAGCCGCAACACTATGGTATTGGTGTCTTTCAGGCTCCTTACCCTGGTGGATTCGCCTTTCACAACCGCATCTGGCCGAAACCTTTAGCTGAAGCGTGGTATCTCTGGCAAAGCTTTTTTGCGCCCCACAATTTGTCCGAGATGCCAAATCATCTACCCGACTTACCCCCTGTGCCAGATGCTAATTCTGGAAGTCGGGCGGGTCGAATTATGCAACATCTTGGAGTAAGTCTCTGGCAGTGGTTATTCGATGGTCCGATCCTCGCTAGCTATAACCAGAGCCAAGGGATGGCGCTCGGTCGCTCCCGTCCTCTTCGCCTCCGACTCGAAATTCGTGACCCTGATCTAATTGTTATGCCTTGGGAAATCATGCAGCCTCAACCCGCAAGGCAAGCGATTTCTCTCAATAAACAACATCTCCTCTTTAGTCGCACAACCAGCGATGTTGACCCGCTTCCTGCCCTACGGGCAGATCAAGCCCTCAACATCCTGCTGGTCTTAGGACAAGACTCAAATCTTAATGTCACCGGAATTGGCTCTGCTCATCTCAATTTAGAGGAGGAAGCAGAAGCCTTAGCCAATTTGCTGAAAGATGCGGCTCAAGGCGACCTTCGCAGTTTTTCACATTCTACAATCTGCCAGGTTACGACACTTGTACAACCAACGCCTGCCGATTTAATTCGCTCCTTGGAAACGGGGAACTACAACGTTTTATTCTATGCAGGACATGGGGTTCCGGCTCCGGATGGAGGATTGCTGTTCCTGCGACCTAACACTCCAATCAATGGAACAGAGCTAGCGCAAGTGTTAGTTCGTTGCCAGGTAAAACTTGCCGTGTTTAACGCCTGCTGGGGAGCGCAACCGGATCACCAGGGAAATCAGGCGATTCCTCGTAGTAGTTTGGCGGAAGTGCTGATTCATCATGGGGTGCCAGCCGTGTTAGGAATGCGGGATGAAATTGCTAATCACGAGGCCGTCAGTTTTATTGAAGCGTTTGCCCAAGCATTAGCGATGCGATCGCCCATTGATGAAGCCGTTGTGATTGCCCGTCAACAACTCCTGACCCTCTATGGGTTCAACCAACCCGCTTGGACGCTGCCCGTCCTATATATGCACCCAGAATTCGATGGCGAACTGCTCCGACCTTTGACTGAAGGCGTGACGGAGATTCCTGATCCATCGGTAAGCTGGTTGGGGCGAACCCCTTCCGCTTTCTTGCGATCGCTTACCACTCCCCCGCGCACCTGGTATGTTCGGGGTGGCGTCTTACGGGTAGGCAGAGATGAAGGAAATGATGTAGTCTTACAGCAACTAGAAGTGTCTCGCAGACATGCTGAAATCTTTTATCGGGATGCGTCTTCGCATAGCAGTGAAGAACCAAAATATTTCTTGAGAGATGTTTCTCGGTATGGCACCTGGGTTTTGGGTTCAGAAGGCGGATGGGATAGAGTCCATTTGCGGGAAGTTCCTCTTCAATCGAGAACCCAGTTGAAGTTTGGGGATTTACGTAGCCAAGCGTTAGAGTTTATTATCGAGGGTCAAGGCTCCCAAAATCAGAATTAGTTGAAAACTCTAACGAAATGGGTATCGCCAATTACGGAACAGACTTCTAAGCCAGTGTAGCTATGGGATGTCAAGCAAACGAGGTGTACCCAGCGTAACCCAGAGGAGAAAATCAAATGACCAACCGTTCTAACCGTCCTCTTATTTCCCCCCTTGCTCAAGCTGAACTGGAGCTACTCGACTTCATTTTAGATGATGAGCCAACTACTTATCCATTCAACGTGATGGAGCCTGAAGCAGAAGCTTATTTTGCTAACTTAGAGCAAGAAGTTCTTGCCGCAGGTTGGTCTACTAACGAGATCGCAGAACAAGGACAATTGCTGTCGAGTCGCCTGAACCAACTTTGGACTGACCTGGCTGAGTTAGCCCCAGTTTCTACGGTTTCTCTGCCTCAGTTTGCGGCTCGAATCCCGCATCAGTTGTGGGAGCAGATTGTTCATCGGGCACAGCAGGTGGTTTCTCAAAACCTATCTCTGGCAGATCAACTTGTGCAGTGTGTTCAAGACTGTTTACCCGACTGGGGTAATGATGACCTGCTGATGTTTGCTCGTCCGTTGGCATACCCCATGCGTTCCTCGGTTCCCACACTTGAAAGCGAGAGCCTGGAGAAGGCAATTCAGTCGGTGCGATCGGTCGAGTGGACTGAACTCACGGAAATTGAGCAAGTCCGTTTGAGCCTTGCTGCTGCTCGTTATGCGATTTCTCAACTTCCCTCTGAAACAGAAAAATAGCGATCGAACTATTCCCTTGTGAATTGAAAACTCTGGGCGCATTGTGCAGTTTAGAAAGCTTGACCCTAAATGCCAATTATTATCCGTAGTGCAGATATCCCGATCTAGATTAATTCTCAAGCAGGCAGGGAACCTTCGCTACGGAAGATTCAAAAGCAGGTAGGAAAAGTGTGAACAGATGAGGATTGAATTTGCATAATGTAGACGGGCAAGTGGCTCATCTTACCGGAAGGCTGAGGATTTGTATGTGCAAGTATGAACAAAGCGGGGTCTATCAACGCAGGGTCAGGCGAGTTGCAAAGTTTTGCGATCGGGTCGGAGAAAGCGCCCTTGCCTTTAAAATGGCTGCTGCCAAAAACATATAAGATACAACCCCGACGGCGGCGAGTACCAAAATATTAATTGCTCCAGTGGTGTTCCAAAGCGCGTGTAGCGTAGAAGCCGTTAAATAACCGACTCCCAAAATTTGCCAGCGTTTGGAAGGTTTCAAGACACTCAGCCCAATAAAGTAGCCAAAGTAGCCGCTATACGCCATGTGTCCAGAAATAGAGCCAAGAATCCGAGGAATTAGGAGTTGTAGCCCGATTAATTCGCCAACACCAACTGCCCCCGTCTGCTGAGCAACTTCATTAATGGTCGAAGGCACATATTGACCGAGGGTTTCTAGAAGCGTAAACCCAACCGCAGACGCCGTTCCTAATAAAATTCCATCAAGTGGCTCCCATACCCCAATTTTTTCTCCCAGGCGGGTTCGCAACCGACTGCCGATGAAATAAGCAATCAGCACTGGGATTGCCTTCAGCAGTTCTTCCATCAGTCCCGCTCCGAAGAACATATTGATGAAAAATCTGATGATGTTAATATTTTCGGTGTCTTCAGGCAAGTTCCCTGGTAGAATTTCGCGAAATACGAGAATAAACAGATTAAGAACAGGGCTAAGCAGAAGAATGATCGTCACAATCCCTGACACCAACAACACCCACCACGGCTTCCGCTTACCGCAAAGTTGATAAACAAAATAATAGGCGGCTCCAGAGATATAAGCCGCCAACAGGAAGTTGAATGCAGTAGGATTGCCATTCGTCACGAACATTAGCACCACAAAGATGACAGTGACAATGCCCGGAACAAGATAGGCTTTGCGGGTTAAGTCACGACCCGTTGAAACGATCGGAAATAGCTGACTAAACGTGACGGCATCTGTTTGAGGCGGACTTTTGGAGTTCGGTTCTAAGGGATGTTCGGTGATGGCAAAGGAGGCTGGAGATAAATTAGGGTTGTAGGGAGGCGAGACAGGAGCAACCGGAGGCGACGCCGCATCATAAACTGGCTGAAGCTCAAAAACGAATTGAGGTCCGTCTTGGGCAAGTGTAATTCGATCGCCCCAATTCAAGGTCTGACACCCCTGCACCCGAAATCCATTCACATACGTCCCATTCGCGCTATTCAGATCACAGATCTGCCAACCTGATGGAGCATGAGGAGCCGGGGAAAGCTGAGCATGTTGTCGTGAAACGCCTCCATAAACTTGAGAACTCAAGACAATTTGGCAACGAGGATCACGTCCAATCACCACAGTAATCGGTTTATCTAGAGAAAAAGGCGAGGGAAGATCAGCAAGTGCGGCTCTACCGGGTCGAGCAACCTGCCGAAGGATGGGAATTTGAGAAGCGGATCGGGAGTAGGATTCGGTCATCGTTGGGGATGCCGCAATTAAAGAAGGGACGACTTATTGATTGGCTTTAGCATCCTGAACCGCCACATAAAATAGAACGGCGGTTAAAGGTGCTGTCAATGCCAGGATACCACCAGTTATAAGACTACCCAGTTGGGGATTACCAGACGATAGCTCAAAGATCGAGCCGACGGCGGCAATTGCCGCTACACAAGAACCTGCCAATAGTAGACCACTTTTTGGAGTCACAGGTAAATCCAGCCTTACTTACTCAGAGATCTGTTCAGAGAATACACCTTCTCAGAGCCTATGACTCAATGGGTTTGACCGCATTGATCAAAAACCCGTGTTTTGTTAACTCTTGATTCATCGCCAATGTGTTGTCTACCCGATCGACAAACATGATTCCATTCAAGTGATCGATCTCATGCTGAATCACACGAGACAGCAGCCCTTTGGCGGTCAACTTCTGGGGTCTACCCTGCTCATCTTTGTATGAGACCTCAATCACTTCTGGGCGAGTGACATCTAAAAAGACTTTAGGAATGCTCAAACAGCCCTCTTGAAGCACGCAGACATCACGGCTGAATTTGGAGATGACTGGATTAATCAACACTAAAGGCAGATTGGTCGCATCTTCTGGATCACTATCCACCACGAGAAGCTGCTTAGCAAGCCCAACTTGAGGAGCCGCCAAGCCAATGCCATCCTCGGTGTACATCGTCTGTAGCATTTGCCGCGCCAGCCTGCGAATCTCTTCATCGATCTTAGTGATCCGCTTCGCCGGTTGGCGTAGAACCCGATCGCCTAAGAAGTGTAATCCTAAGGGTGGCTTTGTTAACTTTTTTTTCTCAACTAAAATTTGAGCAGTCATGACTCCACAATCCGCAAATTCGCCTGAAATAAATCCTTCTTCCCTCCATCATAGTGAATCATACCGATCTATTGGCAATAGGGAAAATAAAGACACGAAGAAGAGAAAGCCTTGTGATGTCATCTAGAATCTGCGAGACTATGGATCTAGACTACGCCATAGGTACCACGATGCGATCGTCCGGTAAGGCTGCCACCGTTGCCCCAGCGTTTCGATCGTTTTTCGATCGGGTAATTCAGTCAAATCATACAGCTGCCGAATCCCCGATCGAATCCCCAAATCATCCACAGGCAAAACATCCCAGCGATGCAAGCGAAAGATCAGTAGCATTTGCACCGTCCACCGTCCAATTCCTTTTACCTGGATCAATGTTTTGATGATTGCTTCATCTTCCATTGCCTCTAGTTCAGCGAGCGTCGGCAATCCGTCTAGCACTTTCTGAGCCAAATCTTTGATGTAAAGGGCTTTGGCACGGGAGATGCCTGCTCCTCGCAAGCATTCATCTGAGGTGTTAAGGATATCCAGTGCAGTCAGGATGGGTTTATCGGCATAAAGCTGGAGAAAACGGCGATGAATTGTAGCAGCGGCTTTACCCGAAAGCTGTTGATAAAGAATAGATTCAGCAAGCGAATGGAGCAAGTCTCCCGTTTGTTGCTGTTGGTGAAGCGTACAAGAACCCACGCGATCGATCACGGCTCCCAAAACTGGATCAGCTTGTTTTAGTTTGGTCAGCGCGATCGAATAGTCCATTCTGGGCAACACGGGAAACTATACAAAATTAAAAATTAAGCCGTTTCTAGCCAGTCAAAGATTTTATCGAGTTGTTCGATTGTCACTAAGCCATATTGCCAGAGTACCATTGGCAGTAAGCTCGGAAGTTGATCTTCCTGACGCAAGGCAACAGAAATGGACTCTTTAGGAATCAACAATTCATCCTGAAGAAATCGAATGAGTCGAGTTTTGAGCGAGGGATTCATGGGGTTGGATCTCCAAAAAGAGCATGGGCATCTGGTTGGTGATAAAATTTAGCTGTTTTTCTATTTAGACGGAGCCAACCCGCTTCAACCTCATCCGTTGGTTTCATCCGATCGGGCGATTTCAAAAAACCGGATGAGTCACTCACCCTTCCATTGGCTCCGTCGATCGCACCACTTGCATTCCGGCTTTCGCAAATTGTTGGAATGCTGCATCGGCTTGATCAGTGAAATCGACAACGCCAGGGACAACAACAGGAGACGTGCAATCTTCTAGCAAGTAGACTTTTTGGGCGAGTGATGGATCGGTGGTTTGAATCTCGGCTAGCAAATCATCGATTGTCCAGGCGACACAGTGACTTTTGGCTTGTCCCGCAATCAGAATGGCATCGAAACTGAGCAATTGTTGAATGAAAGCCATGTTTTTGTGAGCGATCGCCTGCTGTTCTTGATCTTCCAGCACTTCTGGCTTCAAAACTGAATAGTTTTCGGTTAGCGGGTTATTGCCTTTGAGTTCAAAAAGAGTCTGGCTAGATCGGGCGATGCTATGGAAGAAGCAGGCTTCCTCGACGGCAGAGACGATCGCATGACCAATGCCGCCTAGCATAGAGTGATAGGGCCAGATGGTGAGTGGATATTTGCCGTCTTGGTTCAGTTTGCGAACATAGTGCAGTGCATAGGCTTGCAGGTGTTCAACGTCTTGATTGAGGCTAATGGCGATCGCCGGATTCGCTTTCCAAATACCTTGTTCCACATCATCCAGGGAAATCATCGTCATCGCAGATGGATGCTCTCCGGCATTATTCACCCAGAAGACAGAATGAAAAATCTGCGCGGCAGTATGCGTGTCCATCGTTAAAGCAATTTGCGTAATCCGATCTAAATTCCGATAGATAAACTCACACAATCGCACATTATCTTCCACGGCTCCCATGCCCGATCGCCCACCCACAAATAGCTCGAATTCTGGAATGCAGAAAGTGTTTTGCACATCAATGGCTAACAAGCAAATCCGAGTTTTGTCATTAGCAGCAGGCTGGAGGTGGTGTTGTTTTGCCCAGATTTGGGCAGCCGTCGATCGAGCTTGGTAAGGAACACGCCAAACCTCTCCGACTTTTTGCGACTCGAAGTGAGTCGGAATGGGTAACTGAATTGTCGTACTCATAGTGCTGCCTCCAGGAATTAAAATCACCAGATTAACCATGCCCTACAGCTATAAGTATCCCAGACCTGTACTCACAGTTGACTGTGTGGTGTTTGGTTTAGATCTACAGCATGTTTTAAAAGTGCTACTTTGAGATTTAGCCTCACAAATTCATTTTGCCAAAAAAAGGGCGAACCGCCGCCCTTACACAAAGTATTGACTCAACTAGATTACGCAATCACTACAATATCTTGATGAGTCAACGCTAACCCTTTTGAAAGCTGTGCAATCTCGATTTGTTTCCTTGCACCAATCCCATCGATATCGAAAAGCAACGCTCCGGTGGATCGGTTATAGATGATTCGATCATGGGGATCTGATGCTCTTGATCCCACCGTAAATTGCTTTGCGGCTAACAAGGTTCCTACTTTTTGCTTGAGACGGAAATTAATGTGGGAGAGACCGATCGTGTCATCTGCAACAGAGAAATCGAGAATGTGATCAGCCTTTTGTTTTCTAAACAGAAGTGCGAAGCGATCGCTGCCTGCACCCCCCACGAGGCGGTTAGTCCCCAGTTGCCCCATTAAAATGTCGTTTCCATCTCCACCAACCAAGAGGTCATTGCCTTTTCTGCCGTAGAGTTGGTCGTTGCCTTGCTGCCCATAGAGTTGATCGTCACCGCGTCCTGCAAACAAGATATCGTCGCCATTTCCGCCAAACAATTGGTCTTTACCATCTCGACTGATGAGTAAATCATTCCCGTTTCCACCATCCAGTAAATCATCGCCTGCTTGGTCAACTAGTGTGTCATTCCCGTTGCCACCAATCAGCGTATCGTTACCAAGACCACCGTCCATCGTATCATTGCCGTCTAGCCCATCCAGGCTGTCATTGTCGCCCAAACCAGAAATCTGATTATCAGCATCACTCCCCACTAACACATCTGCATTTTCAGTACCAACGATCGTGTTAACGGGTGGAAGCGTTAGATCAGAAGAATCGGAAGGGGTGTCCCCTGTAGATGGATTGGTAGGTATGGTGCCAGGGGTTAGGGTTGGTGTAGAAATCGGAGCGGGCATGGGACTGGACGTTGGTGCAGGTGACGGGGTGACTAGAGAGGGCGATTGGCTATCATCGTTGACCAATTTAGCAACACCTGTCTCTTTGGCGATCGTGGCATTTGTGGCATTGCTCAACAATATGCTGAAGGTTTCGTCGGGTTCGATGGTAATGTCGCCGTTCACAGCCACCGTGATCGTTTTGCTGATTTCGTTAGGGTTGAATAGGAGGGAAGTGAGAAGGAGAGGTGCATAGTCTTTGTCAACCGTGGTAGCTGTACCATCTAGAGTGCGATAATTGACTCTCACCTGTTGAGGGCTAACAGAACTCAGAGACACTGTGAAAGTTGCGTTAGTGATGCCATTGTTGCCTTCGTTAAGGCTAAGGTCGTTGATGGAGAGCGTGGGAAGCCGATCATCATTTTTGATGGTGGCGATCGCTTGGTCATCCTCGATCGTGGCATTCACGGCTCCACTAAAGTTGATTGCAAATGTTTCATCTGCTTCAACTTTAGTGTCTCCTGTAACGGGAATAACGATCGTTTGTTGAGTGCTTCCAGCGTCAAAGGTGAGGGTTCCAGACGTTGTTGTGTAGTCGTTGTCGCTTGTAGATGCACTAAGGCTTGCAGTCGTATAGTTTACCTTCACTGTCTGCGTACTCGCCGTACTCAAGAAAACAGTAAAAACTGCATTGGTTGAATCATTGTTACCTTCAACAAGTTCAATGTCTTCAATGGAAATATCAGGTAAAGCATCATCATTTTTGATGGTGCCTTCTGCTTGAGCATCAGTAATACTAGCGTTATTGGAAACATTCACCAGTTTGACTAAGAAAGATTCATCTAGCTCTTCAGTTGTGTCGCCATTAACAATAACAGTGATGTCTTTAGTGGTGTCTCCTGGATTGAAGGTCAAGCGATCTGAAAGCGTAACATAATCATTGTTAGTCGTGGTAGCTGTTTTATCTTCTGTAGTGTAATCAACAGTGATAATTTGATCACTCGAATTGGAGAGAGAGACAGTAAATGTGGCAGTTTTAGTACCGTCGTCACCCTCTGTTAGAGTGGCATCATTGATAGTAATTCTTGGAGGAAGGTCATCATTAGTAACGATCGCTTTGGCTTGCCCTTTGGTAGTAGCAATCGTTGCTCCAGTCGGATTTGACAGTTTTACATAGAAAACTTCTTCTGATTCATGAATCCGATCGCCTTTGACCGCAATTGTGATCGATCGAGATGTTTGCCCTGGTGTAAAGGTCAATGTATTCGATTGACCAACATAGTCATTCTCTGTTTCTTTAGCCGTATCATCGATCGTTTCAAAGTTAACTGAAACGGTATTTGTAGTTGCGTGAGAGAGAGAAACATTGAAGGTGACATTTGTATTGCCATCATTGCCTTCTGCGATCGTGACATCGCCAATTGAAATCTCAGGTTCGCTATCATCATCAGTAATAGTTGCTGTTCCTTTACTGGTTCCCAAACTAGCATTAACTGGATTGCTGAGATTGACGAAAAAGGCTTCATCGGGTTCATCTATTGTGTCTCCGTTGACCTCAACAGCGATCGTTTTGGTCGTTTCACCAGGGTTGAAGGTGACTGATTTTGTTGCGATCGCTGTGTAATCGCCGTTCGCTGCTTTAGCCGTATTGTCAGCCGTAACATAGCTGATGGAGATCGGTTGATAACTAGGATGAGAAAGAGAAATCGTGAAGTTGGCAGAAGTAGCACCACTATTACCTTCAGTGACCGTGACATTGTTTATGCTGATGGTGGGCTTTGAGTCGTTATCGTTAATTATCCCTTTGCCCTGAGCATCGGTAATGCTGGCATGAACAGGATTAGTTAGATTAACAAAGAAAGCTTCATTCGGTTCATACTTAGAATCATCAGCGATGGGAATGGTGATTTTCTGAGTTTGTTCGCCAGGATTGAAGGTGATGGTGTTGATCTTTGGAATATAGTCTTCATTTTGAGTCGCAGAATCGTCAGCCGTGGCATAATCCACAGTAACCGTTTGACCACTAATGGCAGAAAGTGACACTGTAAACTCAGCATCGATTGCACCGCTATTGGTTTCTGTGATCGTGACATCATTAATACTTAAACTGGGAGGGATATCGTCATTCTTAATGGTGCCTTCGGCTTGACTGTCCGCGATCGTTGCATTTGATGCACCAGTGAGATTGACGAGAAACTTCTCGTTTGCCTCGCTGAGCATATCGCCCTTCACCGGAACGATGATGGTTTTACTCAATTCACCAGGAGCAAAAATCAGCTTGTCAGACATGCTGCTATAGTCCTCTGCGGCTTTAGCTGTGCCATCCACCGTGCTGTAGTTAACCTGCACATATTGTTCACTGGCTGCACTAAGCGTGACTGTAAATTCGGCGTTAGTACTGGCTGCATTCCCTTCGTCGAGACCCCGATCGCTGATGCTGAGGGCGGGAAGGGGGTCATCATTACGAATGATGCCAACACCGATGCCTTGATCGGTGGAGATGGTTGCTCCTGTGGCTCCGGTTAGCGTGACAAAGAAAATCTCGTTTGCCTCGCTGAGTGTATCACCATTGACCTGAACTGCGATCGATTGTGTGAGAGGATCGCCAGGGTTGAATGTGAGAAAACCAGATTGGGCAGTAAAAACGAAGTCACTTGAACTGGTCGCACTATCATCGGTAATGGTGTAAGAAACAGTGACAGGAGTAGTAGGATTAGTGTCTAGCGAAACAGTGAAGTTTAAATTGGTTATATCGCTATCGCCTTCAACAACGCTGACATTATTAATGCGAATTTCAGCCACGATCGAATCTCCTTGGAATGATGCACAGAGGTGAATTAATAAACAGTGAAACTGGATAAAATGGAGTCAAATTGAGCGATCGTTTCGTTCAAAGAGCATCCGATCTTTTCTGGAACAGAGAACCAGGGAGGTAGACTCATTGAGGTGTGAGAATACAGTTGTGCAATAGATTGAGGCATTCTGGAGCGAGGCGAATCCAGTAGCCTACCTTTGCTGTTCTACAAGCCAGCGTTGAAGGGGATCTAACGCGATCGAAATTTTTGAATATTCAAGATATGAAAGGTTGAACTCTCAAAAACTTTGAGTTTCTGGCATTAAAAATGAGCGGTATAGATTTTTCAAAACTCTCTCAACTCTCTCCTAGTGTTTAAGCAAATTCATTAAGTTCAGAGTTCCCGTAAATTTTCACAAACTAACAGGTCAACACAAAAAAGTGCAACACTAAATTTGTCTTGCAAGACTAAACAATCGAGGCTTTTTTGCTTAAAAAGTTTACGTTCTCTTCATCTAATCGTTCACTTTCTATAAGCAAATTCACTAGTTGACTGACAAATCTCGTTCTCACTCCAGAGAATGAAGCGATATAGCTAAGTGCTGAGTTCTGAGGACTGAGTGCTGAGTCAGGATGGATTGACCGTTTGCCTTTCAGCCTTGGGCATTGTCCTAACCACGCTGGCTACTGCTATAGCCATAGTCATATTGGTTAGGACATTTTGTGGGGCGGCTCCGCCGCCCCACAAAAATGTCCATGTCCTAACCTAACTGACTACAGCTATATATCTATACTGTCGCCAACGAATTAGACCTGTCCACAGACTCCATTTCCCTGGAAATGCTGTTTGGCGGCTATCACTTTAACTAGGGCAATCCCGCCGGGATTGCCCCTACCCCACGCTATCCATCAACAGAAAATTTACAAGTGGCTGGTTTATGACTCAGGCGTGCAGTAGGTTCGTTCTGCCAGAGTGGAATCAAGGACAAACGGATTCTCATTGCCTTGAGGAGACTCAGCGATCGCATGGCTACGCGCAATCTCAGCCGTCTCTACGGGGTCTTGTTGATGCCACTGGCAGAGAGTTTCTTGCTGCTGCTCAAAAAAGCCAGGATCTTTGACCCGATCGCTGTGAATCGTGCGGAAATAAAACATGGTTCGTGCCACATCACCGGCTTTGTTTTCACGCGGCTCAAACTCATTAGAAGCTAGTTCACTATAGTCATCAATCGATCGAGTTGGAATGCTAGAGCTTTCGTCCTGGTTACGAAACCACTTGATTGTAGTCCGATCGGCGATTTCCTGAAATGGCGAATTGCTCCGCGCTGAATTGACGCGCACTCGTGCAGGAAAGAGATTATGCAAGTCGCTTTTAGCACCCCCTTGAGCACCCCGACTTTGGGGCCAAACGTGTTCGGCGTTAACACCTTTTGCTAAGGCATCAATTCTAGGATTTGCAGTTGGGTTGAGTGTGATTTGATAGCCCGTATAAATTCCAGTGACGACACCATCAACATTGTCGATCGTGCTATACAACAAATCTCTGGCTTCACCATAGCTGAGAGTGCTAGTTGGCGCATACGTGTCAGCTAATTGATTGATCAACGATTGACCCGATTGACCGGAAAAGATAATTTCAGTATCTGAAGTTTCGGTATCTGAAGTTTCAGTATCTGGAGTTTCGGTATCTGGCTCGGTAACAGGAATTGAAGCAGTGGTTGGGTTAATGTCTAACCGCGCAATCAACGGATCATGATCGCTGGCTTTATCAACAAAATCAGCATTGATGTGAACGATGTCAAACGCTGGATCAGCCGTGGTTGCCAAATGCTGGCTAACCAAAATATGATCTAAGACTTGCGAGTTGCCTTGGAAATTGAACGTATAGCGATCGTTCAGTGGCACTTGGGCAACCAGGTCTACTAAAATGTCACCCTCTAGAACTTGTACAGGTTTAGAGAATTCAAAATCGTTGATATCACCCAATACAACGACATTGGCATCCGCATCAGCCGTCAAAATCTGATTCACAAATTTATTCACGATTTCTGCTTGCTGAATTCGCTGTGCCTCAGACTTCAATTGAGGCGGTTGAACCTTGCCAAAGAGTGCATCATCTTCTCGCTTAGAGTTGAAATGATTGGCAATCACAAATATTTTTTGCCCATTAAATAAAAACTCTGTCACGAGTGGTTTACGGCTGCGTTGAAAAGCAGAATTCGTAGGGTCAATGCGCCCAGGATTCACCGAAAGATCGACTCGCCTATCATCGGAGATTAGCGTTACCGCTTCCGTGGATTTTCCTTTGGGACGATCGACTAAACTAACGCGATCGGGGCGATAGAGAAAGCCAGGTCGGATATTACCGCCCGGTTCGCCGCCATCTTGATCATCCGCAGGGGCAATATCCACGGCTTCATATGCGGTTCCGCCAGCATTCTGAATCGCGGCAATTAATTGGCTGTAGGTGAGATCGGCTTCAACTACACTGTCATCTTTTGCGCCGTTATTATCCTGAATTTCGATGAGACCAAGGATGTCAGGAGACTTGAGGGCATTAACAATTCGATCGGCA
Source organism: Cyanobacteria bacterium RU_5_0 (assembly GCA_012033255.1). Classification (GTDB taxonomy): domain Bacteria; phylum Cyanobacteriota; class Cyanobacteriia; order Elainellales; family Elainellaceae; genus JAAUSF01. The sequence continues at coordinate 44,078 of JAAUSF010000022.1, forward strand.
ATGACATCAATCCGATTGCCATCCCCCGGATCAAGGTTTTCAACGTTAAAAGAGGCGATCGTTAGCTGATTTGCAGTGCTAGTAAGAGGTGTAGTTTCGCGAGGGAGATTTCCAGCCGTGACGGTGGGCAATGGTTTTGTATTGAGTAACTTGAAGTTGCTAAAGCCATAGTCAATAATGCCGACAACGGGAGCCGTGAAGCGATCGCCTACATTCACTTTAGGCTCTCTGGATATCACCGTATCATCAATCATGATCCGTTCTGGATTGAAATCATCTGCCTGAATCACAATGCCGCCTCGCTCAGACAAAACAGAGGCATCTTTGCCGTCATCTGCCAGAACTATAATTTCTCCAAAATCATTCGTTGGGCTAACCACGATCGCATCATTAATTTGCACCAACATCCCTTCCAGGCTTTCGTAAAAATCAATGCCATCACTATCCGGATCGAAACGAGTTAGTTGATCATTATCAATCACTTTTTCAGGTAGAATGCGTCCACCTTGACCAATCACGATCGGTTCTGGTAAATCATTGCCGCTCGATAGCACTGTAATGTTTGCGACATCATCCGAAGCATCAATTTGTGTATCAGATAGCTCTTTGGTTGCAGCGCCATTTGGGACAAATTCTTTCACTACGCCACTCACCAAAACCTCATCTCCCAGGTCAACAGTAGGTTTCGTCTTCGTGAAAACAAAGATGGCTTCAGACGTTGCATTATCATCATCTGATTCAGGATCTTGCATAAAAAATCCCTTGTTGAGGCTGACAGTCACGATGCCAGGAACATCAGTAACCGTTTCATCTACCAGCGGTGAACGGTGATCCGAACCTTGAATATCATGAATCTGAACAGCGACCAGCGCTGGAGTAAGTTGTGCTAACAAAAGTTGATGGGGTTGAGCATAAGCGATCGGACAAAGTGCCCACAATCCGATGATTACAGTAACAATTAGCAGATGAATCGTTGTCCTAATGAGCTTCATAGCGATTCCTCAAACATACAGCAGTTTTCGAGTTGAATGGGCTACGCGAAGGGGCACGGCACGCCGTACCCGTGCAACATTTGCCATGACATAGACAATAGATGTACAGGTTGCGATCGAGTGAATAAGCAAATCAAATGTATTTTCAGTTTGGACTTAACTCCCTGATTCGTCAGTTCCCCATAAGGGTACTTTTTGTTGATTAATGTCCTGTCGTTCAGGTATATTAATGCGGTAGAAACAAATGGCTTATTCAGTTCTAACTCTAGAGTGTCTGATTAGGCGACTGAGTTCCCAAAATTTTTTACAATTGCGTTTAAAGGGAAGTCTTATCCTTTGCTTAAGATGTTCTTTACCTATTCGTCGATCGCGATTGTTATGATGAACGCTGTTATTTAGCGTCGCGATCGATTACCACCTGATAAATTTTCTGTTGATGGATGGCGTGGTGTCGGGGCAATCCCGGTGTGATTGCCTTGGTGCGGGGGCAGACACGTGGGTCTGCCCCTACCGGTTTTGGTCTGCCGCTACCGGTTTTGGTCTGCCCCTACCGGTTTTGGTCTGCCCCTATCAGTTTCAAAATCAACAAAAGATTGACAGGTGGATCGGTTATACTCTGGCGTTGCATGCATCTAGGCTTGCGGCTTTGACAGAAACTCTTGATCAAGCGCTTTAGTTTCGGTTGAAGTGCCTGCTACAAGCAAGAATTTGGTGTGCAACAAGACATCACCTGGTTTTCCAATATAGGGATAGCGATTTCGCTTAGGATTACTGAGAATCTCATAGTGTAGACAACTATTTGGCGTGTTGCGTCCGGGTTCTTGTCGCACGTTGAATGGTTCGTCATTCGGGAGCAGTTGCACGATCCCAAATTTTTCGTCAATATTGACCCAACGCCAGCCAAGCGGTTGATTTACGATTTCTAAATCCAATAATTTAGTGGCTTTGCGCTTGATGCGATCGAGCAATCCTTTTTCTTGTCTAGGATTGGTTTGATGAGTCGGATCAAAGCCGATCGTCACGCTGCCATTTTCCCATTTAAATTGACGGTTGTAGCCATTGAAGCGATCGTTAGCCACTGCTAAGCTCAATCCTTCACGTTCCATCACCAGAATTTTGCTACGGGCAGTGAATTTACTTTCCACGATCGCCAAATTTCGCTCTGGGATCACTTCATAAGCGATCTGATGGACAAAGGCTTCTTGCCGACGACTGCGATAGGAAAGAATGCCGTTCACCGTGAATCCTTTGCCTGTCGCTTTCATCATCCGAATGGCAACTCCTGTTTTTGCCCCCATCACTCTGACTTTGCCCAGCAGATTGTTCGCTGCCCACTCAGCCGCATCATCCATTCCATCCGGGATGAAGAGGGCGATCGGATGAAATTCGGTGAGTGTGTGCCAAGAAAAGGAGGCAAATAATTTGGGCGTTCTGACATAACAGGTGCCAGATTCTTGACTAATACTACGACCACAGAGATGCTGAATGAATTCTTCCGGTGGAGTCGCTTGTTTGTGGGTGTTCAAGTGCTTATGGAGTAAATAAGCCAAACCGAGATCGGCATAGCAATCGGTTTCATATTTGGCAGGTTGACCGCGCATGATGCTGTGCGTGACGCGCTTGCCATAAAAACTGCCATCTCCGTTATCATTTTGTTCGGCTAGGAGAGTTTTGACACGTGCCATTTCGATCGTCCGAGCGTCAGTGTCGCCATACTGATGTTGGAGCAACACCAATGCCGGAACAATGAAATATAGCCCATAGGTATAACGCGCCCAATCTTTGCCGCCAATGTAGGCAAACCGATTCTCTAAAAACGTTGGCTTAACCTGATTCCATAAATCGTTGACGTGGTGAAATAGGCTTTCCGGGACAGCTTGCTGACGGCTGATCAGGGCATAATAGCTCCAAGCGATCGACACCAACGGACTCGCCACATAGCAAAAGTGGCAGGCTCCATGATTTTCGATCGTGTAATCAGAGTGGATGTTTACTGTGTAAACCTGATCCTTGAGAACTCTGCCCTCCACGATCGCCTCTGACTCACGATCTTGAGGAGCCGACAGCGTGTTGAAGCTAAACTCAATCAATTTTTCGCGCCACCGATCGCACCATTCATGATCAGGAAACAGGGCAATCGCCGTTGCCAGAATTTCTGCATCCCAAGCATTTTCTTCAGCTTTTGTATCTTCGGCTAAACCACTTGGAACAATCCGATCGAGGTGGTGAGAGGCTTCTGCAACGACTACTCGTTTAACTGCCGCTTGTTGCTCGGATGACAGCGAATCCCAAATCAGTTGTGCCCCCAATGCCATTTTGGTTGTCCACCAGGAAGACTGCCAGTTCAAGCCCCACTTGCCGCCATTGCCGCAGGAGAGATCTCCCGTACAATGGCTACGAACCATGTAATTGAGACAACATTGGGCACGATCGAGCAAGGTTTCTTGATTGATGCCGCTAATGTTGGCATCGTAAGACTCGTCACTAGCGAGTAAACAAGTCGTGAAGATGTAGTTGCCCATCGATCGCAACCCGCTCTCGCCGTTATCTGGATCGCCAAAGTAGCCGATCGTGCGATCGTCCAAGTAATTTGGATTCCAACCTCGTTCACTATACAGTGGAAAGCGTTCCAACAGCCTCATGTAGTCTGATTCGCAAGGATATTGGTCACTGACCATCAGTACATCTTGGAGCATCACTTTTAGGTTTAGGGTTGTTGTAATTTGATGTACGAGTCTGAGGGGGCATTGGATTGTGTAGTGGCGTTAGCCAAATAGCAAGAATGCTAGGGTTTGGTGGCAGCCAGATCGGCACTTAAGCAAGCGGCTGCCAATTCTGCCCGACGAGCATGAACGGCTTCCATCGTTTGGACTTGAGCCAGTTTCAGTCCGTTTGTCAGCACTTCGGCAAGGCGCGATCGATTCTGCTCAGCTTCCACTAATGCATCGCTTAGGGCAGCAATATCGCCACAAGGAACCAGCATTCCGGTGTCAGATTGTTCTATCAGCATATCAGTTCCCGGATTGCGATAGAGAATTAGAGGTAGCCCCAGCGCCATGCCTAGCAAAACATTTCGGCTAATCTCAGCCGTTAAGTTAGTCACTACCATCACATGGGCTTGCTCTAACCGCTCAAACAACGGTTCACCGTAGGGCACTGCGCCTGTGAAACGGACTTTGTCAGCAATACCCAGATCGTGAGCCATCTGCTTGTAGTGCGGCAACTCGTCCCCATCTCCAAGGACTTCGAGTTCTAACTTTGTGCCCCGATCGATCGCGGCTGACATTGCCTTCAAGATATGATCTGTGGCTTTGATCGCAATCTGCCGACTGGCGGTTACGAGCCGTAACGGTTGCGATTGATCCATAAGTCGGGCTTTGCGGACTTCCGCTTGCTGCTCGTTAATCAACATCTGTTGTTTGACAAACGATCGATCGAAGCTGTAGCAATGCTGATTCCAAACCTCTTTGAATCGCTTCATCACGGATACATTGTGAGTGAAGACTAAATCGGCTGCGTCGATCGCCTTAAAACAGAATTTCTCAAATCGGGCTGTCAGAACTCGTTTGGCAATTTGTTTCAGTCGATTGGACTCTTCTGCGATCGCTCGTTCCATCCGAGGAAACGGATCAGCCCCATCGAAGACCCAAATTCGTTTAGCTGCATGTTTTTCAGCGATCGACCAGGCCACCTGACCGAGTGGAACGGGGTGTCCGCCGTAGTCTGCTTGAATAATAGAAGCCCACTGACAATATTGGTTCAGTCGGTGTTGAAGATCACCTAGAGACTTGAAAAACATTTGCCAAGAGAGATATTGAGGCAGTGGGAATAGCTCAAACTCTTCTTCGTCAATATTGATTTCGACTAGATTAAAACTACCGCTATGTTCAGGTGGAAGATGCTCTAGACAGGGAACCGCAACGCCTAATCGACCGTAACTAGACCAAGCTTTAGCCTGCGCTCTTAGATCTTCAAGCCACATATCGCCAACTAGAAATCGGTTGGGAGCAGAACCTTGCCCGAAAGGGACGTGATTAATAAGTAAATAATTCATAGTGACACCATTGGATGAACAACCACAAAACCTATAGCGACAGCCACTTGGGTTAGGACGGGGTGTAGGGGTTCCACCCCTGGCTGGAGGCGAAGCCCCACACCCGCTTTGATCCCGATGTCCTAACCTTGATGGCGACAGCTATAACTGTTGAACTATACCGATATAAAAGTAGCTTCCATGCAAAAGTAGGTCATTCCAGACATGGGCTATCTGCAAGGGGAAACTATTCGAGCCAGGACATACGAACAGCAGATTGAATCTGAGTCAAATAGGGACAATGAATGACTCAACGTTGGCTTCAGAGCAGTGTACTCAGTAAGTTACTATAGCAACCCGTAGATCGATATCTATGTATTTTCTTATACTATACTTCCAAATTCAAGTGGAGCGTCATCTGCCTATGGATAGGTTATTAATTTACGCATCTTCTGAAAGATATAAACGCAAGAACCTTTGTTTTTCAACGGATTCGAGTGAATTGGTATTGATGATGTGAAGATGCGGTGTAAAAATAATCACATTGGATTGATCGGTTCGATCGCTATTGAATTACGTATCCTGATGAATTAGGAGTGTATATTGCTAATCGTGAACCATCCGAATTGTATAGCTCAATTGGGATTTGAGTTGAGTTGCTAATCGTACTCAGTGATTGCAATAGCCCATTCACCTGGTTGACCGCATCTGCTCGAATATTAGGATCACCTTGAAGTTGTGCCGCAACAATCACATTCTGAACAACTTGATCATATTCAGGAGTCAACTGGACTCGAATCGTGTTCGTTGCCAGCGTATAAGTACAAATTCTGGGATTTCTAGCGCAGACTTGATCTAAATCAGCTTTTGCCGTTTGCAGCGCAGTGGACTGTTTAGCATTTAACTCAGCCTGCTGTAAGGCGGCTAAATAGGGGCCCACTAACGCCTGCGATCGACTGTAATAAGAGCTTCCTTCAGCCACTTGTCGCACATTGACAAGCGCCTCACGCCAATAAGCAGCGGCTTGTGACCACTGATTTTGCTGCTGTAAGGTTTGAGCTTGCTCCGCTAAACTAGTTGCTTTGTTATAGACAACGATCGCTCGTTCTTCCTGAGTCTGGCGATTTTGAGCATCGGTTAGCTTTGCTTGAAAGATTTTAAGGAGTTGCTGTGCCTCACTGTGCGCCATTGTGCCTTGAGGAATTTGGGTCAACTGCTCAATAATGGTTTGCCAAGTTGCAATCATCTGTTGCCAAGTCTCAGGCGTATTAACCACCGAACTCCGAGCTTCCGCAACTTCAGCCGCTTCTCTCACTGCCGTAACCCGTTCTTGTGCTTCTTGCTCGATCGCAATCTGCTGATTAATTCCATCTAAATTGGCGCGATATTCAATGAGTTTCTCGTTTGCCAACGGATACACCGGACTGTCAGCAGGTACTTGCTCTAGGAGGGCGATCGTGTCTTGCCAAAGGAGTTGAATCTCTCGCCAGTGTTGTACCGGATGCGGTGGATTTTGGCTCCTCTTTGCCGCAATATTTGCCTGATTTAGTGCCTTGACCACTAATGACATCACCTGAGTTTTCTGCTCAGAGTCAGCCAACAGCGCTTGTGCTTCTCGATAGTGCCTTGACCAAAAAGGAATTGTCTCTAAGAGCAATTTGGCTTGGGTCAGACGATCGTAAGCATTCACAATTTCCAGTGCCACAGGATTTGCCTGAATGATCTGAAGCGATTGTTGGTTCATTTGTTTGGCTTGCTCCAATGGCTGACACACCGCACTAGTTACGCAGGGGCGAGTTAGAGCATACAATCCACTGACGGCTACAAACAAACCAACAGATCCTATCATCATGACGTTGGAGAGTGGTAAGCGAGATTTCGATCGCTTCGGTAATTCATCTAATTTGACGGGCAGACGATCGATCGCAGAGGCATTCTTATCTGTTCTTCGGGTTAGGTTTAGTGAAAGTATAGCAGGGTGAATATTGCTTGATGTGAGTGATGGATTGGAAAGTGAACTACGCTTTGCTGAACCATTCGTTACATACTTCGTTTCATCGTTTGTTTCATCTAAAACAGGTGTAGCGATCGATCCATTTTTATGCTGATGGCGAGTTATCCATTCGTTAAAAATCGGTTCACTGGCGATCGGGTCTGGGATAGTTTCAACTTGATCAAATGTGTCTTGTGTAATGGGTTCATCAATTAGGTGATATTCATCAAGGTTTGTAGTTTGAGGAATATTGTTTGATGCGATGAAACTATCTGTAGCTTGTTCAAAGGAATTGAATTCAATGGGTTCAACAGCGATCGGCTCTGAGGTGTCTTCAATCTGTTCAGAGCTATATAGGTCAACTGATTCATCAATAACGAATAGATCTGAAAAATCGACTATTTGTTCAGGAGGAATCAGCGTGATTGAGTTATCCGATGTATCTAAATATGAAATGGGTTCTTCTACAGTAAAGTTGCTTGTTGATGATTCGATCGTCTCTGAGAGTTGCTCAACTGGAGCGTTTGTAGATTCAACTGACTCTAAATTCCAATTTACGATCGGTTCATCTACGATGATCTCTTCAGGAATATCTGCTTCTGGTAGAACTGTCGCGATCGATTCAATTTCATTGATCTCAGATTGTATGCTTTCTGTATCCTCAATTTGAGGAGTCTTAGCTTCCTCTTCCTCTATCGTGACTGTGATCGGTTCTACTTCTGGCGTTGGAGGATCAGCGATCGAAGTATCAGTGATTGAAGTGTCTGGTTGTTCTAGAGAATCAGCGATCGGATCGATCGGATTGATCGGATCGATCGGAGTGATTGAGAGATCGACAATTGTCGGATCAGACGCTTCTGAGTGATCTCTGAGTGGGGCGATCGGACGTTGTTCAATCTCATGAAAGTAGTCTTCAACATCGGTATCTGTGACTAAAGCATCGACTTCAGTATCCGTGAAATAGTTTTCGACATCCGTATCCGTTATTGAAGGATTTAGAGGTGCTGCTGTCTCTATCGAATCTGTGAGTTGTTCTGTCTCGATTGAAACAGATTCTGCTACATTTATATCTGCGATCGAATCGCCTGAAGTGACCTCTGGAGACACCTGTTGAACAAATTCCGCTACAGTTGTATCTGCGATGATCAGATCGTCTGAAGTGATCTTTGGAGGAGTCTGTTGAATTGTCTCAGAGGGCACCTCTGGAAGAATCAGAAATTGCGGAGGGGTCGCAGTTGGCGCAGATTCAATGTAAGCGGATTCTGATGTAGCGGGCTGTTCAATTGGAACAGATGGAGATGATGGAATGAAGGGAGGGGCGATCGGCGGTTCTGTTAAGCGAATGATTCTTGGAGGAGGCTCGATCGGCGCAACGATCGGAGAAGCCTCAACCTGAGGCAGATTGGGTTGAGGGACTGAAGCAGGCTCTAGAGCGGGTTTGCGTACATGATTTGGATGTACATGGCTTGAAGGAGCAGAGAGAAGGTCTAGCGTGAAAGAATGAATTGCATAGGGCTGCTGATATCCAGCAACTCGCAAGAAAAAACGGGTTGGCAGCGAATTGGGATAATTGATGGCTCCTTGCTCTCTCTCAGATTGAGCAAATTCGGGTGCAAGTTCCTTGATGACTTGCTCAAATACAGCAAAGGTTAGCTGTGGATCGGGTTCGATATGCAACAAGTGTTCTGCCAGAACTAAAAGCGTCCCCTCCTTAACCGCACACCGAATTTGCAATTGATGGAGTTGGGAAAATTGGTGCTGGAGGGCTTCTTGCAGGCGTTGTGCTAAAGCTCCCACTTCAACTAGCTGCTGAGTGGTATTCTTTGATACAACTTGCTGATTTCGACCTAGAAAGCGCTTTCTAAACATACTGCTGCGGTTCGATGAGACGTTTGATGATGAAGATGGGTACGACTAAAGACCGCTTGCCAAAGCCGATTGTTGCAGAAGAAAACCAATTTTTTTATCCCTGATTCTAATTGCAAGCGATCGGGTTTGCGGATCTTAAGGCATCTTACATCGCTGAGGACTAGAGTGAAACCACCATTCTAAACGGCTCATAGTCGCTTATGGCGGGTTTCAATGGCGTCCAATCCATCAATTTTGTATGGGCACAGTATACCGTGCCCCTTCACCCATCGGAATTTCTCGATAGCTCCGCTTATGAGATTTGTAAATGGCAATATGTGCCGGACAGGACATTGGCTTCAAGGCGATCGCACTTCCTCAAATCCGTGTGCCTGATACATTTACCGCATCAATTCTTCAATTTCCCGAAACACTCTCATCCCCATCGGATGCCAAAAGACCATGCCAGGGCTGTGTTCCTCAAAGTGAAATAAATCCATTGCTTTCGCAATCGATCGATGATCGTACATAATTCTTCTCCTGTTGATATTGACAAAAAAATCCTCTCAAAGCTGATCGGGAGGGTAATCATTTGAGTCTGACTTACGCAAAATCTGCGAAGTCAGGTTCCTCCTAATACGCTCACAGTGGTAGTGATAGTAGTGATAGTAGTGGTAATCATTGTGATGTTAATATATTGAGCCATTTGCATTTTCATAAATCTTATTTGAATATTCATTGGTTCATTTTGCACGTTAATTTTCGCCTTCCTCAAGATGCCTATAATCTACAGACGATCTCGGTTTAGGCAGTATTTAAGCAATTAAAAACCCCTCCAAGCTATTGTCTAGAGGGGTGACATCGAATTCTCGCATTTAAGTTCGCACGATCGTCTCACACCTCTCCTAGATAGGTAGTAGTGGTAGTCACTGTGGTGGTTGCCAGACAAAATCGCGTAATCATTTTGAGTGGAAATATTGGGCTGACAGTATGGCTAGAATCCATAACACCATTTAAGCAACTATTTATCGATTGTCAAGTGTAATGAAAATAAGGGTGTGCTATTCACACATCCCGTGAGATTGATTTCATCTCAACTCATCGATATGCAGCTATCTGTTCCCCAATCCCCAATCCCCAATCCCCAATCCCTTTAAACGGTTAACACCCAACT
>JAAUSF010000023.1 GCA_012033255.1 Cyanobacteria bacterium RU_5_0
TTTTGACCCAAAATGCCCCATTGTACCTAAAAATCGGGGAGATTCTGTTAAGAACCTCCCCAATTAGCTTCTAGAGCTTGTTTCTTGATGGCTCAGGCGGGATTTGAACCTGCGACCTTGGGCTTATGAGTCCCCTGCTCTAACCACTGAGCTACTGAGCCAAATAAACGCTAACGCGATCGTTACCGCACTTCCCCCAGGATATCATATCCGTGAAAGCGATCGTTATTCTGCTGCAAAATCACTGCGATCGGAACAGGTTCCTTGATTGAGAAAGCAGGGGAGCCAAAGCCCCCCAAACAGTTGCTTTAGAGCAAGATCGCCATCATTCAGCAGGTAAGTAAGAAATGGGGTTAACCGTTCCAACATCAGGAAGATGAACCTCAAAATGGAGGTGTGGACCTGTGCTATATCCAGTGCTACCCATCTCACCAACTTGCTCTCCTTGGTCAACATTCTGACCTGCCTCAACGTAAATTGCATTGAGGTGTGCATAGCGAGTCATGCTGCCGTCCGCATGGCGAACTTCAACCATGTTGCCGTAGCCGCCAGAGTTCCAACCTGCATACTCTACAACCCCATTAGCAGCAGTATGGACAGGCGTACCAATATCAGAGGCAATGTCGATGCCTTGATGCATCCTACCCCAGCGCCAACCATACCCAGAGGTTAAAATGCCTCGCGTAGGCCAAATATAACCATTGAAAATCTCTGATCCTTCAGGTAAGAAGGTGTCTGCGCCAGGTAGAGGGGGAAGTTCAGGAGCAACCATCCGCCCTGTGAGCGGTTGCAGTAGTGGATCATAGCTCTCAGATCCCAAGGGCGCGACTGCCACTGCATCGGATTGAGTGTTGTCTGCCACCTGTGACTCAGGGGAACTGACCTGGAGAGCAGTGGTTTGCCCACCTGAATTTGGGACACGGCTGAATTGAGGGTTAACTGCGAATTCACCCGTTGGATTAGTCGGAGAGGCAGGCGAAGAAACAGTTGCCAGGGGAGCAGGTGGCTGTGGATTAACTGTGGTATCCTGCCGATTTCGCTGTCTCATTGCTCTGAGTTCAGACAGCAAATTTTCTACATAGGAATTATAGCGAGGAGTAGAATCAGATTCTAGAGAACTTGATTCAGGTTCCAAATCCGTCTGGGCAGGCGAGTCAACCGCAGGCGGCGCAGGGTCAGGTGAAGCAACTGCGATCGACTGAGCGACTTCCACGCTTTGAGCTTCAGGTTGACTAGGAACCACTCCAACGCTCTCAGGGCTAACAACCGTTGGCAGAATTGTTTGGCTCTCCAGTACAGGTGCAGAAGGAACCGTTGGAACCGTCACGGCATTTACCGTTTGTGGACCTGTCTGAGACAAATTGGGGACGACGCTTGATGTAGACGACTCTGGGACAAACTGCTCTGTCCCAAAGTTAGTTGCCACGATCGTTGCAGAAGATGGAACTGTCACGGATGAATCCGTTTGATTCGTAGGCTGAGCGGCAGGAACTGTTAGCACTTGTCCAACGAAAATCGTATTAGGGTCGCTCAGGCGATTAGCATCAATCAATAACGATTGAGGAATATTGTATGCCCGTGCGATCGCCGCGATCGTATCACCTGGATTGACTTGATAAGTCAACGGTTGCGAGAAGTCTGCGGGTTCTAGCTGAGGTACCGTTGGCTGAGCGGGTGAATCACTGGAGGATACCCCATCTGGATGAAATGCGACGGGAGGCGCAATGCCAGGTTCTGAGCCAGGAGGTATCGTTGTAACCTCTACAACGGGTTGCACTGGAATTTTAAGCGATTGACTAATTTGAAGCCAATCTGGGTTAGCCAACTCGTTAACTGAACCGATCGTTTCCGGAGAAACATTGTAGATACGAGCGATCGATCCCAATGTGTCTCCAGGTTGAACACGGTAAGCCAGCCAATCCGTCTGGATAACCGGAGCAACTTGAACGGGATCTTGAACGGGATTCAACTCAGTCTGAGGCGGTTCAACCATAGAACTTGGTTTAGCCGTTTCCTGAGACTGCATCCCAGACTCCGCCTCGTTCTTAGGCGTAGCCATCGCTAAATCACTCAACTCCTCATACCGCAACCCCGCCAGACTGTCCCTCAATCGATCTCGCTGCTGATGCAGGCGATCGAGGGCGTTGTTCCGCTCGGTTCTGATATCTGCCCGATCGCCAGTTGCCACCTCGTCTACACTAGGTACCTGATTCAGATCCGCCGATGCGATCAGTGGGGAAGACAACTCTGCCTTAGCCGATTCCGGAACTGACCCGCTTATTACATCCGCCTGGGCTATGACAGATCCATCGGCTGGAACAGGAATTTGGATAATCTGCCCAATCCTGAGCGTAGAATCGAGTTTTAGATCATTGGCGGCTGCAATTTCCTCAATGCTAACCTGGTATTGAGCAGCAAGTTGCTGGAGAGTTTGTCCCTCACGCACGACATGCTCAACAATCCTAACCGTTGACGTTGCAGCTGATTCAACTCCCGGAAGCGGAGAAACAACCTGTGTCACCGAAGGGGCAACCGTGGTTGCAGTATCCGATAGGGGGGGTTCAGCAGCTGTCGCTTCACTGGCTTGACGAGGCAATAGCAAGCTAGTTGCACCCATTGAGAGTGCCAATCCAATCATGGCGGCAGAGGTGCGTGTCCTGCGCTTAGCTCCTGGGGGAGACAATTCAGATTGCCCTGCTTGGGTATTTACCTCGTGAGAAGAGCAGGACACAGGCTTAACCTTCCGCAAATTTGCTCGCTTCAAAGAAGACCTCCTAATGAGCAGCGTTAACTGTCCTTCATTAATTTGTCTGTTATCTGTCAGTGATTAGAATCACACTACAGCACGATTGAGATCACAGACGTAGCTATATAACTAGGTAACATTACCCTGCTTTTTTGACTTAGACAAGCTTACACCAGTTAACAAAAAATTCAAGACCAGGCGATTAAGGAAAGCTAATCTATCAAGAAACCCCACCATACCCGTAATTTTTTGTCATATTTGATGGGTCACTTAGCTCTCTTATTGCCAACGGCAGCGTTTACCCTACTCTCTGAAAAAAGGCATCTGATAATACCAAGTGAAAAAGGGTGTCAGACCCCTCAAAACGAGGCAAATCCTCAATTTCTCCTTCATACATCCTGCTTAGAGGAAATCCCGGAATCTTTGTAAAATCGCTCTTTCAGCGATCGCATTTCCTCTAGTCCATAACCTATCTCGTAGCGCCAATCCTCTCCGAGTCTTAAGGGAAGATTTCAGTTCTTATCGCAATTTTGGGCTAGCTCAAGACGGTTGTTTCTACGGTTGACAAGATGACTTCAACTTATTCTAGATAGCTAAAGTCGTCATTTTTTGACCCTAGAAAGCTTGTTTCAACCAGATTTATGCTCAGCAGTTTTTTAAGGATTTCTTAGCTATAGAAATTTTTTATATAAGCTTAGATAGTTTTGTATTCTAGAGGACGGAAGATTTTATATAACTTTCAAAGATTGTTCACGCTAAATTTATGAATTCTTATGTTTATGCATACATATATGTATGCCAATACAGTATTTAATGCGTCTTCATTGGTTCGATGAGTATTTCTACCCTTTACCAGAAGCGACTTTCGGCAACCTTGATGATGCCTTTGGCAGATCCATCGGACACAAAAATCTGATGATATCAGTCCTAGTACACCAGGATTTGCTATTGTTAACTGCCCATTTAGGCGTCTCACACGGGATTTTGCTTTTCTGCACAAGCAACCGTATGACTACTCAACCGACAGCTTGATTGTTATGAAACTCTCTATCTATAAAACCGCAGCCATTACTGCCGCCACTGCCATCTTTACCCTCTTTGTCAACCATTCCCTCACTGCCGCCACATTTGGGCAGCAAGAAGTTGACCAAAGCCGATTCATCGCGATCGCTGCGCCTCGTTCTGGTGGTACGGCTCATCAACTGCTGATCTTGGAACAAATCAGCGATGATCGTCCCTGCTGGAGCGAATCTGGCAACAATCCCATTATTGTTGACCCGTTGCTCATAAATTTTGATTTCACCGGGATCTGTGGACGCAGCACCGACAGCAACGGATTTTCTATCCGTGTCAATGGTGAAGATTTAGCCCTTGTGTATAGCTTGCGTGTCGTCGATCGCGACAACGACCTGGTGTTGGTTGCAGCTTCGAGCGATCGCGATCAACCAGAAGTAGAGGTTGGTCGAGCGTATGGCATGACTGCGGGCTTTGCTCGAATTATTCTCAATCCGGGTTGGCGCTTTACAAAACGGACATTTGGCGATCAGATCCTCGGACATGTCTACCTCACCTACGAAGGCAGTTTTCCACCTGGCTCTGTCGCCATGCCCCCGACGCCGACTCCACCGCCTACCACTTACGCTTTCCGTGATATCAGCACCGATATTTACGCAGAAGAAATTCAGCAAGCCGTCCAGATCGGTTTTATTTCCGGTTTTGCAGAGGATAATACCTTCCGTCCACAAGATAGCCTCACTCGCGAACAACTTGTATCAATGGTACTGGAGTCCTTACGGAGACTGCCTGATGTTACATTGAACATTCCTACCACCGCCACCGGAAATCCTTACAGTGACGTAGAAGCGGGTCGCTGGAGTGCTGCAAAGATTCAGTTTGCGCGTGACAACAATATTGTCAGTGGCTATGAAGATGGCACCTTCCGCCCCACTCAACCTGTGACACGGGCTGAGATGATGGCGATTTTACGACGCGCCTCCGAATATGGCAGGCGGCTTCGAGGATTCAGCCCCGATCTCCAACCGTCTCAGCAGCCGATCGCCTTCTCAGATACGTCCGGTCACTGGGCAGAATCGTTGATTAGCCAAATGTCAGCCTATTGTGGCATTGCTACACCTCAGAATGAGACGGGAACTGCCTTTGCGCCCAACAATTCGGCATTACGGAATTATGCGGCAGCAGCGACCCTAAGAATGTACAACTGTGTCGGTGAAACTCTAACTACAAGATGGGAATTAGGGAGATGACGCAATGTGCAACGTGTTGACATCTCTTGTGGGATGGGCATCTCGCCCGTCCGGGTCGGGGCAGGCAAGAGGCCTACCCCATAAGAAATCAAGGCTTGTCGGCAGGCAGGATGCCTACTCTACAAGAAATCAAGGCTTGTCGCCATTAAAGTTGCACATCGCGTGAGATGGGATATAGAGAAACTCTGGGCAAATGGCGGTTTGCCTGTCCACGAAGGATCTGTTCAAGTCAATTTCATTTCGTATGCGATTAGGGTCAAAAAGAAGTAGCAATCGATACATTTATTCTTACTCTGACCACAGTATTTTGATCCCTCAGTGATCCCTGCCATTGGGCTGAAAGAGATCTGAAAGAAGTGTGAATTTAATGTGAAGTTTTGATGAAGTCGATTACAGCAAAAAACGGGTAGAAATGTTGCTCTAAGAGGATTGTAGCGAAAACTTCAATATGAAGTTTGTGTGAAGTTGTGCAGGTTTTTAAGGTGTCCCTGATCCCCAATGCAAAAACTTCATGCTAGTCTGTTGCAGTTCAATAGCCAGGAGTGAACTCGTAATGAGTACGAGTTGGGGTTTATGTATGAGCGGCTTCTATCTCGCTCTCTACCTCAACTGCGTTCTCCCGCTAGTATTCACGATGGACGTATGAATCAAAAACTTTGGAGCGGTTTCACTGCCGCCACCCTGTTGGTTACAACCCTTGCCATTGCACCATCCAGTTATGCAAATCAGCTTGGGTCTGTAGACGAGGGTTCAGAGGCACAGGTTCCCGCAGAGGAGCCTTCTCCCGATCGAGTCGTTTCTACAACATCGCCTGAAGCGCCGACTTCTGCCGAAGAATTCTCTGGTCAGGATGTTTCTACCTCTCCTCCGCCTACCCCTGCCGTAGACGCTATCCCGGAGGAATCCCCTAGTCAGGATATTTCTACTTCTCCTACCCCTGTCCCTGCCGAAAATACCACCCCTGAGTGGTCTGAATCTACCCCTGATCCGGCAGTAAGTCCCACCCCTGAATCGTCAAATGAAGTTGAGGTGGTGAAAGTTGGGGAATATCAATCCCAGGAGCAGGCTGAACCCGATACTACGATCACAGCGATCCACCCTCATGAAGTGGAGGGAAGGCAAGCCGTCACGCTATACGTTCGGAATATTCCGGTTCTGACCTTTGTTGGTTCTGATTCAGCCCCTTCGTCGATTTCTCCTAGTCCTGCTGATTCTGTTGAATCCACCGCTAGCAATCATTCCAGAAGCGTAGACGTTAAGGTTGCTGGTGTGTCTGATTCGACGACAGAGTATTCAACGGAAGCCCCCGCTGCCCAATCCGATCGCGATGCTGGTGGTGAAGCAGGGACAGTTAACGCGAATGAGACGATCGATCCGAATGATCCGATTTGGCGGGCAACGACGATCGCCGCTCGTCTCAACCAACTCTACCGAGACAATGTGGATGCGAATAGCATTACCGTCGCTTGGGTGCCCGATCGTCGTCGATATGTGATTCGGGTTGGAGACGAAGAGCTAGTGGAAATGGATGCAGCCACCATTTTGCCTCATAGCACTGACGATCCGGCGGCTGATGCATTGGAGGCAACAAATTTAATTCGTCGGCAACTCGGAAATGCCCCACCGTTGCAAGATATTTCAGGTGATCCGGAGTCAGGTTCCACAATTTCGTTAGGTTCTATTGAGTTTTCCATCACGGGTTACGCTTCCTGGTACGGTCCCGGTTTTGATGGAAATTACAGTGCAAGTGGTGAGATCTTTGACCAAAATGCACTGACTGCCGCTCATCCTTCGTTGCCATTTGGAACGCAGGTGAGAGTCACTAACTTAGACACCGGATTGTCGGTGGTTGTCCGAATTAACGATCGCGGTCCCTATGCAGGCGATCGGGTGATCGATCTCTCGGCAGCAGCAGCTCAGGCGATCGGAATGCTATACACTGGCGTTGCTCCAGTCAACGTGGAAGTTCTTGATACTCACTCATCCGGATCAAGTTCTGAGTAAGATTGAAGGCTAATTCATTACGGCACCTTTGCCGATAGCCAATGTTCTTCATCCAGAGGATATGAGGGCACAGGGATCGCTGTGCCCTTTATTGCTGCTTGTAAACAGTAGTGTTGCGTAAATCGTAACATTGGCAGCCGCAAATTTTAGACAGGGCATAATGCAGCCATCTAGATGTTGCTGATCTTTCCATGCTGTTTAAAGATGCCCGAATCTATCAAATTTTGTTTCTTTGTCTCTTCTTAGTCTTGGGAATCGGAACGCGAGATTGGACGTTGCACCCCGGAATGATCGGAGTGGCGATCGTGACGTGTCTCGTTGTTCAGTGGGGAATGTTATTGGTCATTAGTCATGGGTCATGGGTCAACACCAAAGAGCATGAGCCAAAGGACGAAGGACAAAAAACGAATAACACAAAACAAAGGACAAAAGACAAAGGAGCATTCATCTCGCTTCTTAGTGCCCTGATCACAGCTTTAGGACTCAGTTTGTTATTGCGTACAGATCATTACAGCACGATCGCTTTAGCAAGTGCATTAGCAATTTTGAGTAAATTTCTGCTGCGGGTGCAAGGGAAACATATTTTTAATCCGGCAAATTTTGGCATTATTGCCGCGTTGACATTGACGCATGATGCATGGGTGTCACCGGGACAATGGGGAGAAAGCTCATGGTATGCACTGCTGTTTTTGGGAACGGGTGGTTTAGTGTTAAAGCGAGTCGGACGCTGGGATACGACGATCGCATTTCTAGTTGCCTATGCTGGACTTGAAGCCGTTCGCAATGTTTGGTTGGGATGGACATGGGATGTGTGGCTGCATCGGTTGATGAGCGGTTCACTCTTGCTATTCGCATTGTTTATGATTACTGATCCGCGCACCATTCCAAATGCTCGAATTGGACGATTGATTTGGGCAGGAGCGATCGCTATTTTTGCATTTATTCTGCGTAATTATTTTTTCGTTCCTACGGCTGTGTTTTGGGCATTATTTGCGTTGGCTCCGTTAAGCATTCTATTGGATATTTTATTTCCGGCAACGCGGTTTGGTTGGGTGGCACCAGATTATGCAACGGATGAGGTGATGAATAGAGGAACAGATGTAACTTCGACACTGGGCGAGCAAGATGCCCACCCCACAATAACTGGATTTAATGCTTGACAGAGGTGTTGTAGAACTGCTTTTACAGATGTGATTTTGCGTTCAAACAAAATTGATATAGGAGTAATACGGTATGAATTTTTTGCGGATATTGATCAGGTTTTTATGGGTTGGGTTGGTGTGTTTGGCGTGTTTTTGGATTGCGCCAAAAGCATGGGCATTTTGTGGATTTTATGTGGCAAAAGCAGATGCAAGTTTGTATAACCAGGCTTCGCAGGTGGCGATCGCTCGGAATGGAAATCAGACCGTTTTGACGATGGCAAATGATTATCAGGGAGAGGTGAAAGATTTTGCGATCGTGGTTCCGGTTCCGGTTGTTTTGCAGGAAGAACAAGTTCAAATTGCTGATCCGGTGATCATTCAACGATTGGATGCGTTCAGTGCGCCGCGATTGGTGGAATACTTTGATCCTGATCCATGCACTCCTGTTGTTTTTGATGCGTTTCCTGTTCCTCAAGCGGCATCAGAAAGTAGTGGAGTCCGCAGAGATCGGGAGGATGAGGCACTGGGGGTAACGGTGGAAGCTCAGTTTACGGTGGGTGAATATGACATTTTGATCTTGAGTGCGAGGGAATCAAGCGGATTAGAGACTTGGTTAATCGACAATGGCTATCGGATTCCACAAGGCGCAAGAGATTTGCTCCACCCTTACATTCGGCAAGGAATGAAGTTCTTTGTGGCGAAGGTGAACCTGGAGGAATATGAAACTTCTGGATATCAGTCGTTGCGCCCCTTGAAGATGATGTATGAGTCGCCTCGGTTTATGCTGCCGATTCGATTGGGGATGGTAAATGCAGAATCCGCACAAGATTTGATCGTCTATATTTTGTCGCCAGAAGGACAGGCGGAAGTGACAAATTATCGCACCGTCAAAGTACCTTCTGACACTGAGATTCCGCTATTTGTGCAAGATGAGTTTAATGATTTCTACAAGGCGATGTTTACAACGGCTTACGATCGCGAAGGGCAAAATGTTGCGTTGATGGAATATGCCTGGGATATGGCGGGTTGCGATCCCTGTTCGGCTGATCCATTGACCCCGGATGAATTGCGTCAGGCTGGCGTGTTTTGGTTAACTCCAGATAGGCCGATGAATGTGTTTATTACTCGCTTACATATCCGATATACTCGCGATCGCTTTCCCGAAGATCTGATGTTTCAGCAGACGCGCAATCGAGAATTTTTCCAGGGTCGTTACATTCTGCGGCACCATTTTACGGGAGAGCCAACCTGTGAAGCTGGACAACAATATCAGCGATCGCTCCCACAACGGTTTGAACAGGAAGCCCAGACATTAGCTCGATTGACGGGATGGAATATTCAAGACATTCGCGATAAGCTTCCCCAAATTCAGAGCCGCTATCTTCCCTGGTGGCAGCAGTTTTGGGTAGGACTATTTGGCGAATAGTGCAAGTTATGGTTTGTTGGGAATCGGGAATCGGGAATCGGGAATGACGCAATGTGCAACGAAAAACCTAAAGCCCTTGACCTTCCGTGGAGCAGGTCTCTCGCCTGCTAAATTTGGACGAGCAAGATGCCCATCCCACGGTCAAGCAAAAGTTGCACATCGCGTCACATTAGCTTATCCTTGGCTTCGCATCACCAATTCTCCTTTGGGAACAAATGGATCGGTGGCGAACTCAGAGGTAATTAGCAGTTGCACTGCGCCTGAATTACAACTGGCGTTGGCAGCGATCCATTGAATGGAGATTGTTCCGGATGGCGTAGTATTAAATTGACCGCAATAGCTTGGTATAGACGATTCTGCGGGCATTGCCCAGAGACGATAAACCCGGTCACTTGGCAGTTCTGGCAAGTTTTGTGCCACGATCGCCACTTGTTGATTCCGTGTAACAATCACGCTACCGAAGGCGTCTGGAGCCTGTTCTGTGCCTTGAAGCGAATGCACACTCGTTCCGGGTTGTTCAAGCGCACTGATAATGGCTTCGTTCTGTGCAGCTTGTTGCCGCAAGACGTTATTTTGAACGGCTAATGCTAAAAGGGCAGCAGCAGCAACGGCTCCCCCAAGTCCTCGCCAACTCAGATTCCGGCGACGTTTGGGTTCTACTCTCAGAGGCAATTCTGAGAGATGCTCTTCAAACAGTTTGGGGGGCTGAGTACTGGCTTGAGCCGTATTCAAAATCGAGTCGCGTAAGTGGGGGGGCGGTTCTTGTTCGGACAGCGAATAAGGCATCAACGCTAAGACCTCCTGTAGACGATCGACTTCTTCTGTTAAGTCAGGATTTTCGGTCAGTAGACGCTGAAACTGCTCAGCCTCCTCCGGACTCAGGTTGCCGAGGGCGTAACCTGCCATCAAATCGTGCCAATTTTCAGGAAGTGCAGAGCGGGTCATGGGACGAGCGTTAGATATAATCCTGCAAGGTTTGTCGGAGTTTCAGTAATCCTTGTCGCGATCGAGTTTTCACAGTGCCCAACGGAATATTGAGCCGTTTGGCGATCTCAGATTGACTCAATCCTTCGTAGTAGGCAATTTCCAGCACTTGGCGTTCATTGCTTGGCAATCGAGAAAGCGCCTCTCGGATGAGTTGCGATCGTTCCCCCATTGAAGCTTGTTCCAATGGAGTGGCAGGTGCAGTCTCATTTTTCATGACGCCTTGCCATCGTTGCAAGAATCGCAAACGAGAGCCACGCGATCGCAGCTTATCAATGGCACGGGAACGAGTCATTGTCGTCAAGAAGCTACTGAGGGAGCCACGACTGGGGTTGTAAGTATCCCGATTCCAGAGCGTTAGAAAAATCTCTTGCGTGACATCCTCAGCTTCTTCCGAATTACCCAGGATTTTGAATGCTAAGCCATATACCAGTCTGGCATAGCGATCGTATAGTCTTCCAAGGGCATTCACCTGACCATCTCGCAAAGCCAGATAGAGGTCAAGGTCTGAGGGTTGGGGGGGCGTTTTGGGTTCCGCAGAGGAAGAGTCCATTGCTTGCTTCTGGAGAACAATTCGAGAATAGCTTGAGAGAGGCTCTCTTGCACCACCTCGATCGAATGACTCTCTTATATACGCAGTGTTGGATAAATTGGATTCATTCGGCTAAATAGGGGTTCATCATTAAACGGTGGGATGGGCAATGCCCATCAAAAGCTTGAAATTGCAAAGCTTGAAGAAAACCTAACTTCTGAGTCATTTGGTGAATAAAAAAAGTATGGTTTTGGAAGGGTAGCCCTGGCTACGGTTCAGCCATTTCCTTCTCAGAACCCCTCAACCTGCTATGACAGAAGCCACGATCGAATCTATTCTTCACGAAAATCGCATCTTTTCGCCGTCTGCGGAATTCTCTCAGCAGGCACACATCAAGAGTTTGGTAGACTATGAACAGCTTTACGAACGGGCTAAAGCGAATCCAGAGGCGTTTTGGGCAGAGCTAGCCGAACAAGAACTGCACTGGTTTCAGAAGTGGGATACGATACTGGATTGGCAGCCGCCCTTCGCCAAATGGTTTGTCAATGGCAAGATTAATATCTCCTACAACTGCCTCGATCGCCACCTCACCACTTGGCGACGCAACAAAGCCGCACTGATTTGGGAAGGCGAACCGGGAGACTCGCGCACTTTTACTTATGCTCAGTTGCACCGAGAAGTCTGTCAGTTTGCCAATGTCTTGAAGCAGTTAGGTGTCAAAAAAGGCGATGTCGTCGGGATCTATATGCCAATGATTCCAGAAGCGGCGATCGCCATGCTGGCATGTGCCCGGATTGGTGCGCCGCATACAGTGGTGTTTGGTGGATTTAGCGCAGAAGCATTACGCGATCGATTGGTAGACGGGAACGCGAAACTGGTTGTCACTGCCGACGGCGGATGGCGCAAGGATGCGATCGTTCCCCTCAAAGAGCAGGTCGATCGGGCGCTTGCTGGCAACAGTGCGCCAACGGTTGAACATATCCTCGTAGTGGAACGCACAAAACAAAAAATCCACATGGAACCCGGACGCGATCACTGGTGGCATGATTTGAAACAAGGGGTTTCTGTCGATTGTCCGGCTGAACCAATGGACAGTGAAGAGATGCTGTTTATCCTCTACACCTCTGGCAGCACGGGCAAACCGAAGGGCGTTGTGCATACGACAGGCGGCTATAATCTCTACACTCACATGACCACCAAATGGATTTTCGATTTGCGCGATACCGATGTCTATTGGTGTACTGCCGATGTCGGCTGGATTACGGGACACAGCTACATCGTTTACGGCCCCTTGTCAAATGGAGCGACGACGCTGATGTATGAAGGTGCGCCTCGCCCCTCCAATCCAGGTTGCTTCTGGGATGTGATTGAAAAGTATGGTGTCAATATCTTCTACACGGCTCCGACTGCGATTCGATCGTTCATCAAAATGGGCGAATATCTACCCAACGCCCGCAACCTGTCCTCTCTGCGATTGCTTGGTACTGTAGGTGAACCGATCAATCCGGAAGCCTGGATGTGGTATTACCGCGTAATTGGCAAGGAACGCTGTCCAATCGTCGATACCTGGTGGCAAACCGAAACCGGCGGCATCATGATCACCCCGCTTCCAGGCGCGATCGCCACAAAGCCTGGTTCTGCAACTCGTCCCTTTCCTGGCATTCTGGCAGAAATTGTCGATCTGGATGGTAATCCCGTCTCAAATCATGAAGGCGGCTATCTGGTAGTGCAGTATCCCTGGCCTGGTATGATGCGAACGGTGTATGGTGATCCCGATCGCTTCCGTCGCACCTATTGGGAGCATATTCCACCGAACGATGGACATTACACCTACTTTGCTGGAGATGGTGCCCGGAAAGACGAAGACGGCTATTTCTGGGTGATGGGTCGCGTTGATGATGTGATCAACGTTGCTGGACACCGCCTCGGCACGATGGAAATCGAATCGGCTCTGGTATCACACCCTGCCGTTGCAGAAGCGGCTGTCGTCGGCAAACCCGATGAAGTCAAGGGGAATGATATTGTAGCATTCGTCACCCTCGACAGCGCCTATCCACCCAGCGAAGACCTGAAAACCGAACTGAAAAAACACGTCACCAACGAGATTGGCTCGATCGCCCGTCCTGGAGAAATCCGCTTTAGTGATGCCCTACCCAAAACGCGATCGGGCAAAATTATGAGACGCCTGTTGCGTTCCCTTGCTGCCGGTCAGGAAGTCACCGGAGATACCTCAACCCTGGAAGATCGATCGGTTCTTGATAAATTGCGAGAAGGCGCTTAATTACAGGTGAAGTGGGCATCTTGCCCGCCCTATTTCTCCCAGGTGGTGAATACATGGGCAAAAGTGACCCAATCCCTGTGGGGTTGCCCTGGCTGAGAGGGCAGACTTGTTGGTCTGCCCCGATCGATGGCAAAATCTACAAAAAATTTACAGGTGGAACTCTGGCGATGATCACCCATTTGTGATTTGGCAATAGCCGATCGCCCAGCAGCGTAAATCAAACATCCTCTAACCAAATAGCTCAACGAAGTGCTAGAATGTGCGGGAGAATAAGTAATCGGTTGCAGCGTTTGTTTCTAGCATTAACGAGTCTTTCACGTTTTGTATTGGCAGGCTTCTCTCCGAAATCTCACTCTCAACATCCCCCTGATTTTGGAGATAATCTATGTCGATTTATGTAGGTAACTTATCCTATGAAGTTACAGAAGCTGACCTGAGTTCTGTTTTTGCAGAATATGGTTCAGTCAAGCGAATTCAGCTTCCCACGGATCGTGAAACGGGTCGCGTGCGCGGCTTTGGTTTTGTGGAGATGGGTACAGACGCTGAAGAATCAGCCGCTATTGATGCTCTTGATGGCGCAGAATGGATGGGCCGTGATCTAAAAGTCAGTAAAGCCAAACCTCGCGAAGATAGGGGTTCTTTCGGCGGTGGGCGTCGAAATAGTAGTTTCTCTCGTAGCTACTAATAATATTGAGGGTGGATCTTTCTCGGTCTTCAAACATCCACTAGAACCCGGTAACTAGTAATTCATCAGTTTTCATCGTTCTAAGGAGGTTTCCACAAAATAAATTACCACCGTAGTGTGGGCATTTTGCCCGCCGCGAGCGAGACACTCGCCCTACACATTGGGAAATTCTTTAATGGAAATCTCCTTAGATGGTAAATTGACCTTAAAGGCTCAAGCAATAATGCTTGAGCTTTTGATTTGTCATAGCAGAGCATCAATAAATTTAGCTGGAGCCTATCTTGGATTTGAGTGATTTCCCAAATCATTTCCCTGTCACTGGCTTGGAAAATGGTTCATCGGTTACATATGTTACGGAATTCGTTATCAATCGACTTCTTGGATACCCTCTGAGACCTCTATAAGATTACCTTATTAAGGTTTAAGAGAGGATGACCAGTGAGCCTGCGCTATCCTGGTATTATTCAGAGTAAATATAAAGATTGAGTTTAGGGAGGATATCGTCATAGCTGAAAAACAATTGATTAACCGTCAAATCAGATCCGCTCAGGTCCTTCTGATTGACCATGAGAACAATAATCGTGGTTTGACCAATACTCGTGAAGCGTTACAGCTAGCTGAAAGTGTAGGGCTTGATCTCGTCGTTGTTTCCCAGGGTAAAGACGTTCCGGTTGCTAAAGTTTTGGATTACGGCAAGCATCAGTACCAACAGAAAAAACGTCATCGCCAGAGTTCTACACCCACGGTCAAGGAAGTTAGGCTTCGTCCAAACGTTGGTGAGTCGGATTACACGCTACGCATCGATCGAGCCGTTCAGTGGTTGGGGAAGGGTGACTCGGTTAAGTTTCAAATTCGGTTACGTGGACGGGAACATCAGCACCGAGAACTCGCTGTAAAACTGCTAGATCGGGTTGTTGCTGATTTGGGTCAAGTTGGTAAAGTCCAATCTTTTGATAGACGATCGCTGATTGTTCAGGTTGTTCCAGCTTAGATGAAGGTTCAGGGACTTTATGGGAAGTCCCTGGACGAAGGAATGCAGCCAGAAGTTTGGTTAAAAATGGATAAGCCTAACTAAAGTTGCTGCCAAATCTGCAAAGAATCTAGCATTTGCCACAATGAGCCACGCTCGTTTAAGTTGCCTGATCTGGGCGGGCAAGATACCCACCCCACAATGACTGGCTTTAATAATACTTAAACTTCATAAATCAGCACTACGAGCAGAGGAGAGACAGAACCACGCTCGATCGTCTCTCCTGAAGAAAATCGAACTATTCAAGTGTTTGTAAGATAGTTAAGAACGGTTAAATGAGTCTTGAGGAATTCCAGAAATCTCTGGAGAGATACAGCGATTTTCAGATGAGTAAACCACAATTGCGTGTGGATGAGTGGATGGGTGGATGAGTGGATGGGTGGGTGGCTTATGCAAGGGGAAACGGCTATAAGAGGTAGGAGCGTTTTACAAAACGTCTTTCTGAATTCCAAAATTATCCACCTGCAAATTTTCTGTTCCAGTGAATGGATGTGGCTTGTTTGCGATCGGTTTCGCATGAAATTCTCTCGCTAACACTCTAGCGTTATCTTGAGCAATCATATGTCTATCCTCTATCTATTCTCTATTTGTATTTTTATTTTGGAGTCTTTTCATCGAATGCTCCGCGATAGTGCATCACTACTAAGGAGATATGCCGTAGTTTTGCAAGTAGGTGGGTTAAACCAAACTTCCATTTGAGAGGAGACGGGACGGCTTGCCAAGGCACCGGAACAAAACCGAGACGCGCATAGAAAGTGGCTGACTTGTCGGCTCGACGTTCTAAATAGAGCGGTTGAGTTGCCTGTCGAATCAGATGTTGGGCTAAATAAGTCCCGAATCCTCGGCCTCGCCACGCAGGTGCAACGAACAAGCTACCCAACTCCTGGACACCCGGAAAGTTGCGGAGTTGTCCAAATGCAATCAATTCTTCACCTTGAATCACCCAAAACTGCGACCAACGGAGTTGGGTTGGATCAAGTCTCGCGATGGATATGTAGTGGTGAATAGTAGGCATATCATCAGCACGAGCCGGACGAAGAATGCATCCTGGGTAGGGTGTGTTTGTGGCGTAATTTACATTAATAGGGATCATGATTTTTACGCTGTCAATTTCTACTTTCTCAGTATTAGCTGAATCGTGTGCTGCTCTTGGCTATTCGCTACTACACCAACCATAACGAACAGATTGATGATTCCGTAAGTAAGCACAATGCAGTCAGGTGCTTACTTGTCGGTGTGAATTGATGTAAACACGCGATCGAGAAAAGGCGAAAACTATTGTGAAGCATCCTGACTATAGCTATCTGGCTTCTTTCTCTGGGTTGATGCTCCTTTGTTAAACCTACTGTTACAATGCTTTACATGGGCGTTACGTCTCTGAGGTGAGGAGGATTGTGTGGATAAGGGAGTGTAGCGAGCGAGGCTCAGAATGCTAGCAATTCGTACTCAATCAAAAGTATGAACTCCGGGGCAAGCCCCGGCTGATGTTCCGCCCCAAGGGGCGGGGAATCAACCTAAAGCGATTGAACAATCTTCTATATCAAACCGTTATCCTAAGCCTATTTGTTTAAGCCAATGCAAACCTCTATTCCTCCGAGCGACGAAATGACTTCAACTCCAAGCATTGTTGTGGAGAGCGAACTCCATCCCGACCCGGAGGAGCATCTCAAATCCGTTCAAGTGAATGCACTAGAAGAGGTGCCTCACTATGATCCAGAAGCGATCGCTGCCTATTATGGTCGCCGTCCGCTGCAAGTGGTAGGACGGATGATCGCGATCGTGTTTCCTTTCCTTATGTTCCTGCTGTCGTTATGGGGGGATCGGCAAACAGGGCAAATCGATCGGAACCAACCGAAAAGAGCGATTTGGCTACGGGAAATTTTGACAAAATTGGGTCCCGCCTACGTCAAAGTTGGACAAGCCTTATCAACCCGTCCGGATTTAGTGCCGCCTCAGTATTTGGAAGAGTTGACTCAGCTACAAGATCAGCTACCCCCGTTCCCTAATGAAGTTGCGTTTCGCTTTATTGAGGAGGAATTGGGCGATCGTCCGGAAAATGTTTATGCAGAGATTTCATCAGAGCCGATCGCGGCGGCATCCCTTGGGCAGGTCTACAAAGGCAAACTCAGAAGCGGCGAAACGGTAGCCATTAAGGTGCAGCGTCCGGGTTTAGCCCAACTGATTACGCTCGATCTCTACATTCTGCGGCAGTTAGCGGCTTGGGCATCGAAAAATCTCAAGCGGGTACGGAGTGATCTGGTTGGGATCATGGATGAGTTTGGTGCCCGAATCTTTGAGGAAATGGACTACACCCAGGAGGGCCGTAACGCCGAACGTTTTGCTCGACTATATGGTCACTTGCAAGACATTTATGTGCCCCGAATCTACTGGCAGTATACGCAGCGACGAGTACTGACAATGGAGTGGATCACAGGAACAAAACTGACCCAAACGTCAGAAATTCGTGCTCAAGGGGTGGATGCAGGCTATTTGGTGGAAGTAGGTGTCCAATGCTCATTACTGCAATTATTGGAACATGGCTTCTTTCACGCTGATCCGCATCCTGGAAATTTGCTTGCTACACCAGATGGAAAACTGGCTTACCTGGATTTTGGCATGATGAGTGAAGTGAAGCCTTATCAGCGATACGGACTGATTGAGGCAGTTGTGCATCTGGTGAATCGGGATTTTGAAGGATTAGCGAATGATTATGTGAAGCTAGAATTCCTGACTCCTGATACAGATTTGATGCCAATTATTCCAGCACTTGCGAATGTATTTAGCAATGCTTTGGGTGCCAGTGTTGCTGAACTAAACTTCAAGAGCATTACTGATCAACTTTCGCAAGTAATGTATGAATTTCCCTTCCGAGTTCCAGCCTACTATGCGCTGATTATTCGATCGCTCGTTACCCTCGAAGGAATTGCAATTAACGTCGATCCAAACTTCAAAGTATTGAGCAAAGCCTATCCCTATGTTGCTAAACGGCTGTTAACGGATGAGTCACCCCAATTGCGCGGTTCATTGCAAGATTTGCTCTTCAAAGAAGGGAGCTTTCGTTGGAATCGTCTGGAGAATTTGCTTCGTAATGCTCGCAGTAGTCAAGACTATGACATTAATCAAGTGTTGAATCAAACCGTTGACTTTCTCTTCTCTGAACGAGGAGAATTCATTCGCATATATTTGGCAGATGAAGTTGTTAGAGGGTTAGATACATTTGGACGCAACACGTTCGATCAAGTGACCTATAACTTGCGAAATCTGGTTGGTTGGAATGGCAATAAGCCACCTGAACCACCTCCTCAAGCTGCGGTACCAAACAATTTTGAACAGGTGTTGCGGGTTGTTGATTTACTGCGCGAAACGCCCGGATTTGATCCGATGCAGCTAGTGCCGATCGTCCCGCGTCTGTTGGCGAAGCCAGAGGCACAGCAAATGGGACAGCAGATTGTTGGCGGATTAGCGCAACGGGTTGCCGCCCGATTAATTCGGGAAGTGTTGTTGCAAGATCAATTCAATGTCCAAACAACACAAAATGGACAGAATGCTCAAAATGGACATCAAAAGGGATATTCGCTGGATTCATCTGCGCCATCTAAACTACGATCGCTTCCAGCATCCACCAAACGATAGCATTGGACGATTGTTATCCTGTAAGGGAGTTGCACTGTCGAAATTACCTGCTGCCAAATCATGACTCACCAACCTGCTCGTATCTGTATTCTGGGTGGAGGCTTTGGAGGGCTATATACAGCGTTGCATTTGAGCCAATTACCCTGGAATCCGCTTGTTAAACCTGACATTGTGCTGGTGGATCAGCGCGATCGCTTTGTTTTTTCTCCTCTGCTCTACGAACTGCTTACAGGTGAACTGGAAACGTGGGAAATTGCCCCACCGTTCACAGAATTGTTAGCAAATACCACTATCCGGTTCCAGCAAGCAGAAGTAGCCGCGATCGATCTTTCAGCCAAGCGAGTGCAATTGAAAGACGCGCCTGAGTTGCTCTACGATTACTTGGTGTTAGCCATGGGTGGTGAAACTCCGATGGATCTGGTTCCTGGAGCATCGGAGTATGCCATTCCGTTTCGCACGATTGCTGATGCATATCGGTTAGAGGAACGGCTGCGAGTTCTGGAAAATTCGGACACTGAGAAGATTCGAGTGGCGATCGTCGGGGCAGGGTATAGTGGTGTAGAACTGGCATGTAAATTAGCGGAACGATTGGGCGATCGGGGTCGATTGCGCCTTGTGGAGGTCTCTGATCAAATTCTCAGAACATCTCCTGAATTTAACCGAGAATCAGCCAATAAAGCGCTTCATGATCGGGACGTCTGGATTGATCTAGAAACCAAGGTGATGTCGATCGAAGAAGAAAAAATTGCGCTGGAATACAAAGGCAAAGTTGACACTATCCCAGTTGATATTGTTCTTTGGACAGTCGGAACAAAAGTCGTTGATGTTGTGCGCGATCTTCCTTTAAAGCATAATCAACGCGAACAGATTGTTGTCACACCCACATTACAGGCGATCGATCATCCCGAAGTTTTTGCTCTGGGTGATTTGGCTGAATGCCACGATGCTGACGGACAAAAGATTCCAGGCACCGCCCAAGCCGCTTTTCAGCAAGCAGAGTATGCCAGTTGGAACATTTGGGCAACCCTGACCGATCGCCCCCTGCTCCCCTTTCGCTATTCGTCTTATGGCGAAATGATGACCCTCGGCACGGATAATGCCACTCTCACTGGATTAGGCATCAAACTGGATGGTACGTTCGCCCACATTGCCCGTCGCCTAGTTTACCTCTACAGAATGCCCACTCTAGACCATCAGATCAAAGTCGGGCTAAACTGGATTGCTCAACCCGTTCGGGAGTTGCTTTCGCAGATCTGAAGGGTGAAGGATGAAGGATGGAGGGAGAGAGGATTTGGTGCAAGAACCGCCTAGGGTAATTTTTCTGGATGCGGTTGGGACGCTGTTTGGGGTAAAGGGGAGTGTTGGTGAAGTATATAGTGAGATTGCCCGTCAATTTGGGGTCGATGCTGAGCCATCTGCGTTGAATCAAGCCTTTTTTCAGAGTTTTCGTTCCGCAACACCAATGGCATTTTCGGGCGTAAGTCTGACAGATGTTCCGAAGCTAGAGTATAAGTGGTGGGAGCGATCGCCTGTCAAACATTCCAACAAGTTGGCGTTTTAGAAGAGTTCACTAGCTTTCCGCATTTCTTTCGCGCACTCTACGAGCACTTTGCAACCGCCAAACCCTGGTTCATTTATCCTGATGTCTGGCAAGCCTTGCGCTATTGGCGCGATCGAGGAATTGAACTGGGCGTTTTGTCTAATTTCGACACGCGCATTCACACCGTTCTCCCTGCCCTACAACTCTCTGAATTCTTTCAATCCGTCACGATCTCCACTGAGATCGGAGCCGCCAAACCCGATCCCAGAGTATTTAAAGCGGCTCTCGATAAGCATAATTGCTCCGCAGAAACCGCTTGGCATATTGGCGATAGTTTTAGAGAAGATTACGAAGGTGCCAGAGCCGCCGGGTTACGGGCGATCTGGCTGAAACGTCCAAGTTAGGAAATGTGGATGTGTGGATGAGTGATGGAACAGGGAAATACTATTTCATCCTTCATCCCTCATCCCCACAAAAACCCTGCACTCTTCAGCAGAGGATTAACGGTTCATTGACAGCAAGATTACCTATCTAGCCATTCTTCGATCGCCTCTTCCTTGGTGTTTGTTTGACGCTCTGGAGTTTGGCGATTGAATTTCATATGGATGGATCGCATCTGCTCTCCGTCAGCCGCGACTGCCATGATTGGGAAGTCGATCAAGCCATCTTGGAATGACATCTGGAAGCGGAAGGTACCATCAGAATTAAGTTTGATGGGGCGTCCGCCGATCGTTACGGTCGCATCTGGTTCGGTTGCCCCGTAAACAATCAATTCTGCGTCTGCAATCAGCCAGAATTGGCGAGGACGAATGGGGGGTGCAGATGCCGAAAAACCGACACCGGACATGCCCATACCAGATAAGGTATACATCCCGACGCCGGACATCCCGTACATCCCGACACCAGACATCATTCCCACACCGGACATTCCGGCAACACCAGACATTCCGGTAACGCCAGACAGGCTGTACATTCCCACACCAGACATCCCAGTAACACCGACGCCAGACATCCCAGTAACACCAGATAAGCTGTACATGCCGATGCCAGAGGTCATGCCAACACCAGACATCCCCGTAACACCAACACCAGACATCCCAATAACGCCAGATAAGCTGTACATGCCGATGCCAGAGGTCATGCCAATGCCAGACATCCCAGTAACACCGACACCAGACATCCCAGTAACGCCAGATAAGCTGTACATGCCGACGCCAGACATTCCGGTAACGCCAGACAGGCTGTATATTCCCACACCAGACATCCCAGTAACACCGACGCCAGACATCCCAGTAACGCCAGATAAGCTGTACATGCCGATGCCAGAGGTCATGCCAACGCCAGACATCCCCGTAACACCAACACCAGACATTCCAGTAACGCCAGATAAGCTGTACATGCCGACGCCAGACATCTCAGTGACACCGACACCAGACATCCCCGTAACGCCAGATTCGGTCGGGACTGCCCATTTTCCTACACCAGAGGGAATGACATAGGAACTGACGGCATAAGAACTAACCGCGTAAGAACTGATCGCTTCTTCTGGCACCTGATGGACTGAGCCGAACACAGAACCAGCGACTCGTTGAGCTTCGGCAGCCTGAGCGAGGTCAAATATCTGATCGGCTGCCAAAACTGCCACCTTTCGAGTTGGGTGGGCTAATTCCAGGAATGTTCTGGTACAAAGTTCTTCATCCCACCCGATCGTCAGAAACTGATCATCAACCCAATTGGAGGGGTAGATAGGTGGAATTCTTACGGGAGCAGAACGTGCTAGCAGCAACCAACTTCCGTCTGTTGTGAGATAGCCAATTTCGACTACATAATCACGATCGCTCACAGGCACTGGCAAATACCACTCACGCGCCAACTCATCACATTCATACTGCTGAAGGCTATGAGGACGCTGGAGATCCAGATTGACGTCGGTTACATCATAGAACCGGAGTGCCAAGCGGACTCCACCCTGCTGCCGCAGCTCTTCCTTTTGGTTATTGGAGATATCCCAATAGGCATAAGCCCATTGCGGATCACGCGACATCAAAACAATTCGACTTTCGCCATACCCGTCCGGCAAGTCAGACAATCCTTCATCGACGGCAGACAGGGATTCCTCTGTGCGATCGGTTTGCCCAACATCGAACTTAGCCGCCTCCACTTCTGCTTGTGTCTCTAAGTTGCGAGATGGCTGGTTAATCGGGAATCGAGTTTGCTGGATTTCCAAAATGGCACTCAATAATTGATCTTTCCGCATCCGGCTATAGCGAGAAATGCCATATTCACTTGCCACCCGACGCAATTGCCTGAGAGTCATTTCTTCCAAAGGCGGACGATCTGGGCGGTTTGGACGATCTGAAGTCATAAAAGTTAGCCTCCTATATGGTTTCAACTGCGAACAGGTTAATGCCAGAGCATTAATCTGAGAATTTGTATAGGTTGGTAAAAACATAAACATGTGACACTCTTAATCAGCCCTTGAGCCGGTTACTCCGTGATAATTCGTGAGTCATCAGCACAGCAATTTTTTTGGGATCGCGGGGGATCAAGTTTGTCAGTCTTATAGTGCAGAAAATCCTTTTAGGAATCAAGGGGCAGCTTAGCCGATTCTGCTTACTTTTACGGAATCTTAAGCGTATTGGGGATCGCTATGTCATGAAATCTTGACTTTTCACTATTGTAAGGGATCGCGAAGACGCTCGATCGATGTCACGGTTTGATGACTTTTGTTGAGAGTTGGGTTTGTGGAGAACAGGGAACAGGGAACAGATATGCGATTAGGCTGTCTTGATCTTTGATCCCCGGTTTCTAATCTCGATCGATGGCATGATATTTGGACGAGTAAAATTGCTTAGAGAGAGTATGGTTGTAGAGCAGGATTTATCGTCACATCTCGCGAAACAGAGTCGCATTATCAGCAAGGTTTTGCCTCCAGCCGTGCAATTGTGGCTACGATCGCAAGTCGAATCCATTGAAGCCTTGCACCTTCACATTGAGGGAAACGATCGCCAAATTCTTTCTGGCTATATCCCGAAAGTAACAATTGATGCTCAAAAAGTGGTCTACCAAGGGATTTCGCTTAGTCAAATTCACCTAACGGGAGAAACCATTCGGATTAATTTGGGACAAGTCGTGCGGGGAAAACCATTGCGGCTGCTTGATGTGGTGCCTGTTCAGGTCAAATTCACGCTTCACCAGGCAGATTTGGAGAAATCAGCACGATCGCCCCTCCTCTCGAAGGCACTGAGTGATTTGATGATAAAACTGCTGCAATCGGGATTGATGACTGACTTGCCTGAAGGATTACAGCGCCTTGCAGGAGACGCGATCGAGCTAGGCTCTCCCGATGTTCAGATTGACAACGATCGACTCACGTTGAGTAGTTATTTAATTGACCCAGGATACCCACCAATGCCGATCGCCATTTGCACTCAGCTACGAGTGATCGACGGTTCAAAAATCTGTCTGGAACAGCCTCAATTATCTTGTTCTGAGGCTGAACAACCTATTCCTTTGCCCGACTTGCAAGGATTTGCGATCGATCTCGGCTCAGAAGTGACCCTGCGAGAACTAAGCTTCACTGAAGGGAAAATAGTGTGTTGCGGATATATTAACGTCATTCCCTAACCCTATAAAGATCTGGTCGTGATGCTGGGGAGTCAAACAGAGTTTGGAAAACGGCTTGTCGATCGCCCTCTGATTCCTCAGATAAATTCCACAACGTCTCATAAAAGAAGAACGATACACCCGGAAAGCCTTCACGACGCACAGACTGGACTTGTTCTAGCACCTGCTGAATCGAAACGGATTTGTCTTTCAAACCAGCCAGAACACCGATCGCCGTGAGAATATGTTCTTTGGCATCCTGCACTTCCGGGCGTTTCATCTCGGTTTCAAAGGCATACAGACTATCTCGATACAGTTGCACGATCAATTCCTCGACGTATCCACGCTGTTGCCAAAGTCGCCAATCTTGCAAGAAATGATTATATGCAAAGATGTAATTGTTTGGAGATACAGAAATTAAAATATTACTCTTCTTAGCTTTCACTTCTTGAAACACTCGCTGCATAAAAGCGGTAATTTTATCTGCTCTCCAACGTACCCAAGTTGGATCTTGAGAATTCGCAGGCGGCGCTTGTCCTTGATGTTCTTGTTTGTAAAGTTGAACAGTGTAGTCATCATAGCCAAATTCATCAGGCAATCCAAGGTGATCATCAAACTGAATTCCATCTACATCGTAGTTTGTGACGATCTCCAGAATCAGATCAAGAATAAATCGTTGGACTTCGGGCTTAAACGGGTTGAGCCACAACCGTTGATAAATTGTATCTTGCCAAGTCTTTGTTCCATCTCGACGCTGAGTAACCCAGTCAGGATAGAGAGCCGCAATTTCTGATTCAGCAGTGGTCATAAAACCAAACTCAAACCAGGGAATCACCGTAAAACCATGTTGATGCCCGAGGGTGATTGTATCCGCTAACGTATCGCGAATTGCCAGTTCCGGAACTCGCGGATCGACCATTACACCAAATGTTTGCTTGGCTACTTCACTCGGATAAACGGTATATCCCCAATTCCAAACGGTAGGGTAGATCGTATTGAAATTCAGTTCAGCTAGTTTTTCGATCGCCCCTTCCAAGCGAACCCGGCTGAATAACACGTCACTATCGACATTCGTTAACCAAACCCCTCGAATTTCGCTGCTGCGTGACGATGAAACAGGACTCGTTTGAGAAAGGGCAGGCTGAATCGGTTGGAATAAAATCACTGCACTGAGTGTGCTGATAAATCCGATCCATAATGCAACATTCGCCTTCCACCTACGCAGATTTAACATTCAATTGTCTTCCTCCGAGTCATCTGTTTGCGGTGATACCAATTTGATCAATGTTTGCGGCAATAACTGGCTGATATCAGGACGATCGCCCAATATTGCAAACAAAATTATTCCGCAGGATAGTAGTGTACCCATCACCCTACCGCAACCAGCAACGAAGAGTCACTCGCTCTGCCCAGCGGACGCTTTAAGATACTCGTTAGTTGCGTAAAATGCAACCGAATAGCTAAAACCCTGTAGCAGCAAAGGTTTACGCCACTACAGGGTATTTCAATGGTGGATAATTATAGCTTCCAGTCCTGATTCAGACTACAGCAATCGGAAAATGAACGGGTAGCTGAAGGGCTGCTCGGAATGATTGAGGCAGTGAACGATCGCCCAGGTCGTTAACCCCCAGTGTACGAGCCACCAGATTCCACCTGCTAACCCAAATGTGATAAATGACAAAGGGATCAAAATAATTCCATAGAGCCATACATTGAAATGGAAGTTAATTGCTTCCTTCGCATTATCTTTCACAACAGGGTCATCGGACGCAAACAAAATCGCAATTGGAATCCCAACTGATAACACGAGTCCACTGAGAAAGATTGACCCGTGAGAAATGGACGATAAGAGTTTGCGCTTGTCAGAATCGTAGGTTGTTCGCATGTCATTCCTGCCTCAATTAACCGGATTAAATGGTGTATTGTCTTACCCATCAATCCTATCGTTTGCTTCCACTTTACAATAGTGGAGCCTACGACTCTAGCAGTGGAGTTTACCGAACGGCAATGACAGTTTAAGGATTCAATATACGATCCTGGTAGGGACATGACAATGAAGTTTAAGAAAATCATCAGGTCATGCTCTTGTGGAATGGGCGAGACGCCTGTTCTCGGCACTGGGCGGGCAAGATGCCCACCCACAATGACTGGATTTAATACTTAAACTTCATTACCGTGCCCCTATTGCGTAGAACCTACATTGGAACGTCGATCGACTCCTTACGCATCAGGAAGCAATGCACTGGAGTAAGCGTCCAAGCGGTAAGCCGGAACTCGATCGGTGTAATCAGTCTCAACACCAGTCACGGAGACTGCTAGCTTTTCAAAAGACTCAGAGCGCCAGTTACGCTCGTGAATTGGCTTGGTCTGTTCGCCCCGGAAATAGGCTTGAGTTCCAATAACCGCTACTGCAACCCAACCTGCCACAAACAAAGAAATCAAAATTGCCGTCATCATGATCTGTATCTCCTAAAAAACGTGTTGACTACGCCAGTGAACCTAATCTCTTACCATTGTCACGAGCTAAGCGAATCAAACTTTATTGTTGAGTCCGATCGATGCCAAACCGATCGGAGAAACGAGTAATCACTTGGGCATATATGGCGATCGCTTTTCCCTACAACTGGGCTTTAGATGGAAAGGCGATCGCTCCAAGTCATTGTGTTTCTCTTTGAATGTCGCTTTGCAACCTTATGTAAATAAATATAACAAGTTTGTTACAAAGTCGCAATATTTGTTGCAAAAATTTTGGAGTAGTGGTATCCGAACATTTCTATGACGCAGCTTCAGCGCCTCACGATCGCCTCATCCCAACTCTCAGATGGGCAAATTTCCTTGGCCCGCGAACAGCAGCATTACTTGAGCCGAGTGCTGCGCCTGCGACAAGGCGATCGCTTTATCGCAATTATCACAATGAACGGACAAGGACACTGGTGGCTTGCGGCACTATCAGACGACCCATCCCATGCTGAAATCCTAGAGCCAATTTCAGTCCAAACCGAATTACCGATCGCCATCACCCTATTGATGGCAATGCCCAAGAGCGGCATGGATGAAATCGTGCGTCAAGCCACCGAACTCGGCGTCACTCAAATTCTCCCCGTAATCAGCGATCGCACTTTCCTCAAACCCAGCCCTCAAAAACTCGATCGCTGGCAACGGATCGCCCAAGAGGCTGCCGAACAATCCGAACGGCAAATCGTTCCCAAAATCCTCTCCCCTCAATCTTGGGCAATCGCACTACAAACCTGGAACGCCACCCACTCCACCTGTTACCTCTGCGAATGCCGGGGCAATTATCCGCATCTCCTCACCTGCTTAATCTCCCCACCCCATCCTCCCATGCCCTCATCTCCTCGCCCCTTCACCCTCGCCATCGGCCCCGAAGGCGGCTGGACAGATGCCGAAATTGAGCAAGCGATCGCTGCCGGATACCAGCCTGTCTCTCTTGGCTCCCGAATTCTCCGCGCCATCACCGCCCCGATCGCCGCATTATCATTAATCGCCTCCGTGTTTGAAGTGATGCCCGATCGCCGCAAGAGTGTTTAAGCTGAGAAAAGAGTTGATGGATTGCCATGATTGAACAGGTTGCTGCTGCCTTTGACCGCAAAGACTACAAAACCGCGATCCAACTGTTGAAGCAATTACAAAAACAGTCCCCCGATAATCCTTGGGTGAAGTTTTACATCGGACGGGCGCAAGAGGTGTCTGGCAAGCTGGAATCGGCAGAAGCCGCTTACCGAAAACTGTTGCAGGAAACCACCAATCCGAAAGTCGCCATACAAGCGCGAGAAGGATTGCAGCGATTGGAGAATATCGCAAAAGAGCGACGGCAGCAAGCCATTTCTCAAGCCACGGCTGATCCGGCAAATGCAGGAATCGGTTTTTTAATTTTGGAACCCGTTCCAAGTGAGGCGAGACAGACAGCCGCCCAAGCCTTTGCTCGGATTATGAAGCTCGATCCTTACACAGCACGGTTACAACTGCCAAGTCGAGGATGGCGGCTCTACCGGACTGGAGCAATGGCAGAGCTTCAGATCTACGGACAAAACCTTCGCAGTGCTGACATTCCGGTGTTCTGGGCAGCTTTAGCCGCGATTCAAACCATTCGGGTGTTTCAGGTTCACCACTTTCAATCGGTATCCCCGCAAGTAACCATCATCTGTCAGGACGAAACAAACCAGCTTGGCTCCCTGACGTTTGACTGGTCAGAGGTGAAGAGTCGAGTGGAGGGGATGCTGCCCATCTTCGAGGATGTCGTGGATTTGGGAGTATTCAATAAGCTCAAACGCAAGGAGCAGACGCAAGATTATGTGCATGTGCTGGATCTGCATTTGCCCAAGCGGAACTGCATTTTACGAGTGTGCGATCGCACCTACCAATTTCATCAAGGTGTGATCTTTAATGCGCGTCAAGACGGACAAACCCCACCTAACCAAATAACCACTCGCATTCAGTGGAATCAATGGTTAGGTTTTTTGCACCATCAACTCCCATCAGTTCCGATCTGGTCAGACTTTATGCCCTTCGCTGAAACCGCCCTCGATCATCTCGACTTGATCAAAGATCTAGAAGCCCATATCGACTTGCTCCGCAAAGCCCCGACGAACTGGGATGCTGCCTTCCAACTCTACAGTGGTCTCGTGTTTGAATATGCCCGGACAGGAAGGAGCTAAGCTAGCCTGCGGTGGATGTGGCTAGAGCCTTACTAACACCGATCGCCTCTTCTTGAGACTGAAGATGATTCAGAATCAAGTCAACGTTCTTTTTAGCATCGCCAAACAGCATGTGGGTATTTTCTTTGTAAAACAAGGGATTTTCGACGCCTGCGTAACCGCTTGCCATACTGCGCTTCATCACAACAACGTGCTTGGCTTTCCAAACTTCCAGGACAGGCATGCCAGCGATCGGGCTTTCTGGGTCTTCTGCCGCGCTAGGATTCACGGTGTCATTTGCCCCAATCACTAACACCACATCAGTTTTTAGAAAATCTTCGTTAATTTCGTCCATTTCCAACACGATGTCATAAGGCACGTTTGCCTCGGCTAGCAAGACGTTCATGTGTCCGGGCAGACGACCCGCAACCGGATGAATGCCAAAGCGCACCTCAACGCCCCGCTTCCGCAACTGCTTCGTAATTTCTGAAACAGAGTGCTGAGCCTGCGCGACCGCCATCCCGTAACCTGGAGTGATAATCACCTGTTTGGCATTTAGCAACCATTCAACGGTTTCATCTACCGTGGTAGAAACGGATTCACCCATAATTTGACTGCTGCTCTGTGCAGAACTGTTGCTTGTTCCGAAGCCACCCAGGATCACGCTGATGAAAGACCGATTCATCGCCCGACACATAATGTAGCTGAGGATGGCTCCACTGCTGCCGACTAACGCCCCAGTAATAATCAGCAGGTCATTGGAGAGCATGAATCCGGCGGCAGCAGCAGCCCAACCCGAATAGCTATTCAGCATTGAAATGACCACAGGCATATCTGCACCTCCGATCGCCATCACCAAGTGAACGCCCAACAGAGACGCGATCGTGGTCATCAACAACAAGGGCATTAACCCATCCGGACTTTCTACGCCCATAAACCATACGCCCAAGCCAACGGAAGCCATCAGCATCACCAGATTGAGGAAGTGACGCGCCGGAAGCCGCAACGGCTTGCTTTTGATAATAGTTCGCAGTTTCCCAAAGGCGATCACGGAGCCTGTAAATGTTACTGCCCCAATAAATACCCCAATGAAGATTTCCAGCTTGTGAATGGTTTCTTCTACACCCACGAGCGGCTGCCCTGGCTGGAGATAGTTGGCGATTCCCACCAGCACGGCTGCCATCCCGACAAAGCTATGCAGGATTGCCACCAGTTCTGGCATCGAAGTCATTGCCACACGAGACGCGACGATCGCCCCAATTACCACTCCAGGCACCACAGCAACGGTCAAAATCCCGTACCCTGAGCCATTAATGCTGCCGATCGCTGTTGCCACGACTGCAATTAACATTCCTGCAATCCCGTAAAGATTTCCCTTACGAGCCGTTTCCTGATCAGATAATCCCCCCAAACTGAGGATAAATAATGCACTTGCCGCGATGTAAGCAACCGTTAAGAGATTATTGGACATAGTGTTACGGAAGATAGTGTGACGGAAGGATCAAGGATCAAGGGGAGAACCGACCTCAAAGCCCCCCAGAATTGGAGGATTTAGGGGGCGAATGCAGAACATTCTACGCTTCTATTTCTGAAACATCTTCAACATTCGCTGAGTCACGAGGAAGCCGCCTGAGATGTTGATTGTGCCAATCAGGATGGCGATCGCGCCTAAAATCGTCGTTGCAGAAGTCAGTGAGCCAGAAATTTGCAGCATTCCACCGATGATAATGATGCCGCTAATCGCATTTGTGACGCTCATCAAAGGGGTATGCAGCGCAGGCTTGACATTCCAAATCACTTGCCAACCCACGAAGCAGGCAAGAGTGAATACAGTGAAGTGTGAAAGAAACGAGGGTGGAGCCGTTAAACCAACACCGACCAGGGCTGAACCGAGCAGGATGGGGGCAAACCACTTGCTGAACCCTAGTGAGGGCTGCTGAGCGTTTTGAGCTTGAATGGGTTGAACGGCCTGTTGCGGGGTAGGCTGAGCGGGAGCAGGGGGAGGCGTAGTAGGTTTTGGTGGGGGGTAGGTGACATCACCGTTGTAGGACACCAGCGCACCTCGGATCACCTCATTGTCCAGATCCACCTTGAAGTCCCTAGAGCCACCCATATCCGTGAGAAGATGACAAAGGTTTGTTCCGTAGAGTTGGCTAGACTGATTCGCCATGCGGCTTGTCAAATCGGTTAAACCAACGATCGTGACGCCATTGTAGCGATAGACTTCATTGGGTTTAGTGACTTCACAGTTTCCGCCTTGCTCTGCCGCCATATCCACAATCACTGAGCCGTCCTTCATGCTCTCCACCATGTCGCGGGTGATCAGCAGGGGCGCTTTTTTACCTGGAACCAGAGCCGTGGTGATGATAATATCTACGTCTTTCGCTTGCTCCGCGAACAATGCCATTTCGGCTTTGATGAATTCCTCGCTCATCACTTTGGCATAGCCGCCTTCGCCAGAGCCATCTTCCTTAAAGCTCAGTTCCAAAAATTCTGCACCGAGGCTCTGTACCTGCTCTTTGACCACGAGGCGAGTGTCAAACGCTCGGACGATCGCCCCCAGCCCTCTAGCCGTTCCGATCGCCGCCAAACCCGCCACACCTGCACCGATAATCAATACTTTTGCCGGAGGCACTTTTCCAGCCGCCGTAATTTGTCCCGTAAAGAATCGCCCAAAGTGGTTAGCCGCCTCAATCACGGCTCGATAGCCTGCGGTATTTGCCATTGCACTAAGCGCATCCATCTTTTGGGCACGAGTAATGCGCGGGATAGCATCCATTGCCAACGCGGTTACGGTTTGTGCTGCCAGCTTTTCTAAGAGATCTGGATTTTGAGCAGGATAGATAAAGCTAACCAGGGTTTGTCCGGGGCGGAGGAGTTCAGTTTCCGGCCTGTTTAACGTGGGATGAAATTGAGGCGATCGCACCTTCAGAACAATATTGGCGGCATTCCAAAGCGCCATCACATCCGACGTTACCTCACATCCCACTTGCTGATAGGCCTCATCGGAAAAATTGGCGGCATTGCCTGCACCCGACTCCACCAAGACTTGAAAGCCCATTTTTTGCAACATTTTGGCAGTTTCCGGTGTTGCTGCCACTCGACACTCACCAGGGTAAATTTCCTTCGGAATCCCGATCGTCATACCAACCTTCTGCTCCACTTCTGAAGATTGGTTTGGATTCACATCTTTCTCAACCGCAATTGTCATGGACTCTCCTAAGGAGTTGTTTCTTAGTATTGCTTGTCTCAAGCCATTATTGCATCGTAAATTGATTTGAAAGTCTGAAGAAATTTCTTTAACTTGTCTTATAGATTGGCTGAAGCTTTATCACTAATTTTTTCGCAATTTCGATTTTTTCATGGAGCTTTATGGAGTTTTATAGAGAAACAAAAACCTCTTTTCTCAGAAAACGAAGTATTAGAAACTATTTGTAAATAAAAATAGAAGCGAAGCCTTTAGATAGCGATGTTTTGGATCATCCAAGCATTACTCCGCCAAGTGCTTCGCCCCAACTGCGACAAACAAAGATTATTTTTTGAAAAATTTAAGATATTCATCAACAAGCAAAGCGGCGGCTGTTGCAAACACCGTAATGCCAATGGCGATGAGAGGATGTTGCCCTCGACTGATAGCAAAAGAAGTAACGACTCCTGCACCCAATGCCGCCATAATCGCCGCCGTTAACCAATCTTGTTTCGATCGTTTATCGTACATACTTTTAACCAAAACTAGTGTTCGATGATTCAATTCCAATCACCCTACCATCGAACGATCCCAGCCTTAGTTGCTAGCATTCATCTTGTAACCAAGTTTTAGGTTTAGTGATTTTTCTTAATTAAGAAAAATGAAGGATACAAAACCTACTTTCATTGTCATCCTTCATCCTTCCTAATTCAATTGCTCCACATTTCCCGATTTCACCCAACCCTCAGCCCCACTACTCAACCGTACCTTTTGCCATTCTCCATCCTGGCTGTCTTCCAGGACAGTCACTTCCTGGTTAAAATCCACTCCACCAACCTGCGCCGAATCGGTGTTGGGATCTTGGCGCAAAATTAAGCCGATCGGTTGTATGACCCGCCCTGAATATCCTTCTGGAGATGGTAAAGGCGAAGGGCTTACGTCGGGACTAGGAGGAGGAGCCTCCGGTGAAGCCACCGGACTTGCTTCCGCAGATGCCACTGGGCTTGGTGCAGGGGGAGATGGATCATTGGGGAAAACAGGTCGTGGGGGAGGAGTAGAAAGTCGGGCGAGCAAGTAGCGGGTAACGCCAACACCCGTACCGAAGAGAATGCCAACTGCTAGTAAAAGTCCAAGAATAAACTTCGATAATCCAGACCAACTCATTCAACCAATTCCAGAGTGAGTAAAAGGACTCCTTATTGTAGGGATTGATGCTGAATCCGGCTACTGATTCCACCCTGTCTTGAAGCTAATCGCACTCTGCCTGCCGCCGCCCAGTCTTGCAACAGTTGAATCTGATCTTGTGCCGTTCGGGCGAGGGGAATAATTTGACTGGCAGCTTCCAGCACATCTTCAGTGGTGAAATCGCGATTCTGGCTGAAGCCAAGGTGCATCGCCTCAATCAGCATTTGTTCGATTTCAGCCCCAGAAAAATCTGGTGTTTCGTATGCCAGTCGATCGAGGTCATAGCCATTCAAGTTATGCGGACGGAGCCGCGACAAGTGGACTGCAAAAATCGATCGCCGCTCCTCTTGGCTGGGCAAACCCACGAAGAAAATTTCATCAAATCGCCCTCGCCTTAGCATCTCTGGAGGAAGCGCCTGAATGTTATTCGCGGTTGCCACGACAAAAACCGGAGATGTTTTTTCCGCTAGCCACGTAATGAACGTGCCAAACACACGGCTAGTTGTCCCAGAGTCGCCTCGACCATCAGCGCCTGCAAAGGCTTTGTCAATTTCGTCAATCCACAACACACAAGGAGCCAGCGCCTCTGCCAGTTGAATCATTTGCCGAGTGCGAGATTCTGATTCTCCGACCAGTCCGGCAAACAATCGTCCCACGTCCAAACGCAATAAAGGCAAATGCCAATGATGCGCGATCGCCTTTGCCGTCAGTGATTTTCCTGTCCCTTGAATGCCGACCAGCAGCAATCCTCTCGGATGGGGTAAGCCATACTGCCGTGCCCGTTCTGTGAATGCCCCTCCGCGTCGGAGCAGCCAATCTTTCAGGTTATCCAAGCCGCCAATGTCAGAAATTTTCTCAGTTGCCGGATAAAAGTCGAGGATTTGGGTCTGGCGGATTGTTTGGCGTTTTTCTTCTAGAATCAACTCCACATCTTCAGGTTGAAGAGAACCGTGAGTGGCGATCGCCTTTGCCAGTACCCGCCGAATCCGCTCCATTGTTAGCCCTTGGCACGATCGCACCAACTCATCCATTGCCCGTGTCTCTAGCGTTTGCCCGGTCGCGGATAATAGACGTTCTAGCTCTATCTTAATTTCAGAAAGATAGGGCAGCGGAAATTCTAGTACGGTGAGAACGTCGCCTAGATCCTCCGGAATCGCTAGCTGAGGCGAAAGGATGACAATGTTCTTGGGCTGAGATTTGAGGAGTCGGGTGAGATTTCGTAACTTGCGAGCCACTGAAACATCGTCCAGAAAGCGATGGAAGTCTCGCAGAACAAAGACGGCTGCAACAGTAGCCGGTAACTTCTCGACCAGCTCCAACGCTTGCAATGGGTTACGTCTGCCAAATCCGGCATCATTGGGATTCCCTTGATAGCCATCGACAAAATCCCAGATATAGACCCCTCGATTACCGTGCTGTTTTGCTGAGAGGGTAATTGCCGCTTCCACCCGCTCCTCTTCCCGTGTCGGAATGTAGATGAGCGGATAGCGGGCACGTAACAATAGTTCAAACTCGTCGTTGAAGTTCATGAGAATTTGGGGTAGAGGACAGGGACAGAGGCGAGGGAAGAGGGAAGCAACAGTTTATCTGTTTCTATCACTAATTACTCAAACTATCCATCACCTATTCCCTATTCCTTGTTCCCTGTCCCCTATCATTAAGCTTCACACCTCACACCTCAAACCTAACCAGACAGATGATTTTTCAAGTTTTCCAGGGAGGCCCAACGGCGATCGACCACGGGCTTGCTCGGCTGACTATCTCCAATCGGAATGCCAGGACACCGCTGATCACAAAGTTGTCGTTGGGGGATGGCTAGGCAGAATTGCTCATATAGCCACTCATCTGGCTTGAAATAGCCTTGTGGGTTTAGGGTTTCTACTAAGTCATCGTAGGCAATTTCCCGTTCTAGCCCCTCTTCCTCCACATCATCTGCGGGTGCTTGAAGCCAGATCAATTCTGAAGTATCCACGGCTAAGCGAT
This sequence comes from Cyanobacteria bacterium RU_5_0, assembly GCA_012033255.1. GTDB lineage: Bacteria > Cyanobacteriota > Cyanobacteriia > Elainellales > Elainellaceae > JAAUSF01. The sequence continues at coordinate 34,884 of JAAUSF010000023.1, forward strand.
GATTATATTGCTGGAGACAACGATCGCACGTCAACGTCACGATCGCCTCTGCGTTACCCAAAACCTCTAGATAATTTCCGCGATGCGTTACTTGCACATAGCCCTGAATCGGGGTGAGTGTTTCCAAGTCAAGCAAATAATCTTGAACTTCAACTTTTTCAGTTTGTTCAGGTGCCCTTGTTAACTGCGGAATATAAATGGCTTCAATCATCAGCCTCCCCCTCCCTTTATCCTTTACCCTCGATCCTTTACGTCTAGATCTACGTCTGGAGCAGCCGAATCACCAAACGGCGATCGGGTTCTTTCCCTCGGCTATACGTTTCTAGATCATCGAAAGTCTTCAGGTAAGTATGAACTTGACGACGCTCTGCGGCAGACAGAGATGCCATTTCATACTCTTCGCCCGTTTCTCGAACATGTTCTGCGGCTTCCTCTGCCAATTTTTGCAGTTCCGCCTGACGACGAACTCGATACCCCGCTAATTCAACCGTGTAAGCGGCTTGCAATTCTTCAGGCTGACCTAAATTGAGCGTGGTGTTGGCTAAATATTGAATCGCATCCAGTACTATTCCATCGGCACCTGTCAAGACTTGAACCTGCTCAGAAGTGAGGTCGCGATCGTCGATCGTCAGCCAACAACTCCCTTCAGATAAAAACTTGCTTCCATCTGCATGAACCTGGACAGGCAATCCAGACAATTGCAACAACTCCGCTAACCACTGTTGCCCATGCTGAATTTGATGCTCATCCATTGAACCCTAGCCCTTTTTCTTAGTACGCCCTGAATCCCGTTTATTAGGGGTGTTCGTAGCGGGTTTGTTTGTTGTTGCCGTAGATTTACTTGCCGTAGGAGGCTCCTTTTTAACATCTTTCTTGACTTCTTTCTTAGAATCTTCCGTCTCCTTCTTCGCCTTCACAGGTTCAAAAGGGAGAGCTTCTCGACCCTCAGCTGCCTTCTCCTCGGCATCTACAAGCTTCTGAAGGTTTTCGGGCAAAGGTTCCCTCGAAAGAATATACGTTTGAAGGGTTTGGAAGAGATTAGCAATCACCATATACATCAACACCCCGGCAGGCAGAGGGAAGAACAAGAACATCCCTGAAAAAAGAATGGGTGTGAAGCGATTGACTACTGCCTGTTGAGGATTGCTCGAATTACTGGAACCTTGTCCTGAGAGCAATTGGTTGATATAGAGGCTGACTCCAAAGAACAAAACCATTCCTAGAATGTCCCAATTGATCGCACCATCTTCACCAAAAGCCCCAACCCGCCCAAGAGCTTTAATGAACAGGAACCCTCTATTCGCGGCTAATCCGGGAACTGTGCCTTGAATCGTGACATCTCCGGGGCTGAGAGCTTCCAGATTGCCGTTCTCGTCAAACTGAACCAGGTTATCTCCCTTAGTAATCTTCCAACTAGGGCTAATCTCAGTTTCAGGATATTCAGCCAACAAATCCGCTAGCGGTTCACCAGAGGTCGTTTGGAACAGGACACGAGTTTTCTCACCGATCGCCAACTGATTACCGCCCGGAAGGACAGCCGTCACTGGAGCATGAATTCCATCCGCAATGTAAATATTTTGTGGGTTGGTGGAAAAGGCTTGAGGCTGGATCTGCTCAATCTGCTCTCGTGGAAGAATCTGAACGTTGACCGTGTAGTTGATATCAGAGAACGGCGACCCGCGTAAGGTGGCAAACAGCGCAAAGAGGATTGGCATCTGCAAGAGGACTGGGAAACAGCCTGCCAGAGGATTACCAAACTCTTTATAGATTTTGCTCATCTCCTCCTGCTGCTTAGCCGGATCATCCTTGTGTCGCTCCTGAACTTCCTTAACCCGCTTTTGCATTGCAGGCTGTGCAACTTTCATCCGCCGCATACTGCGAATTGAACCCGCACTGAGGGGGTAGAGAGCGAAACGGATGACTAACGTCAGAGCCACGATGGCAAGACCATAGCTAGGCACAATCCCGTAGAAAAAATCCAGGATTGGCAACATTACATTGTTAGAGAGAAACCCGACACCGAAGTCCATGCGCTGTGTCTACCTACGTACTCTGAAATTTGCCTAAAATTAATCTATCTGAATACTAGCCAACAACTGCCAACTCGTCAGTCGTTGAGCGCACTAGAAAAGCCTGATGGAGTCATCAAGCCCCCAGAAAGCGCTTCCTAATCCTAACAGCAAGCGTTTGACAAGGGAGGGGGGTGATCCGAATAATTCCACTACTTTTGCTGACCGATCGATCCACTGGCTTGCTGCGCTCTAGCGGAGAGTCGTTGGTTGATGTAATCATACATTTCACGAAACCTGGGAACGGCTCTCATCTCCAAGCGACTGCCATCCTTAAGTGTCAGCACCATATCGCCCCAAGCCCCAAGCCCACGAGGAACAGTGACGACCTTAACAATCTCAGGGTAAATGACATCAGAGCGATCGCGACCCATCCATCCACCCGTTACAGAAACACGACGATCGGTAATTCGGTAGCGCAGCCAGAGGGCACGGGCGATCGCGCCAACCGTCAACGGCAAAGCGACAATTGTAAAACCTAACAAAATATTAATAATCAGATCCCCGATGTGAGGACCCCCCTCATAGTAAACGTCTTCTTTAATCCCCATTGATGACCTCAGCGTTTATCAATAACTGCTTTAATTCTTGCAGAAATTGTTCATAACCGCATTCGATCGCGCTTGGTTTGACCACAATTACGAGTTGCCAGTTAGGGGACATCTGGGGTAGCAACTGGCGCAACACTGCCCGAATTTGTCGCTTAATTCGGTTACGAACGACCGCCCGTTTGCTCACCTTTTGACTGATTGAAATGCCAACTTGAATCGGCTGAGCAACTTCCGACTTTTCCTGATCAGCGATATTAGAGCCAACGGCATAAGGTTGATGGCGCAATGCTCTCAACGTCAGGTGAACAGTCGATCGTCGTAGGCCGCGCTGATAGACTGTGCTGAAGTCCTGCCGTCGTCTGAGTCGATTTGCCTTTGCCAGAGCCACGCTAAGGTCAGGCAACGGCTAGCCGAACCCGTCCTTTGCTACGTCGAGCCTTAATCACGCGCCGTCCGGTGTGCGATCGCATCCGGGCACGGAAGCCAGAGGTTCTTCGACGCTTACGGCTCGTACCGCCTAAAGTCCGCTTAGTCATGAGTGATCACTCCAATGTCTGAAAAAGCCACAGTCTAATATCATACCATTCTCGATCAGAGTGGCGGATGCGAAAATGCGAAGGATGATCCAGTTGGGTCGAGGGCGATCGTTGATTAGCCTTCGTTTGAAATACTCAAAATCCAGGTTCCTACATAGCGTCGGAGCGGAACATCACCTGGCGCAATCACTAGAGCATTGAAATAGTGCATCCCAGGGCGATTTGGATTTCGGACATTTGACAGCACAATCTCAATACGAGTGTCTGCCGGAACAGGTTCGGTGGGATAAATCTGAATGACTCGATTTTCCTGATCCCAGACTACTTCGTCTAGAGAAACCTCATCGCCATCAACTTCAAGACGAACTGAATCGGGATCAAATCTGCCTCGGTAGGTGTCGGGATAGTTGACAAAGAACTCAGAAACAGCCGTTTCCATTTTGTCAGCCGGAATCCGCAGGCGATAGCGATCGCGCACTCCGGGTCTGCCATCATAATCGAGGTAATACCCAAGCTGATTTTCTCGTTCGACCCCGCTAAAAATGGTTAATCCAGGGGTACCTTGTGCCAAGACCGGGAGAGCAAGACCTGTTAATAAACAACTTGAGACGGCCAGGGCTGAGAAAAGACGAAGCATTGACGGTTTTTGAGGTGACATAGGCTCAACTGCAATCATGACGGTTAAGGTTTGTGTTGTGAATTTTACAACGAATGACTTTACCAAAATTATCAAAGAATTTCAGTGTTCCTTTGAGGAAAGGATGACGGAGTTGAATGTTACAAAGTGCCCAGGCAAATTTAGCGTAAGCTAATCGGCATTCATTTTTGCATTGTTTGCATTGGTAATTTTCTGAAATTCCTGTGGGGTGGGCATCTTGCCCGCCCAGATCAGGCAACTTAAACGCTCGTTCGCTTATTTCTTTTCAAATCTCTTTGAGTTTACTGTGTTGCGTTTGTAGAAATCGCTTAGAATGTTTGACTAAAAAAGAGTTCTCTCCATAACAGAGATATGCTACATCTAGAGCAAACGAGGAATTTTCAGAGCTTTACAACTCTATTAGTAGTATTTACGTCCATAGCATAATAATCTGACACTTCAGACTCGATCGCGCCCAAGGAGGCATTGCAGCAAATCATGGAACTCTTCAATCTCCATCATCACCGAAATCACAAGATATCCCCATTCAGGTCGCTGTTTGGGTTGACAACGGCGACTGCCTTGACTGTCTTGAGTTTTGGGGGGCTACCTCTGGCGATCGCCCAGACTCCCTCCGTCAGCTTACGCCCGGATGATAGCGGTGAAGCAGTTGCCGATCTTCAGCGTCAATTAGCTGATCTAGGCTACTACAACGGCGAGATTACGGGATTTTTTGGTTCATTAACTCAAGATGCCGTAGTTCGATTTCAGCAAGATAATGGGTTAACTGCGGATGGAGTCGTTGGTTCAGCGACAGAACAAGCGTTGTATGGGGAATCGTCTCCAGCCGCAGCGGAGCAAACAGAGCAAGATCCAGAGTCTTCGGCTCCTCGAAGGATGCTCCGGCTCAACGACGATGGCGATCAGGTGGCAGAGTTGCAGCGACGGCTAGCGGCTCTAGGCTATTACGAAGGTGAGATTTCGGGCGTGTTCGATCGCCAAACCGAAGCCGCCGTGATTCAGTTTCAGCAAGACAATGGGCTGACCGCAGACGGGATTGTTGGGGCAAGCACAACAGATGCCTTACGCCGTCCGACTGAAGAAATCGCTCGATCGCCCTCTCCTGCTCCCACAACGACCATTCCCCCGACAACCAGCACCGCTACTCCGGATCGAACAACACCATTGCTGAGAGTAGGAGATTCTGGCACAGAAGTGAGTGCCCTCCAGACTCGTCTCAAAGAACTTGGCTTTTATCAGGGCGAGGTGACTGGCTCCTACGATCGCCCAACCGAAGCGGCTGTAATTGCGTTTCAGCGATCCCAAGGCTTAACGCCTGATGGCATTGCTGGACCGCAAGTAGCGGCGGCTCTCACTAATCCTAGAAATCTCACTGGCGGAACGACTCCACCCCAAAATGAGCAATATCTGCAAGCTAGACGAGAAGCTGAGCAAGCCAGACAGGAGGCGCAGCAAGCCAGACTTGAAGCCGAGCAAGCTCGACTTGAAGCCGAGCAAGCCAGACTAGTCCTATCCCAGAATATGGAAGAGGGGCGTTTCAGCGTTGTGGAGTTACAACGGCATTTGCAAACGAATGGATTCAATCCAGGCGGGATGAATGGTGTGCTAACTCCTGAAACCCAGCAGGCGATCGTAGAGGCACAGCGAACCTATGGTCTGACCCAAGGCGACTTAGATTTGTTTGGCGATTCATCATTGCCATATTGATATGGAATTTGGAGGAGTTGGTTTGGCTCAGGAGAAGGGATTTTGGCGGTTTTACCGTCTAGCCAATGAACTTCTACAGCGTCGATCGCCAGATTTGTTCCCAGACCGAAGTGAGCAACGGGTTCCATTTGACAGAGATAGCCACTTCCAGCGTCGATCGCTCGACTTTGGATGCGCCCATTGGCAATAAGTTTGACGATCGCTCCACGGGCAGGTGCGCCTTGAGCCGTTAGGGGTAAGACTCGTAGCCATGCGTTTGAGTTAGCGGAAGAATGGTAGAGCGACAAGGGCTGTTCTCCCGATTCTCCATGAGCAATGATCAGTTCCAGTCGTCCATCGCCGTCAAAATCTCCGATCGCGGCTCCAGTTCCGAGTCCTGTGGGTTCAAGGGCATTTCCAATATCGAGGGTTGTCCATTTGCCCTCTCGCCAACCAAAGAGACGGTTGGGTTGTCCGATGTTGTTGAAAAAGATTTCTTCGTAGCCATCGTTGTCGAAATCAGCTGCGATCACAGTGCGGATGCGAGACGGCAGGGATAGAGCAGTCGAGGCAATATCACGAAATTTACCTGGTTCTTGTTGAATATAAAGTCGATGAGATCCTTGCCAATTGCCATAAACCAGGTCAAAGCGTCCGTCACCATTAGCATCAAGGGCAGCAACCCCGCGACCATGCTCATATGGATCGCTGATCCCGGCGATCGCTGCGATATTCACAAATGTTCCATCGCCTTGATTGCGGAACAAGAAGTTAGCGCCGTTTTCATTTGCCATGAAAATATCCATGCGTTCTGAAACGAGGGGTAGCGCCACGATGCCCCGTCCACCAGTGGTCATAGCCAATCCTGCCTCTGGAGCCACATCAGCTAACATCCCGTCTGTATTCAACTCATAGAGCCGAATCGGACCGCCATAATTTGCAATCAGGCAACCATACCGTCCATCGCCATCTCGATCGATCCACGCCACCGATCGCCCCGCCCTGAGATTCAACGAATCTTGATTTTGAGGAAGGGCAAACAGATCTGTCCAAGCCCCATTTTGCCAATCGAAAAGCCGATCGCCAAATTTTTTCCGTCCCATAAATGTATCTGTATTGAGGACATAGATTTCTTCTCGACCATCCCCATCCAAATCGCCTGCGGCAACCCCGATCGCTTGTCGTCCTGGGTCAGCTAATCCCTCATCTGCGATATCAATAAACCCAGTGCCTTGCCATTTCAAGACCAAATTCCGCTTGCCAAATCCTGCAACGAATAGCTCAAATGCTCCATCTCCGTCTACATCGGTTACAGCAATGCCATAGTTCAGTTGAGTGGGGTTATCAAGCAAAAGAGAACTTTTATCAATCAACATGGTTCGGACGCGATAAATGACTGTGTTATCAGCGTTGTCAGGGTGTAGCGATCGGGGTTTGCCCTGATTTCGCCAACTGAAAAACATCGCTTCAACGAGCGAGACTTGTTTTGTAGAGCGTTGGCTTCAAAACGAATTTGAAAATTCTTACACTAATCGTGCAGGAACCGATCGAAGCTTAATCATATTGTTACGTAACGCAATGTCCGACTTCTTTAATCTCTTGACAACTCAGAGTATGGGGTTCCATCCAGTCACAGGCATTCGTGTCGCTTCTGTGGATGGGTCAAACTCTGACAGGACAAAGGCGAACTGTACTTTGTACCTCGTTCAAGTCTCCGGTGGGGCATCACGGGGACTCAAAACAAAGCTCAGGAAACGTCCGATGCAATCTTCAGGAGTCACTGAGAAGCCATCGCTGTATTGCTTGCAATCAGCGTCGGGAGATGTCACTTACTCTTTCACCTCCTCATCCTGACTCCCAAGCCACTCGATCGCCTCCTCACACCAACCTGAGCCAAACCGCACGAGGATGGGGGATGGGAGGATGGGGGGATAATAGGGTGATAGTGTGATAGGGGGATCACTCCCCTATTCCATTACTCCCCTACTCCTATGACTGCAACCGCTTCCTTTGCTGATCTACCTGTATTAGACGAGTTACGGTCTGGTTTGCCTAACATTTGTGGATGGGAGGCGGAGATTCGATCGATCGTCAACCATCCTGATCCTGTGTTTTTGCCGACTACGAATCTTCGTCTGGACGCCATCACAGCCGGATTTGCGTGTGCCTTGCATATGCATCAACCGACGATTCCGGCGGGTTGGAATGGCGGCTTGATCTGCAATCTTCAGTACATGGTTGAACATCCACACGACGGAGACAATCACAATGCCGAAATGTTTGCCTGGTGCTATTCGCGCATGGGCAATTTCATTCCGGAACTAATTGCTCAGGGCTGTAATCCTCGCATCATGCTTGACTATTCTGGTAATCTGCTGTGGGGATTGCGCCAAATGAATCGAGATGATGTCTTTAATACCCTGAAACGGATTACTTGCGATCCCGACTATCAGCCTTATGTGGAATGGTTGGGAACGATGTGGAGTCATGCGGTTGTGCCTTCGACACCAATCCCCGATCTCAAGCTTCACATTCAAGCATGGCAGCATTATTTTGCGTCGGTTTTTGGCTATGATGCGCTGAGACGAGTCAAAGGGTTTTCACCGCCGGAAATGCATTTGCCCAATCATCCGGATACGCTGTACGAATACATCACAGCGTTGAAGGAATGCGGCTATCGCTGGCTGATGGTGCAAGAGCATTCCGTTGAAAATTTAGATGGTTCAGGATTACGGCAGGAGCAAAAATACATCCCAAACCGATTGGTAGCCCGAAATTCGCAGGGTGAAACGATCGCCATCACCGCCTTGATCAAGACTCAGGGGTCGGATACAAAGCTTGTTGCCCAAATGCAGCCTTATTTTGAAGCAAAAGGGCGTGGTCAACAACCTATCGGACATTTCACAGCCCCTTCCCTTGTCACCCAAATTGCCGACGGAGAGAACGGAGGGGTGATGATGAATGAATATCCGCGTGATTTATTTCGGATTTATCATGAGATTCGTGATCGCGGTGACAACTATTCTGGTGTGGTTGCCATGAATGGAACTGAATATCTAGAACTGCTGGAGGCGGCCGGAGCAAATCCACAGGAGTATCCAATTTGTCAGGCAGCGAGTCAATATAAGATTTGGCAGCGAGTCGATCCGACCTGTGCCACACCGGATGCTGTAGAACAGGCGATCGCCGATCTCAATCAATCTGATCCTCATTTTCATGTGGATGGTGCCTCCTGGACAAATGACATCAGTTGGGTCAAAGGCTATGAAAACGTCCTGGAACCCATGAATAAGCTGAGCGCCTTGTTCCACAAAAAATATGATTCACTGGTGCAGTCTGATCCAGAAGTCACGAAGCGATCGGACTATCAAGAAGCCCTGCTCTACACTCTCTTGCTGCAAACCAGTTGTTTTCGCTACTGGGGACAAGGCACCTGGACAGACTATGCCCGTGAACTCTATCGTCGAGGCGAAGGGGCGATCGGGATTGAACAGCTTATTAGGGGCTAACCTGTAGCCATAGACCCAGACCTCTGTTGGAGTGTGTTTATGTCTGGTTTAACCACTTAAAGATCTGGAGAAGCTGCAACAGCAAAATCCTGACTACCCGATGGAATACCCCCCAAGAAGTCAAAGCTTATAAACGACATAACAGCAAAAAGGGACAAGATAACCTTGCCCCTAGAAAAATAAATATTAGCCTTGTCAGTGTGTCAGGACGATCCTTATGGATCGTAGGTTCTCTTGCCTGAGAACTTGACCGCAGCCGGTTCAGGATTAGCACCGATACCGCGACCGATCGTATTCACTTGACCACGACCTTGATTTACCTTTTCAGGGAAAACGCCATCTGCTGGGTGCAGATATTGAATTTCACCATTAGGGTAAACCCGATAGATCTTATAGTCGTCAATTTTGGGCTTGAACTTAGTCCGCAGTTGCGCGCCGAGAGCGATACATTGCTCTTTGCGTGCTAGATACAGCAGGTTTTCGCCTTGCCGCATGATGGCAGCACCACCCGTCGGCATTTCAAACACCTGCTCATTTGGACTTGTCCAAGTAATGGCGTATTTTTCTTCTTCATCAGCTTTGCTCAGGAGACCGCCGGTGCTGCCTCCAAACAATGGAGTTTGTCCAGTAAGAGCTTCTGTCATGCAACTTTGTCTCTGAACATTTTTCAGGAATCCTACCATCGCGACTTGTCACAATCTCGCATTTGTTCAGGAACTGTAACAGTTCTTAGTGGAGAGATGAGGATGGCTGATCTCCTCACTCCTTCACTCAAAATACATTAGCTGAAGCGAACCTAACCCCAACTCCTTGGAAGAGATAGAACGAGCTTCAAACAGTGCCATCATGTCGCTGATTTGCGGATTACCCTTGGAAGCTCCTTTTAAGCCTCTGGCAATTACCAAGCCGCAGTAGCCTTTTGTTTTTTTACATCGCTGATCCCATTTTTTGCGGGCTTGCACATGGATCGGATCGTCTTCGATGAACTCGCCGAATAGATGGAGTTCACCGTTATTGGTTTGCAGGACACCGAGATCGTAGCGATCGTCCGAAAAGGGGTCTTCACCCGGATTGAAGCAAATTCCTTTCAAGCCACCTGCTGCCTTCAGTTCCTCAATCAGTGCGGCTGCTTTAGGACGGGAGGTTTGAATCAGGATCACTGGAAAGCCATCCGCATCCTGCGGAAAATCGGTGTCCGCTTCTTGACGAAATTTAACGGTCGCCCGTAGAACACTCAAAATATCCCAAGACATCGCTCCTAGACTGTAGAAAGCGTCACCCGGAACGAGATCATTGCGAAGAATCGGAGTTGCGTCAACCCCAAATTCTTGACCGTCCTCGGATGCAGACATTTCTGCAAGTTCTTCCGCAACCGTGGGTAATGTCATGACTTTAACGGAGATCTTTTTGCTCTCCTCCTTCGGATCAGCAATGCGGTAGCGGCTATTAATTTCCGGAAAATTTTCTTCATCTAGCCGTCGGAGATGTTGCTCAAAGAAGCGGTGTAACGCTCTCAGGGCAACCAATGCTACACTTGCCTCCTCTTCATACAACACAGGACGCATTCCTTCGAGGGGATGAAGATTGCCGAAAGAAGGACGAACCTCCGTATCGGCAAAGAAGGTTTCTCCATCTAAGTCATCCTCTGAATCGAACGGGATGTCAGTATCAGCATTGAGTTGATCAAACGTCACGAACAGACAGTCTTGGTCTAAGAAAGCTTCTTCTAACTCTTCTGGGGCATCGCCTGCGGCTAACACTTTTTGACGAAACTTTTTAAGAGAGTTTAATGAGCGGTACATCAACAGCCCATATTCCATGCCCAACATTCCTAAAACAGACACATATAGCGTTCCGACATCTCCATAGTTCAAATCGACAGCGATGATTTTTTCTTCGTCTAAGGTTTCCCAAGGAGCATCATTCCAGATATCACGGGTGATCCCCATCATAGGTTTGACAAATTCAGGCGGTAACTGGGGAGGTCTATCTCTGGCGATCCCTTGTAGCCCGTGAAAGATTTCGTCAATCAGGGGGAGTTCGGGTGCATAATCAACGACGATATCCAGTTCTTGTAAAACGCCTCGTAGGAAAAACTGAATTTCACGATCGCGCACCACAATCTTTTGGGGGCGAGAGGGCGGAGACGGACTGTGAGGATACTCCATCGCTTGCAAGAGTGCCCGTACCACGGCTTCATGTCCCATATCTGGGGGCACCATGTCCATTGAGCGGACTAGTCCTTCTGTCCCGTCTACCCACAAGATGCAGTCTCCCTGCATCCGACCTCCAGACTCCGTAGCCACCGCAAAATCAGGTGAGAGCGCACGACGATCGCCCTCCCAGACACTCGGAATCTGGCGGAGTTGTTGTAACCGACGACGGGTAGAGCGATTGAGAGCAGTCATACACAGAACCAGCAATAACCATCAATAAATAGACGGGTTCATCAAGAACCCACATTAGCGGACTCTTCAGTCTAGCAGCCAGACTACACCCTGATTCGCTAGATTTCGATCGGCTTGTGCAATCAATGCAGTCATTCTAACGAGGCTGATGTCATCCTGACCGCCCAGAGGCAAAAGCTTGCAATAAAGTGAGATTGCAATAAAGTGAGAAAAGTGAGATGGATTCGGAGAGAGTCCCCTGTCTACGCCACAGTAGACAGTAGACAGTGGCATAGATCTACTTCACAGTTCATTATCCACTATTCACTATCCACTACTTTTGCATTAGGGTTGCTCAATCCGTTACCATCAAGATAAAGCCACAAGCTAGTTCAAGCTAGTTATAGACACAAAACCATAGCAGTCGGGAATTTATAAAGGGAGTCTGGTAAAGGGATGACACAAGCAACTCAGTCTCAACAGCGTGGCATTCTTATGACAGACGCTGCTCTTCGTCACGTTCTGTCATTGCGGGAAAAAGTGGGTAAAGATCTTTGCCTACGGGTTGGAGTTCGCCAAGGCGGATGTTCGGGGATGTCCTATATGATGGACTTTGAAGATCCCAACAACATTCGAGAAAGTGACGAGGTTTATGATTATGAAGGCTTTAAGGTTGTTTGTGACCCCAAGAGCCTGCTCTACCTCTATGGGTTAATGCTAGATTACAGCGATGCCTTGATTGGCGGTGGCTTTCAGTTCACAAATCCTAATGCCAATCAAACCTGTGGTTGCGGAAAATCATTCTCTTCTTGACACTCTCCGCGCTAAAGCGACGGAGATTCTTGGCTCACCGAGACCACTTAGATTAGATTCCTTGCGTGTCTAACCCAGAGGTGGGACTCTCCCCAAGCGTGACTTCGGGTATGCCCTACCCTAGTTGCATGCTTGCAAGTCCTGTTTGAATTGAGAGCAAAATATGTCTCAAAAGACTGATTCGTCTAGTTCCTGTGAATCTTTTACCGGCTGCCAGGAGGAACCTAGAACAATACAGCAGAACCGCATAGATTCAATTGTCAAGGTTCAGTGCTACGCCTTTCGGCAGCAAGGTTTTTTAGAGTGGTTGACTCCCTTTGCCACTAATACAAATGTACAACAAAAAAGAGGAGGAGGCTTGTGAATTTTGAGTGAATGGAAAGTCGCCCTAGAAGGGCGAGGCTTTAGATCCAAATTTTTGGTAAATTGGGCAATTTCCATTAAAGGTATCCCCAATGTAACCGTAGTGCGAGCGATACGCTCGCGTCGCGGGAAGGATGTCGGCACTACGATGGATAGATAATTTGTCTTGTAGAAATCGCCTTAGACTTGAGGACTGAAGATTAAGGACTGAGGACTGAGGTTCTCGGTCTTTTGGTTTGTCTGCCACTCGATTTCTAGATTCTGAACGTCTTGGTATAGCCGTAGTCAGTTAGGTTAGGACATGCGACATTTTTGTGGGGTGGGCATCTTGCCCGCCCAGATCAGGCAACTTAAACACTCATTAGCTCAAAAGGCAAAAAACAAAAAAACGTCCCTTTTCCTTATTTACTTTTTCCTTACTCCAGAGGCATTGAGCCTCTAATTTGATATGCTTTGGGATCGGATTATTGTTTGCAACCATTGCTATGAGCGAATCTGTTGAGACATTGTTTGATCAAGGAATTGAGCGGTATAAAGCTGGAGAGTCGCCGGATACTCTAATTCCTATGTTTAAGGAAATTTGCGATCGTGCCCCCAAGAGCAGCGCCGCATGGACATGTCTATCGTGGCTATATTTGCTCGACGGTAAACCAACTCAGGCCTATAAGGCGGCGCAAAAGGCGGTTAAGCTAAATCCGCAAGATCCACAAGCGCGGGTAAATTTAGCAATGGCAATGCTGGAAACGGCTCAAACAGGAGTGCGCCAACATGTCGAAATTGCCGGACAAGTCCTGCTAGCCGCTCCCGAATTGCGGGAAGAAGTTGAGGGCAATCTTGAAGAAGGATTAAGCAGAAAACCCAATTGGAAGAGTCTGAGCCGCGTCAAAAGCTGGTTATTTGAGAGTGAGTAACTTGAATGTTACATAAATAAATGTTACACAAATATTCGTTTGGATGAGAGCTACCATTAGCGAATGTCGATGGGTTGCCCTGGATAGTCTGCGATCGAGCCGATTTACGCCAGCAGTGATGCAGTTTAGCAACGCTATACAACCTGTAACTATCACTAAAGATTTTTAATAAAAAAACCGGAATCCTAATGATAGGATTTGGTGAAGTTAACGATTAGCTACGGTTATAGCTGGTCGCTGTTTCGTCTTTAATATCAAAGGAGTTGGAAGCTATGGTCGGTAATAACGTCGAAATCAAGCCAGACACCCGCAATCACAAAGGCTTTTTTATTCAGCAAGGAATGTATAAATTTATGGGAATTGATCAGTCCGGATGGGCACTGATCTGCGTTGATGATGCCACCTGCCACTATGTAGATCCAGATAATTTGGAAGAATTCGTGGAGGAGGCTGTAGAGGCGTAATTTCAACCGACTCCGAATAAATTTTTTAATTTTCTGTTTCTACTGATGTGGCTGTCATCGTTTGTGGTGCCAGCCATATTTTTTGTTAATCTTTTTTCAGTTACTAATCTTTTGTTAGTCCTATGAAAGACAAACTTTTAGAGTGGCTAAATCTGGCGCTGATGGCAAATTTGTTTTTAGTTTTGTTTAGTTTCTTTTGGTTGGCGATCGCTGCCCTGGGTCGTGCGCTCGGAATTCCACTCGGACTCGATCTGTGGTATAAGCTCTGGGAACCCGTCTTTACGCCTGCGATCGGCATTCTGATGGCAGGTGCAATCTTGAGTGGCATCATCGGCTGGATTAACAAACAGTTGGCTTCAGCAAAAACCAACATTTAAATTCCATCACTCCGGTGTGGCGAATTGGGAAGGGAGTGGTATAACTGTTGGCTGATATGGCTGTTAGCTAATACATCTGTTGGCTAATCTATGCAGCAACGGTTGACTTAACAGTCGTGGAGTAAAGTCATGCGAAATCCTCCCGTAAAAAGAATATCTTGGATGCAGATCACTGGGTTGAGATTGGGGATCGCCAGTTGTACGATCGCCAGCGTTCCTTGGATTGGAGTCACCAGTTTAACTGGAACGGCGATCGTCACCCTCACAACGATGGTTTCCGCCCAAGCCGCGATTCTCAGCCGTTGGGATTATAACCCCACCAGTGGAGAGCTAGAAATCACAGTGCCAGGAGGAACCACACCGCGCTATTTCTTAGCGGCTGAGCCTGCCCGGATTATCGTCGATTTGCCCAACACCGATATCGGCACCGTCCCAACGCAACAAACCTACGCTGGAGTCGTGCGGGAAATTCGTGTTGCCCAATTTCAACCCGGATTAACCCGAATAGTGCTAGAGCTTTCGCCTGATGCGGTTTTGGCTCCAGAACAAGTGGAACTGCGGCAAGTCGGGACATCTGATACAGAAGGCGATCGTTGGGTGTTGCGTCCACTACTAGCAGAGGCTTCCACCCCAGTTGCAACACCTGATCCCGTTCAGCCCGATGCAATCGCCAATTCACCTACACTAACCAATCCCGCTCCCGGTGAAACACCGCCAACCACCGATGTTCCTCCAGACTCAGACTTCACCAATCTTCCACCATTAGAGCCTGGAGCAACAGAAATTCCGGTGACGCTGCCTCCATCTGATCCGGTAACTGCCCCTACACCTACGCCGCAATCGATCGCAGAATCAGATGCTCCAACCGATGAGCCTGTTGCTGAAGCACTTGTTCCTGAAGCACTTGTTCCTGAAGTGCCGATTCCCGAAGCAGAGATCGCACCGGATAACGTTGCACCCGAAGTGGCACCGGTAGCCATTGCTGATCCTGATCCTATCGCTGATGCGATTGAGCCAGAACCAGAACCAGAACCAGAAGCAAGCGATCGAAATTCTGATCTTGCGGATGTCACGGCTGATGAAATAGCGCCCGAAGTAGCTACCGCCCCATCTTTGCCATCATCAACTCCGGAATCACCGACTTCCACCTTGCCACCTGCTGCTTTTTCGGGCGATCGTCCCCCTACAGTTAGCGTTCCACCCTTAGATGGAGCCACCTCCGTTACACCCCAATCGACTCCAGTAACACCGATCGCGGAGGGTTCACCAACTCCCTCAACGCCTGAACCCGTTGCCTCACCATCGCCAACACCGACTATCACGGCTGATGCTCCGATACCAGAGACTCCCTCACCAGAGACTTCCTCACCGGAAAATCCGATCGACTTTGGACAACCCCTACCCGAATCGGCATTTAGCAACCTGCCAACGATCACCTCTGGCATTACATCACTACCGCCAAACATCGCAGTCGCTCCGTCTACCGAAGATAACTCTGCAACTGTCTTGCTGCCGTCTGGCACCATTTTGAATCTACGCTATCCGGGAGAAAAGCCATTAGAATTGTCTGACGAACACCCTCGTCAAGAAGTGCTGGTTTTAGCGGAAGCGGTTCATGATTCGGATGGAAATGTTATTTTCCCCGAAGGGAGTTTAGTGATTGGACGATTTGAAACCGGGGATGAAGGTAGTTTATTCATCGCCCAAGCGATTTCTCTCGCAGGGCAAAATGTGTTGGTTAATGCCCAATCTGAAAATTTGGCGGGTCGCCAAGAAGGGGAGAGTCTGCTTCGCAATTCTGCACTCGGTATTGTTGCAGGTGCCCTGCTAGGGGGACTCACTGGCATTGGCTTAATTCCTGTGATTGCGGCAGGTGCAGCAGGTGCAGCGACTACCCTTGTGACTTCACCGGATGAAGTAGCCGTGATCCAACCCGATCAAGTAGTCGAAGTCCGGTTGATCGAAGATCTCGCTCTATTGAATTAGAAACGATGAATTAATGCCGTGTGCAGCTTGGTTACCTCTCTGGTGGGATGAGCGTCTCGCCCGTCCAAATCGGGGCAGGCATCTTGCCTTCTCCACAAGGAATCAAGGCTTGTAGACATACGCTCTCTGCGTGAATGATTCCATTGTTGGGGTTTTAGAGCTGTCGTCAAAAAGTTAGAACATCGGGATTAAAGGGGGTGTGGGGGCTTCGCCCCCAGTCAGAGATTCCACCCCTGCACCCCGTCCTAACCCAGGTGGCTTGCTCCAAGGTAAAGTTCGCCAACTTTGGGGTTATTCAGCAGATCTCGACCAAGCCCCTCAAACCGATCGCGTCCTGATTCCAAGACATATCCTCGATCCGCCATTGCTAGCGCCTTCTGAGCGTTTTGCTCCACCAGAATAATTGATGTTCCACCCTGGTTAATCTGCTTAATTAACTCAAACACGCTGTTGACCAAAATCGGAGACAGCGCCGCCGACGGTTCATCCAAAATCAACAGACTCGGTTGCAGCATCAATGCCCGTCCCATTGCTAGCTGCTGCCGTTCCCCGCCCGAAAGCGTCCCTGCCCGTTGTCGTTTGCGTTCCACCAAACGCGGAAACAGTTCAAAAATATGGGCTTTCAGTTCCTTCAAAGACCCCCTGCGAACGAACGCCCCCATCTCTAAATTCTCTTCTACAGTCAACGATGGAAAGACATTAAAAATCTGAGGGACATAGCACATCCCGCGTTGGACAATTTGATTCGACTTCAAGCCAACAATATTCTCTCCTTTGAAAGAAATCCCGCCCCGATGCGGTGTCAGTAGCCCAAAAATAGTCTTGGCCAGCGTAGATTTTCCTGCTCCATTAGGACCAATCACCACCACCATTTCGCCTGAGTCAATCCTAAAATTTATTCCCTGAAGAATATCCAGGTCTTTAACATAGCCAGCATAGACATCCTCAACTTGGAGGAGGGAAGCGGTGTTGGTCATGGTGAGGAGAGGGGGAGGGAAGAGGGAAGAGGGAAGAGGGAAGAGGGAAGAGGGAGCTAAATTTTATCCCTTATCCTTCATCCTTCTATCAAGGCGTGTTTTGCAGATCAGGGCGTTCTTCCGGGACGATCGCCCCTTCGACTGGGCAAACTTGGATGCAAATTCCGCAATCAATGCAAGTGGAGAAATCAATCCAGTACCAGTCGGTGCCTTTGGTGTTTTTGCCGGGACCTTCATGGATGCAGGCAACGGGACAGGCATCAACGCAATCGGCAACGCCTTCGCAAGTGTTTGTAACGATCGTATGTGCCATAGGGTTCTCTTCTCAACGGATCGACAGAATTGCCGGAACTCACTTGCCGGAACTCACTTGATCGTTATAGCGTATTTGGTACTCTAATGTATCAAAAGGTAACGATTTGATGAGAGTAGAGAACGATCGCCCACTAATGCTATTAATTAGCCATGAGCTATATTCTTAAAAATCCGGGAATTGTTTGGGGACTGTTGCTAGAACACTTGCAAATGACTCTGCTAACCCTGGTAATTGCGGTGTTGGTTGCCTTGCCGATCGCCCTGCTAATCACTCGTGTTCGCTGGCTCAGTGTTCCTGTGTTAGGTATATTGGGTGTTCTCTATACCGTTCCAAGTTTGGCGTTAATCATTTTACTGGTGCCGATTTTTGGGCTGAATGAGAAATCGGTCATTGTGGCAATGGTGATTTATACACAAGTGATTTTGGTGCGGAGTTTGTCAGTTGGGTTGCAATCGATTAAGCCTGCTATCTTGGAAGCGGCGCGAGGGATGGGGATGAATCCGTGGCAGCGATGGTGGCAAGTTCAGGTTCCCCTGATTCTGCCGATTTTTCTGGCAGGCTTACGCATTGCGGCGATCGTCGCCATTGCGATTGCTACGATCGGAGCAAAATTCGGGGCAGGCGGCTTAGGAACGCTTTTGTTTGATGGCATCACGCAAGCCGGACGCTATGACAAAATTTGGGCAGGAGCGATCACGGTTTCTGCATTAGCCTTCGCCATCAACGGTGCAATTTTGGCGCTGGAACGAACCACCAACCCAACCTTACGAATCCAACGCAGTGTCAACCGACAGCGATCGCAACTTAACCGCTTATCTCAACCTGGTTAGGGAAATTCTATCTTGGGGGTTGCAAAGTCTGTTGCAATCCGCTCAGGCTCACTTCCGCTACCAGCGCTAGGAGTGCGACTGGAATCGCTCCTACTAAAAGAATTGCATTGTCGTAGAGGGCAAATCCCCGGACAATGAAGATTCCTAATCCGCCTGCGCCAATAAAAGCGGCGAGAGTGGCACTGGCAATCACCTCCACCATTGCCGTCTTAATACCCGCTACAATCACTGGCAGCGCAAGGGGAATTTCAACTTGGCGTAACACCTGTCCTCCACTCATTCCCATGCCATGAGCCGCTTCACGAATCATCGGATCGATACTGCGGAACGCAACATCAGTATTAATCAAGATGGGCGGCATCACGAGGAGGGTTAGGGCGATCGCGGCTGACTGAAAACTCAGCCCAAAATAGGGAATTGCCAGAAACAGAATCGCAATACTCGGAATCACTCGTAGCGCATTAAACGTATTGATCAACGCGATCGAGGCAAGACGCGAGCGGGCACTCCATAGCCCCATCGGCAACCCAACGAGTAAGCCAATCCCCAAAGGAATTAACACAAGCAAAAGATGCTGCCACAGCGCCTCTAGCAATTCTCCAGAATGGTCGATCGCATATTGAAATGCTTGAAGTGCATTTTCGGATACTTGAGAGAAAATATCCATCCTAAGAACCTGTTTGAAAAGCTGCTCGATAAAGTAAAGGGGTCGATTGAAGACCCCAGAAATGACACGACTAGCTTACCGTAGTGACCTCACCTCTGCCCAGTGGAAACTGCTCGAACCCCATATTCCTG
>JAAUSF010000130.1 GCA_012033255.1 Cyanobacteria bacterium RU_5_0
TCGTTGTTCCGGTACAGTAGGGTGACCGTTAGTTTACCCCCGGACCGCAAACAAGACATATAAAAGTCCAATCCCTGCGTGGTTGCCCTAACTGAGAGGGCAGACCCGTTAGTCTACCCCGACCGCAAAACAAGACATTGTGCTGAGTGCCGAGTGCCGAGTGCTGAGTTTAAGCCATTTCCCAGTCCTCAGTCTTCAGCACTTTTCAAACAGATTCTTAGTGGTTCGCTGAAACTGATTTAGCTCCTATTCCTTAGCGGAAATTGTCCAGCAACAACCCAATAATTTGACCATTTTCATTGAGGTTAAGCGTAGCATCGAAACGTCCTCGTTCAAAAATTACGACAAATGTGTTGCTTTCTTCTTCAATATCCTGATAACTTCCGAATTCTTGTTGCAAATCAATCCGTCCTTGCTGAAGTTCTGAGAGCGGCACCTGTGCTAAAAATTCGGGTGCAAACCACTCAGCTTGAATTTCAGGGGCAGTAAATAGTCGCTCCAAAACGGTGCGTTCAGTAAGAGGCTGATTGGATTGAACTTGTGCGATCGCAGGCTGCACAAAAGCCACAATCAGGGCAGTTGAAAGAATACCAATCGATGAAAGAATACCGATTACAGGTTTCATGAATTATTTCTCCCACAAGTTGTTGTTTGGGTGTTTCCAAAGTACAACGTGAGCGAAAGTGACCAACACGTTCGATCGGTTCATTCAATCGGTCAATCTTGGTGCAGAATGATTTAACTACGATGCCATTCAGTAACGCCACCAGACTTATCAACGAGGATGATTCCTTTCGCGTTCAGTTCATCTCGGATACGATCGCTTTCTGCCCAATTTTTCGCTCTCCGTGCCTCATGCCGTTGCTGAATCAACGCTTCAATTTCAGCATCCGGTAGTGTTTCAGCAACCGTCTCTGCGTCGGGTTTCGCTTGTAGCCCAAGTACCTCAGCCAGAACGACAAGGGTTTGCCAGTGAGAACGCAGCATTTGAGAATCCGCGATCGTCTTCCCTTCATGGGTCAAACGATTACCCTCTTTTTGGAGATCTTTCGCCAATTCAAACAAAACGGCAAGCGCAGAAGGGGTGTTGATGTCATCGTCCATTCCCTCTCGAAATCGCTGGATAGCTTCACTGTCAGAGGGAATTCGCATATATTCGGGGTTGCCGAAAGAGCGATCGTCGGTGTCTGTCCAGCCGAGTTGTTTACCGTATTTGTAGCCAAATAGCAAACCATCTTTAAGCGTGTTCCAGCTATTTTGAGCAGAGGCGATCGAATCATCGGTAAAATCGATCGGTTTGCGATATTGTGCCTGCAAGACAAATAGCCGTAATACCATTGGCTCTGGTGCATGGGGTGCATCTAAAAATGCCCGGATCGTCGTGAAATTGCCCAGCGATTTAGACATTTTCTCTCCGCTGACATTCACCATGCCGTTGTGCAGCCAATAGTGGGCAAGAGGATTTCCGGTCGCCGCTTCCGATTGAGCAATTTCATTTTCATGATGCGGGAATTCTAAGTCACCGCCGCCCGTATGAATGTCGATCGTTTCACCAAGGCGATCGCGCACCATTGCCGAACACTCGATATGCCAGCCCGGACGCCCGTTCCCCCACGGGGATTCCCAGAAAGGCTCTCCTGGTTTCGCCCCTTTCCAAAGAGCAAAATCAAACGGATCTTTTTTCTTCTGGCATTCCGGATCGCTGTCTACGCGACCACTGGCACCTGCCTGCAAATCATCTAGTTTGCGACCAGAAAGCTTACCGTACTCTGAGAAATTTCGCACACTGTAATAAACATCGCCTTCCGAAGAATAGGCATAGCCCTTTTGCTCCAACTCATGAATCAGCCGCGTGATCCCATCTAATGTATGGGTCGCCCGAGGATACTCATCCGCTTCTTGAATATTCAGCCGAGCCATATCCTCAAAGTAAGCTTGAGTGTAGCGATCGGCAACGTCCTGCATCGTCGAGCCTTCTCGTTTCGCCCGATTCAGAATTTTGTCGTCAATATCAGTAAAATTCTGCACATACCGAACCTCGTAGCCAAGCCATTGCAGATAGCGGCGCACCGTATCCCAAACCACATACGAACGGGCATGACCCAGATGGCAATAATCATATACCGTCACACCACAGCAATATATCTTCACTTTGCCCGGTTCGATCGGTTCAAACGGCTCTTTGCGACGAGTAAGCGTGTTATAAAACGTTAATGTCATGGTGGCTAGGGGTTAGGAGTGGGTTAGGGAAGATGCGACAGGCATCACGACTTGCTCCCTCAGCAGGATTGACAAAAGACTCAGTTCGCGTAACATCGAGGATGCCAGAGTTTAGTCATAACTGCACGATCGCCCTAAAATCACAACAAGCCACAACATGAAGCAGATAAGCAATAATCTAGGTAAGGATTATCTACCAAGGTAGCAGCAATCGTTCCAGAAAAATTTGCCATTCTTTACTCGTTTGCCGTTTTTCAGTACAAGCTATGACATCAGTAGTGACTTCTAACGCACCTTCTCAGATGGATGATGCCAAACATGGGCTTCCCGTCACCATCATCACCGGATTCTTGGGGAGTGGTAAAACAACCCTCCTTAACCACATTTTGACCAATCAAGAAGGACTCAAAACCGCCGTTCTGGTCAACGAGTTTGGTGAAATTGGCATCGATAATGAACTGCTGATCTCCCTGGAAGGCAGCGATGACAACATGGTGGAACTCAGTAACGGTTGCATCTGCTGTACCATCAATAACGATTTAGTTGAAGCCGTTTATCGTGTCTTAGAACGGCGAGATAATATTGACTACCTGGTCGTCGAAACAACGGGATTAGCTGACCCACTGCCGATCGCCCTCACGTTCCTGGGCACTGAACTTCGTGACCTTACCCGCCTTGATTCGATCGTTACTCTGGTAGATGCCGAAAATTACAGCCTCGACCTTTTCAATAGTCAGGCAGCCTATAACCAAATCCTCTACGGCGATATTCTTCTGCTCAACAAGGCCGATCTAGTCGATGAAGCTGATCTAGATATTCTAGAATCTAAAATTCGCGCTCTCAAAGAGGACGCTAGAATTCTCCGCACGACTCAATCAAACGTCTCTTTGCCTCTGATCCTGAGTGTTGGTTTGTTCGAGTCTGATAAGTACTTTGAGCCTGAGAGCAAGGAGCATGGTCACGATCACGATCACGATCACGATCACCCCGCTCATGACCATCATGACCACTCAGCCTGCGATCATGACCACGGGCATTGTATGCATGACCATGAGCATGATCATGATCACGACCATCACCATCATCATCATCATCACTCAAATCACCTAGAGGTGGATGGGTTTACCTCGGTGTCGTTTCAGAGCGATCGTCCCTTCGCGATTAAAAAATTTCAGCATTTCTTGGATAACCAACTCCCCTCAACAATCTTCCGGGCTAAAGGCATCCTTTGGTTTGATGAAAGCCCCAAGCGCCATATTTTTCACCTGAGCGGCAAACGCTTTTCCTTGGATGACGAAGAATGGAATAACCGCCTCAAGAAAACCCAATTGGTACTGATTGGTCAGGATCTCGACCACGAGACGCTCAAGCAACAATTGCAAGATTGCCTTTGTATCTCCTCCGCGAATGCAGGCAAAGGCTTTGGCAAAAAATGACTGGAATGATAAAGCTGCACTGTCTCGCTTGTCAAACGATCGCAGGCACAAAAGCAGTTCCAGGTGGTGTGATCTTGGAAAATGATAGCTGGATCGCCGATCATTGCCTTGGCGCATTTGGGATGGGGGCGATCGTCCTCAAAACAAAAGCCCACCGAGAAAATCTTTGGGAATTAACCCCAGAGGAATCATCCTCTCTCGGTTTTGCTCTCAAAACCCTCTCTGGCGCAATGGTTGAAGCGTTAGGCGCAGAACGGGTCTATGTCAGTTTGTGGGTTGATCAACCGCCATATCATGTTCACTTCGTCCTCCAACCTCGCTACCCCGGCAATTCTGAAGCGTGGGGATTAAAAGGCTGGAAATTGCAGCTAGTTCGCTTGTTCCGAGGAAAACCTGACTCAACGAAAGCCGCAGAAGCATCGAAAAAGATACGCGACTATCTCTCACTTGCCTAAGATGCCTAAGATTACTTAACTGAGTCAGCATTAGTGGTATCTATTGCCAAATGCGAGTGATTATTCAACGAGTCAAAGCTTCTCAAGTGACGATCGACGGTGAAGTAATAGGTCAAATTGGTCG
Organism: Cyanobacteria bacterium RU_5_0; assembly: GCA_012033255.1. GTDB lineage: Bacteria > Cyanobacteriota > Cyanobacteriia > Elainellales > Elainellaceae > JAAUSF01. Next base: position 4,236 of record JAAUSF010000130.1, read on the forward strand.
AGGGTTGAATCTACTTGTTGGAATTGCCGATACAGACACGGAAGCAGAACTCGATTGGATGGCAAAAAAGTGTTTGGAATTGCGATTGTTTCCGGGGGAGGAAGGCGATCGATTCGATCGTTCTATTCAAGAGATCGCCGGTGAATTGCTTGTCATCAGTCAGTTCACGCTATATGGTGATTGCCGTAAAGGTCGCCGCCCCTCGTTCGATCGGGCTGCTGCTCCTGTGGTGGCTAAGCAATATTACGAGCGATTTGTAGAAAGACTACGTCAGAGCGGGCTAAAGGTCGAAACGGGGAGATTTGGGGCAATGATGCAGGTGGCGATCGACAATGATGGTCCCGTTACAATCCTCCTGGAGCATGAGGCAAGCTAGCCTGGGGCAATCTTTAATAAGTTTAGGAAGTTAAAGACTCAAGTTGTTTTTTGTCTTTTGCTTTCTGTTTTGCTGTTCTCTGAATTCCGCAAATTTACATATATATTTTTCTAATCGGAACTCAGTAGTATTCTGTTGACGACTTATCAAATCAACTGCTAATGTGAATAAACATTTCGTGATTCCCTTAAAAAAATAAGTTTTATGGCAAAAATTGCCGCCTCAGATTCAAATCAGCCCTATCCACGTCAAAATTACACTGTTTATCCTTCCCTGCACCCAGTGACAATCTTCTGCGACTTTGACGGTCCGATCGTTGATGTATCCGATCGCTACTACAACACATACAAACTAGGATTGGCTGATGTTCAGGCAGCTTGCCACGCCCAAGGCTCGCTTCCCTCCCTTCATATCTTGAGTAAAGAGCAGTTCTGGCAGATGAAGCAAGAACGAACGCCTGATCTAGAGATTGCGCTGCGTTCCGGGTTACGGGGGTGGCAAATTGAGCTATTTTTACAGCGCGTGAGTCAGATTGTGAATCACTCCAACCTGCTTTACCAAGACCAACTTCAGCCTAAAGTCCGATGGGCATTAAATCTGCTCCATGATCGAGGTATCCGGCTGGTTCTTGTGACGCTACGCCGCCAAACTCAAGCGGTTCAAATATTACGTAACTTTGGATTAGCTCACCTGTTTGCCCAAATTCGTGGGACTCAGGATGATGAAGCAGCATACCTCAACCACGCGCATCACAAAACTCAACTGTTAGCTGATGTAATGACGGAATATGCCTGGGGAGACACTTTACATTCTCCTTTCGCCTGGATGGTCGGTGATACAGAAGCAGATATTCTTGCCGGACAAGCAATGGGAATTCCGACGATCGCCCTCACCTGCGGAATCCGCAGTCAATCCTACTTGCAGCGATTTGAACCCACTCAAATTTATCCAGATCTATTCTCAGCCGCCCATGATCTGGTTGAATCAAAACAGCTAGCCGCGTAGGTTTTATAGCTGTCGCCATAAAGGTTAGGACATCGGGATTAGAGGCGAAGCCCCCCACCCAGGGATGAACCTCCTTGCACCCCGTTTTACCCCAAACTCAAAACACAGCCTTATCAAGTTTGCGGTTGTTCTAGCTCACTCATCTGTTCCCACCAGCGATTCAGTGGATAGTAAACAGCGGGTGCCCAAAGGCTACTGAGGATAGCTGAACTGAGGGCAATTCGTTGGTGGTAGATCCAGATTTCGGATAATGTCCGCTGGGCTTCAGAGGCATCTCTGCCGAAGCTATGAAAACTGAACTGGATAGCGATAATGGTTTCGGCTAAAACTGCCATACCAAATACGATCAACGCGATCGAAATAAAGTCTTCTTTGATGTAGCGTTGCTTCTGGAGGCGGGCAGTGAAGATGCCAACGATCGCCAAGCTCAGCACATGAGTGGGTTCGGGGGAAGTCATGCCATCTTGAATCAAGCCAAGGGCAAGTCCAGCGATCGCGCCCTGAAAAACAGTTCGTTTCACACTCCAAGCCACAACCCAGATCAACAACCAGTTTGGGGCTACTTGCAACAGTTCCATTCCGGGTAGGCGAGTGGGCAAAATCAGCAAACAGAGTAATACCGAACCTGCCGTTACAGCCCAGTCCCACATCCGACGGGTATTTGGATGTAACTGCGATAGGTTTTTTATCGACAGATTAGTCAAAGCCCCTTCCTCTGTTCAGCCTGCTAATAATGCTTTAAGTTCCCACCTTGACTGAGCCTATCTGAAACGGTTTTCGATCGTTGGATGGTGCTGTTAAAGGCGCTCTTCTTCAGTAAAACCCTCTGCACTTTGAGAATCTTGGGAAAGTGGCTCTGAGGTTCCAGACTCCTCAACTGTAGAATTCGGATAAAGAATCACCCACTCCAAATGACTGATGGGTGCGGATAGTTCAATCACGGCTTCAGGTGCAGGACTTTTATTCAGGTTAATCGATTCGACAATCCCAACAGGTAAGCCAGGTGGAAAGAGTTGGCTGTAAGACGAGGTTGAGACAACATCTCCCGGACGCACATCTGGAACCTTGTCGAAAAATTCCATAATCACCCGATTTGCTGATTGACCCCGGATGTAGCCCATGAAGCGCGATCGGCTAATCGTCACGCCGACCTGACTCGTTGGGTCGCTGATCAGCAAAACTCGACTTGTGCTAGGAGTCACCTGAGTCACTCGCCCGACAATGCCGCCATTTCCGGCAACGATGTAGCCCACTTGAATTCCATCACGACTACCTCGACCGAGCGTGATCTGCTGCCACCAGTGATCGGCACTGCGTCCAATAACAGGTGTGACAACTCCTTCAGTAGGGCGTTCGTTGACATAACCCAACAGTTCTTGAAGGCGCTGATTCTGGCTTTGCAGTTCAACCAATCGTTGTTCTAGTTCGCGCACTCGAACACTTTCTGCCTGCTGAGCTTCGTCTGGGCGACCCACAAAAGGGCGAGTAACCCATTGGTAAACTTCTAAAACGGCTCCCCCCTGAGTTTGCCTGACTCCCCAAGCGGCTCCTAGAACCAGGCAAATCAGCCCAATCCGAATTCCATGACGATCCCACCAGCGACGGATTGAGTACATCGAACCTAGAAAGCCTCTACGTTAAGCTATCGCACGAGCTATTTCACCATTACAGCCGAACCTTCCATCGGGGTTCGATCGCCTAATGAGTTAGCTTTGAAGATTAGAAGTTACGGGAACGACCGCTAAATACGCGCTCAAGCTGCTTAAAGTTCTCCAATACTCGACCAGTACCCAGTACCACACAACTGAGCGGATCAGCCGCTACATGAACGACAATGCCCGTTTCGTGACTAATCAACGTATCGAGTCCTCGGAGCAATGCGCCACCACCCGCTAGCATGATGCCGCGATCGATAATATCGGCAGCTAATTCAGGCGGAGTCCGTTCTAAGGTACGTTTCACAGCTTCGATGATCACCGAAAGCGGTTCTGCCATTGCTTCACGGATTTCAGGACCTTTGACTGTCACCGTTCGCGGCAGCCCTGACAGGAGATGCAAACCCCGGACATCCATGATCGTATCGCAGTCATCATCCATCGGATAGGCAGAGCCGACAACAATTTTAATCTCTTCGGAGGTTCGCTCCCCGATCACCAGGTTGTGAACCTTTTTCATATACTGCATGATGGCTTCGCTGAGTTCATCTCCGGCAACCCGTACTGATTCGCTCAGCACAGTTCCCTGTAAACTCAACACCGCCACTTCGGTTGTTCCGCCCCCAATGTCGATGATCATGTTTCCTGTCGGTTCAGCAACGGGTAAACCTGCCCCGATCGCGGCAGCAACAGGTTCATCGATCAAGTAGACATCGCGTGCGCCAGCTTGGGAAGCTGCCTCCATGACGGCTCGCCGTTCCACACCTGTTACGCCACTCGGAATGCCAATTACAATTCGAGGCGAAACTAATGTCCGACCTTCATGAACGCGACGAATAAAATGCTTGAGCATTAATTCGGCAGTATCGAAGTCAGCAATGACACCATCTCGAAGCGGACGTAATGCCACCACATTACCAGGTGTTCGTCCTAACATCTTCTTGGCATCTTCGCCAACAGCCAGAGGGGTTTTCTCCTCTTGATCGATCGCGACCACAGAAGGCTCTTGTAGCACGATGCCTTTACCAGACACGTAGACTAGCGTATTTGCGGTACCGAGGTCGATACCCATGTCACGTGAGAATGAGAAGCGATTGAAGAAACCCACTAACTTTTAAGCCCCCAAAATCAGACGCCTTGATTCAAGATCACACAACGACGAAATTACATGGTGGATTTTATTATGTTTTCAATCTAGAGTCTAGGTCAGTTGGAATAAAACTGGAATAAAATTCGTTACCCTGCAATTTAAGCATAGATTCTGTCTTACAGAGAGCCTAATTCTGGTAACAAGATGCCAACCAGGAAACCTTGGGGGTCTAGATCACTATTTTTAGACTCCAGGCAACCCAGCTTTCGCCCGATACTCGTTCAGTTTACCTTGTATTCTCAATCAGCATAGCGTCTCTGAACTCCAATCCTGTAGTTTACTGAAAATTGATGAACATTAAGGACATTAACGTTTTTGAGACGCTGAACACTAAGTTGACTAAAATTGGAGTTGAAGTTCAGTACCTTTGTACTAAAATAGAATTCTGTTCTTTTATTGATGCGTCTGCGATTAGGAGCATTATGAGTTTGAATGTCGTTACGCTAGTAGGTCGAGCGGGTCGAGATCCAGAAGTCAAATATTTTGAGTCGGGTAGTGTAGTTTGCAAGTTCACGCTAGCCGTCGATCGCCGTCGGAAAAACAGTGATGAACCTGACTGGTTTAATTTGGAGATCTGGGGAAAACCTGCTGAGGTTGCAGCGAACTATGTCCGGAAAGGCAGTTTGATTGGCGTGAGTGGCGCGTTGAAGTTCGATCGCTGGCAAGACCGCGCAACCGGGGCTGAACGCACAAGCCCAGTGATTCGAGTCGATGACCTTAGACTCCTCGGCTCCAAGCGCGATAACGAAGCCACCATGAATGGTAGTTACGGAGAAGGAGAATTTTAGAGATATCTCCATATGGGAGAACATCGATCACTCAGGCAAGTTTCCCAACGTTGGCGATCGGGTTCGTGACTACAGACAGGACTCTCAATCAGAGTCAGTAACTCATGGTAAGGATGGAGATTGGGTCGTCCTCATATCCACCAATTCTCATCCTTCGACTGAGACATTTCGTGACATTCCTTACGGATCGGCTAGTTATTGTCGGGGTCAGACTCTCTTTCTACAAAGTTCGATCGCTTGCTTCCAGGAATCTTCCAATCTTCATTTTCGCCACCGATGATCAGTCGCTCGATCGTCACATAGTCGCGGTTGAGTTGTTCCAACGCATTGATCAGGATATCAAGAGCGATCGCATCAGACGTACCCAAGTCAAACCAGTAGCGCCCCCAATTGCCTTGATACTCAAACTCCCCCATATTGTGCATTACCGCCATGATGCTGTCGTCAGCCGCATCCTGGTCATAGTCCATGTAGCTGATATCTAGCCCAGTTTCTTGGACTTGTAAATTTTCGGCATTGAATCCACCGAGCTTGCCCAAGAGGAACCAGGAGTTAAACACCTCTTCAACGTACTGCTGTTCCATCTGAGAAGGGAGTGTACTGAATTCTAGCCAAACCCAGAGATCAAAAAGGTCACATTCGCGAAATTCTACTTTCATAGCAAGGAGTGGGGGTTAGAGGACAGGATTATTCATAAGAATCACCGGGAAACCGCATCCCCTTGTGGGTGCGGAGGGATAGGTGCGGCAGTTGAAATCCGGTCAATCCCGGTTTCAACTGCCAAATAATCTTTGCAGCCAACAGATACCCCATCTGTATATGAGGTAGTATATTTGTATGCAAAGAACGATTCGCATCCAACTTCAACCTGACATCGAAACGGCTAAGGTGCTGTCTCAAACGATTGAGCAGTACACCTGGTCGTTTAATGCTGTGTGCAGGCATGGATGGGAAACGGGAATTGGTAATGGCGTAGAGTTGCACAAAGCGACCTACTACGACCATCGCGCGATGACTGGTTTGCCTGCTCAACTGGTCTGTGCTGCCAGAGTCAAAGCAACTGAGGCTTTGAGATCGGCTAGGAGTCTGGAGAAGAAGGGCAAAACCGTCAGTTGCCCAACCTCGAAACGTTGCCCCATTCGGTATGATGCACGGTCTTACACCGTTTGGTTTGACCGTCAGCAGGTGTCGATTCTCAGCATTAATGGACGGGTCAAACTGTCCTTTGAAGTGGCTGAATATTATCGACAATACCTGAACTGGAAAAACACCAGTGCAGACTTGCTGCAAGACCGAAAAGGGCGATGGTGGCTGCACATTGTCGTGGAGATTGAAACCCCTGAAACGGGTGCAACAAACGAGGTTGTTGGTGTGGATTTGGGTATCGCTTCCCCTGCTGTGGATAGTCGGGGAAGCAAGTATGGTTCTGTCCCCTGGAAGGGGGTAGAAGATAGAACATTTGAGTTGCGTCGGAGACTGCAATCTAAAGGCACGAAATCTGCTAAACGACATCTGAAAAAGTTGTCGGGCAGACAGAGATGTTTCAGAAAAGACTGTGACCATGTGCTGAGTAAGCGTTTGGTGCGGTCGGTCGAAAAAGGCGCAACATTGGTTTTTGAAGATCTCACAAACATTCGTGGTAGAGCCAAAATGAGAAAGGCTCAACGCCGTAGACTGCATGGATGGAGCTTTAACCAGTTCCAAGCATTCGTCACCTACAAAGCTGAAGCCAGAGGCGTAAATGTGGGGTTTGTTGACCCGCGTTACACTTCTCAGAAATGCAGCCAGTGCGGACATATTGAGCGAGGGAATCGCCCGTCTCAGGCTGAATTTCGGTGTAAGAAGTGTGGTTACGAGTGCCATGCGGATTACAACGCTGCGATCAACATTCGTGAGGATTTTCTTAAGCTAGGGGCTGCGGTCAATCAGCCTATTGTGGTCTGCCCAGAAATGGGAACTTGAATCACAAGCCCCATCCCCTTGTGGGTGGGGTTGTTGACGATTTTTCAGCTTTCTTCCTTTATTCCTAACCCTACTGCATCGGCAATGCGATTTAGCCTATGTTCCTCCAGCTTTTCAACCAGTTCTTTTAGGATGCGTTTGACCATCCAAGGACCTTCGTAAATCCAGCCTGTATAGACTTGGACAAGGTGAGCACCCGCCGTAATTTTTTCCCAAGCGTCCTCTGCCGTGAAGATACCGCCTACACCAATAATGGGGAGTGTGCCGTGGGTCTGTCGATAAATGAAGCGAATGATTTCAGTCGATCGCTCTCGCAACGGGGCACCGCTAATTCCGCCTGCCTCTTCAGTCACAAGCTTTCCCGTCGCTGCAATAGTTTGAGTTTTCAGGTGATCCCGGCGGATTGTCGTGTTCGTTGCAATAATGCCAGCTAACCGATGAGTCTGAGCCAGATCAAGGATCGCTCCGATCGCCTCCCACTCCAAATCCGGCGCAATCTTCACCAAAAGCGGCTTCTGTCCCTGGTTTTCCTGTTGCAACGCTGCCAAAATCGGCTCAAGTTGTTCAGTAGCTTGGAGCGATCGCAATCCCGGTGTATTTGGCGAAGACACATTAACCACAAAATAATCTCCCAATTCCTTCAGCAAGCGAAAACTTCCCAAGTAATCCTCTACTGCTGCTTCAAGCGGAGTGATTTTGGATTTCCCCAAGTTGATGCCGAGCGGGATGAAGGATGAAGGGCGATCGGTAATGGCATTCATTTTATCTCCATCATCTCCCCCTCCCCCCCTCCCCCTCAACCGCCTTGCCATCGCCTCTGCTCCCTGGTTATTGAAGCCCATGCGATTGAGAGCCGCTTGATCGAGGGGTAAGCGAAAGAGGCGGGGCTGAGGGTTACCCGCTTGAGGATGCAGAGTGACAGTTCCAAGTTCGGTAAAGCCAAAGCCAAAGTCAGACCAGATTCGAGCCGCAATGCCGTCCTTGTCGAAGCCTGCGGCAAGCCCGAGGGGGTTGGGGAATTTGCAGCCCCAAAGGGTTTGTTCTAAATAAGGATGATGGAATGTGCAGGATTTTTGCAATTGATTGCGAAGCCAAAGCACAGACGGACGGCGATCGTTTTCATCCAGCCAATTGAGGGATCGCATTGTCAAGCGATGGAGCTGTTCGGGGTCAGCGTTTAAGCCAGAGAACAGGACAGGACGGATGTAGGATTTGTAAATATCCAAAATGCAACGTCGAGGAGATTGAGAGCGTGGTCTAAGGACGACAAGATAACAGCACCCCTTTATTAGGGCACTCTAAAAATACATCGGGATTGTATCAAACTTTTCGGGCTGAGCATTTTGTCTTTCACTGAGAAAACCATTGGTTTGGAAAAGTTTGATACGCCACATCAAGAGTGCATGGAGTCAGAGACAGATTTAGGAAGGTAAATGGAGCAAATTTGGGGGACTCTATTAAGAGCCTATCCGAAAACCCAGTTTGTAGATTGCATCTTCCCTTCCGTAGTGGATTGAGTCCACTGTAACCTTCTCCCCTTTCGTTGAGAAATAACCTGTTTAAGGCAGGAGCTGGATTGGCATGGGTTTGCAGAAAGAGCCGTCAAGTTATGAAAAACAACTACTTGCTTTAGGACGCGCTCTTCAAGCGTTGCGGGAAGAGGAAACTGCCGATGGCTTCATCAAAATCACCCTGGACTATCTCCAGGCGGAATTTGACTATGGGCTAATTTGGTTAGCTCTGTATGATTGGATCGAGCATCGGCTGATTGGCAAGGGCGGAGTCACTCCGGTGGGCGATGCCTCATTTTTGAAACAGCGAATTACGCTGAATCCGGGTGATTTGTTAGAGCAGGTGGTGATTCAGCAGCGTCCGATCGGTGTTCCGGATCTGCGTGAAGAACCCAGGGCCGGAGAGTGGCGAAAGGCGGCACAAAAATTCAACATTCAAGGCACCCTGATTTTCCCGATTCGTCACCGCGATCGCTGTTCTGGGGTCGTATTGCTGGGGTCGCCACTCTGGGGAACCTCCCCGCACTCAGAAGAGAAAGTCCGGCTGTCAATGATTTTAGGCGGTTTGGGAGAGGCATTTTCCCAATATGAAACAGAGCAACAACGGCAGCACATGAAGCGTCCGGACGAGCCGTTGTTAAGCTTGCTGGCAAAGTTACGATCGTTACCCTCGTTGAAGAAACGCCTAGAAGCCATCATTGAAGAAACGCATCGATTTATAGCACCAAGTCGCACGAATGTCTATTGGTATGAGCCAGAACGCCGTTATTTTTGGCGCAGATTGGGAAATCGGGACAAAAATTCGAGTGGCGGAGACCATCCGCCAGATGTAGGAATTCCTGTTCAAGAGGTCAACAGCTTCTATCAAGCCCTCACTGCCGATCAATTGGTGTCAATTGGGGAAGCCCATAGCTCTCTCAAAACAGAGATTACAGGGCGCTTGATGCAGCAGATTCAAGCCCGATCGCTCATTGCTGCTCCAATTTTGTTTCAAGGCGAGTTAAAAGGGTTTTTAGCGGTTGAGGGCAGTGAAGCGCGAATCTGGACAGAGGAAGAGAAAAATTATGTCCGGGGGGCTGCCCAATTGATTGCACTCACGGCTCCTCTGGAGGAAATGGAAGAAACAGTGCAGCAAGTAAAGCTGGATCAGGCACTCACCTCTGAGATTTCTCACGCCCTCTACAGCGAGGAAGACTGGAAAACGACGCTCAAAAAATCTGCTGACCAGATGTGCAAACGCCTCCGGGCAGACCGTCTCTTAGTATTGCTTTATAACCGCGACCAGAAAAAATTTGAGATTGCCTATCAACAGCAGCCCAATCATCGTCGTCCGGTCAATTCTCCTTTGGATAATCTGAATCCGGTGGATTGGCAAATGATGGAGCGCCATACAGAAGCGATCGGCATTGAAAACCTGGAGGATGATCTGAAGCTATTGGCATGGCGGCAAGCATTTCTCGATCTGGACATTCGATCGCTTTTGGCATGTAGCACCTCGATCGGTAAATCTCTGGAGGCGGTTCTGGTGATTGGGCATGAAGTCCCTCGTAGCTGGAATCGAGCGGAACGGGAACTGCTGCGGGTTGTCAGTCAGCAGATCGGATTATTGCTACACCAACTTCAACTTCAGTGCCAAACGGATCAGTGGCAAAAGACCTATCAGTCTGTCCAGTGGGGGTTGACCAGTATGCAGCAGATGCACCAACTGGAAAGCCTGGAACGAGATGCCATGCAGCAGATTGCTCAATTGCTTCAGGTTCCTCTGGTCACACTAGTGACATGGCAACCGGGACGATCGATCGCCAAAATTACTGCGCCTGTAATTAGCCAACTCCCATTTGGGGTTCTCACAGATAGGCCGATCCCCATTCACACGGATGTCTTGCTGCAATGGGCACTGCAAACCGATGGGCTGATGACTCTTAGCATCGACCAGATCACCCCTGAAACGCGACAATGGCTTAACGGGGTAGAAATTGGTCAAATTCTGGTGATGACGCTGCGAACGGCTCCCGATCATGACCCCACCGGGATTATTTTAGCTGCCGATCGCCTGGGTCGCGGCTGGACAGACAATCAGTTAAGTGCGTTTGGCATATTGGTCAACCAGCTAGCCTGGTGTCGCCGCTACCTGATCATGACAGAATCACTCTTAGCCCAACGAGAAACTCTGGAACAACTCAACTGGTACAAGCAGCGTCGGATTGAGGAGATCTATCGCATTTTGGGAAGTGGAGTGCAACGGTTGAATGAACTCAGCCATCAGAAGGATTCCCTCTCTAGTATGCGCTTTCAGCAAATCTTGCGGTATCTCGGCAATACGCTGACTAGCATCACGCCACAGTTGAAGCATGAGCAATGGCAATTTCACAGTGCCTACGAGACGATCCCACTCGCGAGCCTGCTGAAACGATCGCTGGAACGAGCCGATACTCTGATCAAACAACGCCAACTCTGGATACAGGTTCATAATCAAGCACCTGTTAACCTGGGCGGCGATATCTCCAAGATTGAATTTGTTTTGCATGAAATCCTCATGGTGGCGTGTCTGCGCTCCTCATCTGGCGCACGGTTAGATATTTGGTGTCGGCAAATGGATGCCCGATGGCTAGAGCTATCGATTACAGATAGTGGGACGATCGAACAGCGCCTCGTCAATGAACTGCAAGTCGGGCGATCGGGCGATCTGCTGGCTCCTTCCATGCTCGATCAGCCTCCCGGACGCCATCTGGCAATTTGTCAATCCTTGATGCAAAAGCTAGGTGGCGAATTTAACCTCTACAAACTCGAAGACAAGCGAGTTCTTAGTCGGTTAATTATGCCGATCGCCACTGGATTCGTTCCCGCAGTCAACCGCCAGACCGGAGAAGTCCGCCGCTTTTTCTAGCTATAGAACCCATTTGAGATCTTTATAATGGTAGGTCAAGGCACTGACATCCCTCTAATCTATTCTGATGACATATTCTAGCGACCTCACCGATGAAGAATGGGCAATTACTGAACCCCTGTTGCCCC
>JAAUSF010000024.1 GCA_012033255.1 Cyanobacteria bacterium RU_5_0
AAAACCGTTGCATGGTTTGTTCAATCTCAGTGGGGTAGGATTGCATCATTAAGGGGAAACGGTGAGGGTTGCCTTTAGCCTATCACTCTCCTCCTTAACTCTCCGGTCTTATTTTGTTCCTATTCCTTAGCTGACTACAGCTATAGTAGTCGGACAGATACGATAAAGTTTTAGAAGATCCCAGATACTTTTCACTCCCTCGAATGACCGACTCTCAAGCCTCTCCACAAGACTTAACCCGCGATCTACCAGAGCGGTTGGTCAAATATGCCGTCCGCTATGCGAACCATCGGGCAGTCAACCGAGACGACTTAACTCCGATGATGCGGCACTATGCGGAAATGAAAGATCAGCATCCTCATGCACTGTTGCTCTACCGAGTTGGAGATTTTTTTGAAACCTTCTTCCAAGATGCGATCACGGTAGCGCGAGAATTGGAACTGTTATTGACGGCGAAAGATGCAGGACAGAAAGTGGGAAAAGTGCCTTTAGCTGGAATTCCCCATCATGCGCTCGATCGCTACTGTGCTTTGTTAGTTGAAAAAGGGTATGCAGTCGCCATTTGCGATCAAACCGAAGATGCGGCGGATGCTCAAGGACGACTGGTGCAACGGGAAGTCACGCGGGTGATTACACCTGGAACAGTTCTAGAAGAGGGAATGCTGAATGCCCGACGGAATAACTTTTTAGCCGCGATCGTGATTGCCGGAGCGCATTGGGGATTAGCGATCGCAGACATTTCTACGGGGGAATTTTTGACCACACAATCGAGCGAATTAGACCAATTGGCTCAAGAATTAATGCGATTGCAGCCTTCCGAAGTTTTGATTCCGACGAATGCACCTGATTTAAGTGGACTGCTGCGACCAGGCGAGAAATCGAGTCATTTATCCAATTGTTTACCCACGCAATTTTGCTACACATTTCGCTCGCAAACGCCTTTCACACTCGCGGAAGCCCGCCAAAAACTGCTGGAGAAATTTCGAGTGCGATCGTTAGAAGGCATGGGTTGTGACCATTTGCCCTTAGCTGTTCGAGCCGCAGGTGGTTTATTAGAATACTTGGAAGACACGCAGCGAAACGGAAACATCTTGCTGCAATCACTCTGCACCTACACGCTCACAGAATATCTCGTTATCGATCATCAAACACGCCGTAATTTAGAAATTACACAAACGGTGCGAGATGGCACCTTTCACGGCTCTCTGCTTTGGGCACTGGATAAAACGGTCACTTCAATGGGAGGACGAGCTTTACGACGCTGGTTGTTGCAACCGTTACTCGACATCTCCGCCATTCAAGATCGCCAAGAAACTATCCAAGAACTGCTCGAAAACGGTTCCTTGCGACAGAATCTTCAGCAACTACTCAAGCAGATTTATGATTTAGAACGACTCACCGGACGAGCAGGTTCCGGAGCCGCCAATGCTCGTGATTTAGTCGCGTTGGCAGATTCGCTCGGAAGATTACCAGACTTAGCGCAGTTAGTGGCAGAGACGCGATCGCCCTATTTACAAGCACTTCAGACTGTTCCATTAGAATTAGATCACCTTGGCAAACACCTGAAGGCACACCTCGTTGACGAACCTCCGCTTCATATCAAGGAAGGTCATTTAATTCGGATTGGTATCAATTCGCAACTGGACAGCTTGCGTCAACAAATTGATGCAGATCAACAGTGGATTGCTCAACTCGAAGCCACCGAACGACAGCATACTGGTATTTCCACACTCAAAGTTGGATACAACAAAGCGTTTGGCTATTACATCAGCATCTCTCGCGCTAAAGCCAATGCGAAATCCAATAATGAACCCCCTGATGGCTACATTCGCAAACAAACGCTCACCAACGAAGAACGCTATATTACTAACGAATTGAAGGAAAAAGAATCTGCTATTTACACGGCTCGTGACGCAGTTAATCAACAAGAATACGAGATTTTTGTAGAGTTGCGATCGACTGTTGGAGAACACGCCAATCAGATTCGCACTGTCGCCAGAGCGATCGCCGCGATCGATGCACTCTGCTCCCTGGCTGAAGTTTCGACATACAAAGGCTACAGCCGTCCCCACATCGTCCCCAGCCGCGAAATTACCATCATCGACGGTCGGCATCCTGTCGTCGAACAGTCATTGCCTGCGGGATTCTTCGTGCCGAACTCAACGGAGTTAGGGTGTACTCAAAACTCAAAACTTGAAACTCAAAACTCCCCCCCACCCGATCTGATCATTCTCACAGGACCGAATGCGAGTGGCAAAAGCTGTTATCTCCGCCAAGTTGGGCTGATTCAATTGATGGCACAAGTCGGAAGTTTCGTACCTGCTAGCTCAGCCACATTAGGCGTGTGCGATCGTATCTTTACCCGTGTTGGAGCCGTCGATGATCTAGCAACTGGGCAGTCTACTTTCATGGTCGAAATGAATGAAACGGCGAATATTCTCAATCACGCCACACCCAGATCATTAGTCTTGCTTGATGAAATTGGACGTGGAACCGCAACGTTTGATGGATTGTCGATCGCCTGGGCAGTTGCCGAATATCTAGCCACGGAAATCTGCGCCCGGACTATCTTTGCCACGCACTATCACGAACTCAACGAACTCGCTTCCATTCTGCCGAACATCGCCAACTATCAAGTAACGGTGAAAGAATTGCCCGATCAAATTATTTTTCTGCATCAAGTTCGCCCAGGAGGAGCCGATCGCTCTTACGGTATCGAAGCCGGACGACTAGCGGGGCTACCTACCTCAGTGATTCAACGCGCTAAACAAGTGATGACCCAAATCGAAAAGCATTCTCACATTGCCGTGGGATTACGACACAGCAGCAAAAAAGCCCAGGAAACAAACGGCAAATACACAGCCCAACCCGAAACAGATTCACCCGAACAACTGGATATTTTTAGCTGATAAGCTGTTCCACCTTAAGTCTGCATCAGTGGAGGGGCAAAATGCCCAGGTAGGGGTAGGTCTTGTGCCTACCCTGCGGGGATTGTGCCTACCCTGCGGGGATTGTGCCTACCCTGCGGGGATTGTGCCTACCCTGCGGGGATGTCCTACCCTGCGGGGATGTGCCTACCCAAAATAGTTTATTCAGTCATAAATTAGACTGACGGTAAGAGCAACACTAACAACTATAGCTAAGGAAGGAGAATTAAATAACTCCGGCATTTCCCTGTACGGGCGAACGGCCGTTCGCCCCAACCCAGAAATCAATTCTCGATTTTATTTAATCCGCAATCCTAAGTGCTGAGTTTTGAGGACTGAGTGCTGAGTCAGGATTGATTGATCGTTTGCCTTTCAGCCTTGGGCAATGTCCTAACCACGCTGGTTACTGCTATAGCATAAGCCTTGTTCCTAAGACTGTACGCAGTTCGGGCGGACTACGGTAAAATCAAATGTATTGTCTGCTACTTGATTAGTCATCATGACATTAACGAGCATCATTGAAATCCTCTGGGCGATTTCTGGTCTTGGTTTAGTTGTTCTCGTGTTGCTGCACAGCCCCAAAGGAGACGGCTTGGGTGGTTTAGGGGGTCAGGCTCAGCTATTTACCAGTACCAAGAGTGCTGAACTAACGCTGAACCGAATCACCTGGACGCTGACGGCTGTGTTTATGGGATTGACTGTCGTGCTAAGTGCCGGTTGGCTAAACGCACCTCCACTCCCGCCACCTCAATAAAAGTGATATGAGGAAAGAATTGAAGCGTAGGTTGCAATCTCAGCCTGCGCTGTTTTTCATAATCTTAATCGCTTGTACAGCATTGCTAACGTTGTTTGTCCAGGCATATTTTCCAGCTTTGTCCCTGGAGCAAAGCCCTGTGACCGTCTCGGAACGATCGCACGAAGCCCTTTCCCCACCGCAAGCCCATCCGTTGCCTTCTTCATTAGCACAATGGCAAAATTCAGAGGATCAAGGGGATTACTTTTCAGAGATCAGCCCGACTGAGTTTGGCTATTTGGTTTGGTCGCAGTTTCCTGTCAAGCTTTTCGTGGAGCCATTAGAGAATGCGCCTGATCCCGATCGCGCCCACCTGTGGATCGATGCTGTGATTCAAGCCGTGCAGGAATGGAATGCCTACCTTCCTCTGGAGCAAGTAGATTCATCTGAGGCAGCCAATATCACCATCTGGCGAACGGTTCCGCCGATCGAGGGATTTAATCGATCGGCTGATGCGGCTGAAGGAACCGATCAAGCGGGCGATACTCGCTTGCCTCGGATTCGATCGGCTGAAACCCGCTACGAGCTTTTTGTCGATCGTCCCGCCAATGCACCAACCACTCTATCGCATCGATTCACGATTCAACTTAGCCCCAATCAAACAGCAGATTATATTAAAGCCACTGCCCGTCACGAATTGGGACATGCACTCGGCATCTGGGGACATAGCCTCGTAGAGACAGATGCCTTGTATTTTTCTCAAGTTCGCAATCCGCCGCCAATTTCCGATCGAGATATGAACACCCTGAAGCGAATTTACGAGCAGCCCACTCAGATCGGCTGGGAAATTTTGGCAGGATAAGCAAACTTTATCATCAGAAAAGCAATTATAAAGTTTTGTATCAAAAATCGATCGTTTGCCTTTTGCTTCCGATATCCGATTAGCGAACAGTGATGGATTGTATGAACGATGGGCTACGATCGCTACCCTTACAATCACTCAACAATCGGTATCCACTCGTGTAGCAGGAGGTAGAAACCCGTGATGACCATTCAAACCCCCCATGCTTCTCTGAAACCAACCTATGACTTGTATTCCCTGTGGTGCTGGATTAATTGATTTGTTTGAGGAGGCACTGAGGTCTCCAATGAAGCGACGAGAGATCCTGAATCATCGGGAGCAGCTCAGGGAGATTTTGAACTGTGTGCCAGCACGGTGTTGGTTACAAGAACAAGCCTGTCAAAAGCTAGACCGCAATCGATCGGCTAAAACTCGGCTGTTTATTGTCGAGATCATGCAGTATTCCGGGGACATTTGGCGAGGTGGAAATCCGCCGCCTGACCCAGACGATTATGGAGAAGCCCTGTCTCGAACGTGGGAATGGTTTAATGCAAGGCTCTGTTCCTGTGATTCGGAAAAAGCTTATAACCCGCAACTGAGCAGCTTCACGACCTGGTTCAATATGAAGCTGAGATACAAGCTGATTGAGGTGATCAAGGAGAAACCAGATCATGAAGGGTCTGCTCCATTGGAAAAGCTGGCTAGCTCATCATTTGACAATCTGACATTGATTGAGGAATTGCTGTCATTGGTTCAACGGGATGCAGGAGGAAAACTTCGTAAGAGCCACATGCAAAATTATCCCCATATTACCTGTCAAAAGTTAATGATTCTGATTTTACAAAGTTTGGATAGCCTTCCCCAAATCCCGTGGGATCACCTCGCTCAGAAGTTTGAAGTAGACAAAGACAGCCTCAAAAAATTTCATCAAGGAACTTGTCGTCCTCACTTTAAGCAATTTCTCAACGACGCTCAGTGGTTTTAACCGGATTCTAACTGTTCTTTTTTCTTTTTTCTTTTTTCTTTTCTCTGAATTTTCTGTTCTTCGTTCGATCCTGAATCATGCATGACACTCTTGAACATCTCATTCCAATTGTCGTTCCCATTACGGCAACCGATCGAAGTCAGGCTGAGGCATTTGCTCAAGCACACTTGCATCCTGAAAAGGCCGATCACGTTTTTCGCAATACGTTAGCGATTATGGCTACCCATCGTTATTTGCAGATGTTAGCAATCGCGTCTGATCCAAAAGCCAGTTGGAGTTGGCATCGCGCCGGACAGTTGTTAGATGAGGCAGATTTGTATGTTCCTGAGAAACAGGGGTATCTAGAATGTCGTCCCATTCGACAAGGAGACACCCACTGCTGGATTCCAGAAACTGTGCAGAGTGAACGCATCGGCTATGTCATCGTGCAACTGGATGAACCCTATCGAGAAGGGAGTTTGTTAGGCTTTGTGCCTCATGTATCGGTGTCTAAACTGCCGTTGAGCGATTTGCAACCCCTGGATTATCTGATTGACTGCCTTACAGAAACAGGCTCGATCGCCCTCTCAACGCCGATCGCCACGCTCAGCCATTGGTTAAACCGGATTTTTGAAATCGATTGGCAGCCTCACCAAGCCTTACTTAATCCGATGAAATTGCCAATGGTGACATTCTGCAATTCACAAAAAGAGTGCACTGAAGAGTTAGTCGAACAGGTCGCACAACTTTATCGCAAACAAGAGAATCAACCGGGGGCACTCACGGTTCACGAGACTGTTGCAGATCCGAAGCAAGCGATCGTCTATCTCATTCAAATGACTCAAGATGATGAAATTCGCTGGCAAGCCGCCGAGTTACTCTGGGAAATTGACCCGAATCATAGTGCAGGTGCGGTGAGAAGCGCAAAAGATTTAGGGTTATATCTGGCAGGACATCAGGTGGCGTTGATGGTCGGAATTCTATCTAAGCCCGATGGCAGGATGCTAATTTTGACACGGGTTTACCCGATTGAGCAGGAACCCCATTTACCTCCGGGTTTGCAATTAGTGGGTTTCGATGAGGAAGGCAATTCCTTCTTCAATATTAAAGCCAGACACCAAGATGATTATATCCAGTTTAAGTTCACCGCCGATTTGGGCGATCGCTTCACGCTCCAGGTCAGCTTCAATGATGCCAGTGTTACCGAGTCCTTCATCGTATAATCGAGACAATTTGATCGCTTCAGGTATTTAGTTCATTGCAAATTGGATTCCAACTCCTTATTTACGGTTCCTTGCCATGAATACTCACGTTCCCACTAGCGTTGCTGTTGTTCTGAGGATTGGTTCAGGTAGCTTTGACCAGGGATTTCCAGTGACCTTGCGGATTCTAGAAGATGGTCGTCTGATTCAGGAAGAAGAGAACTGCACTCAGATTCCGCCTGCACCGGATCTCCCAAAACTCTATGAGAATTGGCAGGCACTCTACAAACAGTTAGGGAAAATGCGAGCGATCCAACCTGTTAGTGGACAAGTGACCAATCACTCGCTGATTGAGGCGTGTCAGTTAGCCCTTAGGGAACTGGCAACCTATTTGAGAGCCTGGTTTGCCCAGTCGCCGTTTCGCTCATTGCGGCATCAAATCGTGTCCCTTACTCCTTCGTCTCCTGTGCCCCTTACTGAACCACCGCCTCCGTAAACATCCAGCTACCCCCACACCAATGACTATTAATCTCAACATCGTTGTTGTCCTAGAAATTGGTTCAGGCACCTTTAATCAGGGATTTCCAGTCACCCTGCGAATCCTGGAAGAGGGGCGCATGATCAGACAGGAACGGCATTGCCCAAGAATTCCAGTAGCTCCTCACATTCCCGTACTTTACGAGAATTGGCAAGGGAAATATAACAAGTTGGGGCATCTCCGCAAAATTCATCCAGTGCCCAAGCAGGTTACTCACGAATCGATGATCCAGGGTTGTCAATCGGCAACTGAAGAACTGGAAAACTACTTGCGGCAATGGTTTCGCCATGATTTATTTCAGTCGCTTCGCGATCGAATTCTGGCACAGGCAGAAGTCAAACACGATAACTCGGTGCCGATCGTGATTGATGTGGATACAGGGAACCCTGAACAAGATACGCTGCTTCGCAAACTGCCCTGGCATCTGTGGGATTTGTTCGATCAGCTTCGCCATGCTGAAGTAGTCTTAAACGCAGGCTTCAACCGTCCGATCGCCCCGCTGGGTCAATCCGTCAAAATTCTGGCGATTTTTGGCAGCAGTGAAGGTGGATTAGAACTTCCCCAGGATGCGGCAGAATTAGAGCAACTGCAACAAAAGGGAACTGAGATTACTCGGTTAGACCAACCCACTCGTGAGGCATTGCACACCTGCTTGTGTAGTCAGGCTTGGGATATTCTCTTTTTTGCCGGACATAGCTCCAGTGAAGAGCACTCTAGAACTGGCTATATCCAGATCAGAGATGACAAACTCCTGTCTCTGGATGACTTGAGAGAAGATCTGCGTACAGCGATCGGCAAAGGATTAAAACTGGCAATTTTCAATTCCTGCGATGGTTTAGGCATTGCGAATTACCTGGCAGAGTTACAGGTGCCGAGTATGGTGGTGATGCGAGAACCCGTTCCCGATGTGATTGCCCGTGAATTCTTGAAGCACTTCTTGAGCACATTTTCGAGCGGCAAGCCGTTGTATCTGGCTGTGCGAGAAGCGCGGAAAAATTTACAGTGGCGGGAAAGTGCGGAGAAACCCTGTCCGGCGGCAAGTTGGCTGCCGATCGTCTGTCAAAACCCGATTCAACCGGAGTTGGTTTGGTCAACGGCATCTGTGCCTGTGCCAAAGCGATTCTCCAAACAGAAAATCGCCATTGGACTGGTCGCTTTTACTGGGTCAATCGTTGCCGGACTCTCGCTCATCCCTGGCTTATCGAGACAATCGCTAACTCCAGAGCCATCCCTATCGATCGCCAGTCACCTCAGCTTGGGAGATAAGCAACTCCTCGACATCACAACGAATGCAAAAACTGCTGGGATTACGGCGTTTGCAGCAGGCAACTATGCCAAAGCGATCGAACAGTTCAGACAATCGTTGCATGACAATCCGAATGATCCGGAAACCTGGATTTACCTGAATAATGCGATCGCCGCACAAGATACCAAAGCCAATATCAGCGAGGGCATATTGCCAATCGCGGTGAGTGTTCCAGTGAAACTCGATCCAGACATCGCCAAAGAACAGTTGCGCGGAGTGGCGATCGCCCAAACTCAAATCAACTGCGGGATTGAGGTTCTGTCAGATGCCATTCAAAATCTGCAAACCGAGGTGCAGTGTGACGGTGGAATTGCCGGAAAACGATTGGAAGTCCGGATTGCGGATGACAAGGGAGATACGGGTTCTGTCGTTGAAATTGCAACGGCATTGGTCGATTTAAATCCTTTGGCGGTAATTGGTCATTACACGAGCAGCATCACTCAAGCAGCTGTTGAACAGGTTTATGACAATGTTAGATTAGTGGCTATTTCACCCAGCAGTACCTCTGTGCAATTATCTGATTTGAGTGATTACTTGTTTCGCACGTCAACCAATGATGCGATCGCTGCGCAAATGTTAGCTGACTATGCCCAGAGCCAAGGATTGACCCAGATTGCGGTCGCGTATGTTCCTGGTGATCCCTACAGTGAGTCGCTTAGAGATGAATTCCGTAAGCACCTCCCGTCTCAACAATTTGTGTATGAGTGTAATCTCTTACAAGGCGGAGCCAGCTTTAATGCAGAAGCCTGTCTCAACAACGCCAAAGCTTCAGGAGCGCAAGCATTATTGCTGATTCCCCACAAAACCGACATCGCTGAGCGTGCGCTGCGGATCGTGAACAGCAACAATGGCGAACTGCGATTACTCGGTGGTGACATTATGTATAGCGCCAGAACAGTCACCGATTTTGGTGCGGAAGCAGCTAACGGGGGTTTGGTCGTGGCGATCCCCTGGCATCGCAGCAATTCCCCATTTGAACAGGATGCTCAAACGCTATTTGGGGATGTCGGTGTTAACTGGCGAACGGCAATGGCCTATGATGCGACGCAGGCGATTATCGCCGGACTGACTAAAAACCCAACCCGTACAGGGCTGAGACAAGCTCTTTCTCGTCCTGATTTTAGAGCCGATGGAGCTACGGGTGAAGGAACCGTGCAATTTGATCCGCAAGGCGATCGTCTACCTGGAAACAACATTGGAGTTTTAGTTGAAGTTGCAGAAGAAACCAATGGCACATACAGATTTCGCCTGGTGCCATAAGGGTAAACGACATCCTAACATTATAGCTAAGTGCTGAGTTCTGCCCATCCCATAAGAATTGCAGTTTATTTAACTCTCGTTCCTTAGCGCGTTCTCGCTGACATTCCATCTCATGTTCAGAGAACGATCGCTTCTGCATTCGCAAACAACATTGTAAATTTTTGTTACAACAACCGCAGGCTTCCTTAAGTCATCCCGATAGACCCACAGAACACAACTCGCCATCACGTTGCTGTTCTATTCGCTGAACTGTTCATCGTCCATACAGAACATTTGATACTTTTCAAACGTCCGCTTAGCAAATTGGCTAACGGAAGGAAAACCAAGTTTTTTATTCACGGACTCAACCCTATGGAACTACTCATTCTTGTCATCGGCATTCTGTTTGTTTTTGCAGTCGCAGGTATAGTTGATTCACAATCTTCGAGATCCCGACGCAAGAGATATTCTGACGATCGTTCAACTGGCAATATTGCAATGTTTCATGGTTCGAGCCACAGCCATTACAACAGTGACACCAACAGCAGTAGTTACAGTAGCAGTGACGGTGGTGGATTCTTTGGTGATGGTGGCGCTAGTAATGATGGTGGTGATTATGGTGGCGGTGGTTTCTCTAGCTGTGATAGCGGCGGTGGGTTTTCTAGTAGTGATAGCGGAGGCTCTTCTGGTGGGTGTTCCGAGTGACAGAATGACAGCCATTTGAATGCGTTATGCGAAGGGGTATGGACAGCCGTGCCCCACAAGGGAATGTGTTGAATTTGTCATTAAAGTTTTGAATCATAAGTCATTTCATCCGATCGATAAGACGGTGGTTCAACGTGGATGTTGACTCGCACTGGACTATATCGTTCCTCTAGACGTTCTTCTACTGCTTCAGTGATTTTGTGAGCGGTTTCTACATCCTCTGCATCAACAATCAGGTGCATTTCGATGAACACTTGACGACCTAATAATCCTCTAGAAGCAATGCGATGGCAGTTGATCACCCCAGGAACTTGCATCACGACATCATAAATCGCTTCAGGCGCGATCGCCGCTTCATCCACTAACCAAGGTAAATTTGCTTTCAGGACTGACCAGCCACTTGCAATCACCAGGAGTGCGACCGGAAATGCCAACACCACATCTAACCACTGAAAATTCCAGATCCAGATGCCAATTAGTCCGGCTAGAACACTAATCGTCACCCAAATATCGCTCATGGTGTGCTGAGCATCAGCAATTAAAATCTGGCTGCCAATTTGTTGCCCGACACGCCGTTCATAAAACGCTACAAAAATATTGATTCCTAAAACAATCAGCAGGAGCCAGAGTTCAGAAGCGGACAATTTAACAGGTTCACCGCCATTCAGAATTCGCTCGATCGCGCCTTCAACGATGGTGAAGCAGGCAATCCCTAGAAATGCAGCGATGCCAAGTGCCCCGATCGCCTCATATTTCTGGTGTCCGTAGGGATGATCAGGATCAGGTTCAGGAGAAGCAAGTCGATTCGTTATCAGTCCCAGGACATTATTGGCGCTATCGGTAAAGCTGTGGATAGCATCGGCTAATAGGCTGAGAGAGCCTGTCCATGTACCAACGACTGCCTTTAATCCCATCACGAGCAGGTTTAACAGCAGTGTAATCACTAACACTTTACGAATAATAGGGCGATTGTCAGCCGTCATGCACCGTCCTCTTTTTTGCCCCTCAGTTCCTAAGTGTCCCTCTGCCCGGTACCATTAGTAGCAGAATTATAGCTCAGCTTGATAATGACCTCACCGCACCTCAGACTTAACCTTTCAGAAGGTTCCATTTCTTTTAGTTTTACACCTGAAGCCGCACGAGAACTTCAGATGGCGATCGCCAGTCTCATGGGTAGGCTCAAAGCCGCAGCGACCCAATCTGGAGGTGGGAAATCTGCGCCGCAGAAGCCAATGGAGTATCAGTATACGGGGGATGTATTTCTAGAAATCTTTTGCAACCCCAATATCTGGGCGACTCCCTTTGCGGCGAAGGTCTTGATCACAGTACGGGACGATCGGATTCGCCTCACGACTGAAGCGGAACTGACTCGTATCAACGAAGATGTTAACCAATTTTTAGAACAATTTGGTTAGACTGCATTAGAGCCTACTTGAAAAGTCATCTCCAATTCACCTACGTTGCTGATTTACGTCACACTCTATGAATCCCGATACTGTTATCCAACTTGCCCAGAAAGGGTTCCGCGTTACGTTAGGCGCAACAGCATCCCTGCTTGAGACGCTTCAAGATCCCCAACGTCGGGAAGAGACATTATTTAAGCTAAGGACTGAGTTTAGTCAACTGGCTGACGAGTGGGAAGTCAAAGGAGAAACCACTGAACAAGAAGCCCGCAACTTTGTCGATACGATGCTGAGGCAGCCATCCAATCCAGGTAGCTCATCCAGCCCAGAACCCTCCACCGTTACGACTCCCGTCACGCCTGGGGCAAGCTCAGACGTACAACAAGACTTACAGGAGCTAACCGCGCAGCTAGCCGCCATCAGAGCCGAATTGGAAAAGCTACGAGAACAAGACTCGTAGCTCATATACTTTATAGTTGCTTTTTAGCGTAGCTTAGTCGTTCTCCCAATCTTCGCGCCCAAGCAAATCGCCAATTCGATCGCGCAGAAGGAAGTCGTTATTTTCGAGAACACATTCAACACCCGCCCATTCACGAGCAGGAATATATTGGCACAGGACGTAAATGGGTTGACGGCGGCTTACAACCCCCTTTTGTACCAATTGCCTTGCCTCGTCTTTGAGCAGCCCCATTGAGTATTGGACAGATTGAATCATGATTCACCCTCTGTTGTTCAGTTCGTTATGGCGGCTAGTGTAGCCAATGAATAATGGTGGAAGGATAGAGAAAACAGAATAGAGACTGGATTAAGGAAAAGATCTCAAGTGTGCCTTGAGAAGTCGAGTTTGTAGTGAGGTATACTGAATGTTTTCTATTTTCACGCTAACAACGTCCTGATTATATTAATAAACATTGCAAAAGTCACCAAATTTTGACGAACTGATCAGAATAATGTATTACGTAGTTCGATTTGACACAATTGCCCGATCGCTAATCTTAGGCTAGTGATCTGGCTCCAATGATTTGGCATCAAAGAGTTGCCTTATTTGACTATACGATCGCTTCCTCAAGAATGGAAATGACCCAAATCACCTAAAACAACCCTAGGATCGATTGACTCACTCCAAAGTCGCCAAACATACTCTTTAGAGTTTCTCAAGATTTTTTAAACCAAAATTAATGTTTTCTTAGCCTTCTAGAGCCTCGGTGTAAAGTCTTTATAAACCGTTACTAACCAGGATGAAGGATGCCCAGTCGTAGGGATGCGTGAGATCGTAGGTAAGAATTTGTGCCTCTATGGGTTGAGAATTGGACTCGCTGTTGATTAGGCAATCTGTGCCTGTCGCAGGGCTTCTGCTTTAGGAATATCGTTTTGTTGCAAAAAAGCTATAAAAATAGCTCATCAATGCTTAAGTGCCGCCATCATCCACTCGCCAGAGAGACGACACTCGCTCTCGCGTGAGGCGCTAATTATTCTATGTATAGGTAAACTAACGCTCCTACGCCGGGTTCGTTATTGAATAGCGTTCTAGCCAATGTTGATAACTAGACTGAAGCGTTGCATCTTCAAATATAATTTTGACCCTTGCCGTTTGATATTCAGGCTTTTCTATGACTTCTTTTAAGACTCGATTAGCAGTTGCAGCAAGAATAAATTCATTTTGTACTGAAGATTGCAAGGAACTAGAATTTGAGCTTGGAGACAAAACAACACCTGTTAGTTCGCCTTTGCTCAAATCGATCGTAGCAAGCTGTCTGCGTTCAGGACTAATCTGCTCTACAATAAGTTTTTCGCGCTGAACAGGAACTTCTACGATATGTGTTTCAACGACTTTACGAACAATTACTTCGCCAATCTTACGTCTATGACGATCGACAATCAATCGCTCTTCTAATAGACGAAGGGTTTCTTCTTCTACCGTTCTTGAAGTAGAGTCTAGTGGCGTATCAGTTGAAGTATCTGGAATAGCTGTTGAAGGGATCTCAGGGGGTACATTGTGAATCTGCGAAGATTCCGGATAGTTTGCATTCATTGTCATGTGATTGCGTTGAACTGATTCAACAAAATGTTGTTCTTGATCAATGAGTTTGCCTGTCTCTAGAGCCACATCAGATTCCAATGGTACACAAGCTTCTAGAGGTGCCATGATTGGCCTTAATAAAGGCGGGACACTTGTGGTTATAAGCCATGTAAGCAGAACACCCCACCTACATGGCTCAAACGGACTCTGGTGTGAAATTAACACAACCTACACCACAACCTGGAAGGCTCAAGCACGATTTCTAGGAGTCTCACTCGGTTCGTCGATCGCTCTACCTTGTTTATCGATATCCAAGCGTTCCTTCCGCACCGTTTCGTCTACCTCAACAGTGTCACGATCGACTTCTTTTCTCACTCTCACATCTTCACGCACAACCGTTTCCTTGCGGATATCGGGCGTCTCTTCGTAGACTTCCATCCGAATCGCTTCCCCTTCCTTAAAGGCATCCGCGCCAGGAGTAACCACCGTTCCAGCATCCGTTGGATTAGTGCGATCGATGACAATGCGCTCTTTCTCGACGGGTACCGAAACATGGGCAGTTTCAGTTTCAACATGCTTGCCAACCTTAACTTCGCCAGTTTTACGACGAGTTTTGTTAGCCACCACTCGCTCCTCATACAATCTGAAGTCCTGATGATCCTGCTCATTCATATTGTATAGAGCGGCATCTCGATCGTAGTGATAGGTATTGCGATCGGTTGCCGGGGTTGCCGGAGTTGCCGGGGTTGCAGTTGTATCAACGGGGGTTTTGGTATCTAATGGAGTTTCACCCCGACGATAAACCCCTCTAACGCGCTCCTCTTGGTCATAATCAATCGGAGTAAGGTTGTTATACTCAGGCAACTCTTCAACTTGAGTACGAGTTAGCCCATTCGCATAAATGCGGCGATCAGAGTAGCTGATGCGACTGCGACCGATCGGCAACAACACCTTTTTGCCGAAAACCCAAACTCCTGTGTTGATAACGAAGTAACGGAATTTACCTTCATCATCTACTAGCAAATCTTCTACAGACCCAACCTTCTCCTCTCCAGAGTAAAGGTCGTACCCCAGAATATCGTGATCACCAAAATAATTGCGATAGTCGGGATCAAAGTCTCTAATTTTGTGAAGTGGCATTACACTTTTCTCCTTAAATCAATGCTCTAATGCATCAATCTCAACAACTCAAGAGTATCGTTTTAACTACGATTTCTACTCTTCCTATAGGTAAGTCTCTGCGTATTTCTAGAAGCTGAATTGGATAGATTGTTTCTCTAAAAAATTTATATTTCTCTATATGCCTTTAATATCGCGCTTTTTATTGAGAAGAAGGAGATTGCCGCAAATATTCCGGGATTTCTTCTGGAACTGTCCAGCGATAAATAATATGCAGGCGATTAGGTCCCTGAACGGTGACAACTTCTTCGGGTTCCCAGTCTCCCATATCAAAGCCGTGAGACACAATCTGTGTTCCGGGTCTAAGTTGTTCTAGGAGCAAAGGGCGCAATTGCAAATTAACTTCAGGCAGTAGATAAAGCGTCACTACTGTGGCATCGCTGAAGTCTGCTTGAAACAGGTCTTCTTGGCGAAATTCCACGCGATCGGCAACACCTGCGGCTTGAGCATTAGCATTCGATTGTTCGATCAATCGCGAATTAATTTCAATACCAACCCCACGCGCACCATAGTTTTTAGCGGCTGTAATGACCAATCGCCCATCACCACTGCCTAAATCGTAAACAACATCATCCGATCCCACGGTTGCCATCTCCAGCATTCGATCGACTACGATTTGTGGAGTTGGTACATAAGGAGCATTCAAGGGTTCTTCCGATTCAGTCGCATCCGGAGACGCGGGAGTTTGAGCATAAAGAGAAGCGTCAATGGATTGGGCAAAGGGGATAGCTGGACGATCGCTCAGTACAACACTGCCAAACCCCAACCCAACCCCTAACATCCCCAAAATTGTCAAAATTTGTGGCGATCGCATAGCCTTTTCTCCTCTTTCCAATACACCGAGCAAAAGAATCATACCGAGCAAAAGAATCATTTGGTTTCATTCTATGCAGGTTTGTGAACAGGGCGATCGTCTTCACGTTCCATTGATTGGACGATCGCTCCAGAAAGAGGTGTGAAATCAGGGCATGGTTTTGTTGAGGAGGCTCATGAATTTACCCGGACAGTTGGGCACAGGCAGAAGTCTGCTCCATTCACCTGCTTCGGTGACACCAAGGCGTTTGAGGTCAACACTTCGAGTTCAGAATGGCAACGTTGGCGATCGATTCTCCAAGGTTGCAGTTCTGAGCTGGAAGCGTCAGGCTCAGAGGTCGGAGTTCCACAATCGAAGCACCCATCACAACGTTACAAAGGACGATCGACATGTTACTCAGAAACATCGTCGCGTTACAAAGCCGGATTGCGATTTGAACAGTTGCGGTGAATCAAGGCAACGGTCGATTAGGTTCAGCGATCGCCCGCTCATCCGGTTTCGATAACTGCTGCACAAAGGCGGCATGTTCCGGCGATGCCAATCCTTGTTGCAATACGGCTAATACTTGCACCATATTTCCCGCCAGCAGGTCATCCACTGCCAGCCATAACCCCGGAAACATCCGACTCCGAATCACCCCATCTGCCGCCACAGGCAAGGGTACATACTCTCCCTCTTCCAGATAAAACCAGTCCACTTTCTGGTCAAACACCTGCCAGACAATGTACTCTTGAATCCCATTGCGACGATAGGCATGTTTCTTATCACCTAAATCGATCGCCGCACTACTGGCAGCAATCTCTGCCACCAATTCCGGTGCCCCTTCCAGATAATCATCCTCACTCAGCCGTGCCTGCCCACCACACGACTCCTCAATCAGCAGCACCGCATCCGGTTGGGGTTCATTGTCCAGATCTAGTCGCACTGTCGGTTCAATTCCCAACTCCACACCAGGTGTGGCTACCCAATAGTCCGTCAACCACGCCATCAGCATCGCATGGGGTCTTCCATGACTTCTAAATCGTAGAGCCGCAGGCATGTGTACGATTCCTTCAATGAGTTCGGCTTTCCTGAGATGGGGCATGGCGTTGTAGCGCCGCTCGAATTCATAGCGGTTCAGCCGATCGCCATTTTCCAATGGTGGCAGTCGTTTCTGTGGAGGAGGTGTTTTAACCATTGCTTGCCCTGCAAGTCCAAATTTCAAGCCTGCGTTTTTCAATCATATCGAAAGCATCAACGGTGAGGATCAATGCAAGGTGGATTCCTTCTGTTCTTTGCCTGATGGGAAGACTATAATCAACGCACAGGTTGTTAATGAACTCGATTCCTATGAGGAGATGGATGATTATTTGAGTTTTATCAATCGCACGATTCGCAATCTCTTCCTTCAGGAAAACCAGTAAGGCTGGTCAAGGTGGCTGATCGCAACAAAACTCCTGAATCCGTTCAACAACAAGTTCGACATCGATCGAACCATTTGAGTGAATATTGTCAAATTATACTTGAATTCAGCAATGCCCGATTTTTGATTCAATAACTTTCCAATGAACACAGATAATCAGCTTAAAGGCGCAATCAACTTAGGAGGGCTGGGAGCTTCTCCGCTAACCCGATCGAATCGCATTGGGCTAACCGATCGAGATGACCTCTACCGCTTCAGTCTTAAAGAACATAGCCGTTTTGACCTGGCAGCCACCAATATTGCCAAAGGTGCAGACCTTAATGTAGAACTCTATGCGCTTAAACGCCCGTGGAATCAGGTGATTCGTCAAATTGGGACGCTAGATTTCAGCCAGATTCGTCGCATCAACCGCAATATTAATCTACAACGTGTCTCTTCCTCCAGACGAAGCCGCAATCGAAATGAGACACTGGCGATCGATTCACTTGCCCCTGGTGAATATATCTGTCGAGTGCTACGACAAAGGGGAAATAGTCGCTATCGGTTGAATATGAGAGCGACGGCGATCGTTCAACCGATAGACAATGAAAACGATACTGAAGCACCCACCGCTAGCCTGAGTACGACTGGAATTACTACTGAAAATAGTAATCCTTATGACTTTTCAGTTACCTATAGCGATAATACCGCGATCAACAGGGACAGCCTTGATAATAGTGACATTCAGGTGACAGGTGTGAATGGCTTTAGTCAATTCGCCACTCGCGTTGCTGTGAACGCTGGCAGCAACGATAAATCCCTCATCGTGTCTTACCGAATTACCCCTCCAGGTGGACGTTGGGATGAGGCGGATAATGGTATCTATACCGTTTCTCTACAAAGCAATCAGGTGAGTGATACGAACAACAATTTTGCCGCCGCTAAAGGATTGGGCACCTTTGAGGTGAGCATCAACAAAGCTGATACGATCGCACCCACCGCTACTCTAGCCGCACCCAACCTCTCAACTGGAGGCATTACCCCGTATGAGTTCACGGTCACCTACAGTGACAATATTGCAGTGAACGTAGGGACGATCGACAGCCGCGATATCCAAGTCACAGGAGCAAACGGCTTCAGCCAACTCGCAACGTTCGTTCAGGTGAATGACAATCGCAATGGTTCTCCGCGCATGGCCACCTACCGAATTACGGCACCAGACGGAACCTGGGATAATGCTGACAATGGCACCTACAGGATTTCACTCCAAGATAACTCAGTGAACGATACCAGTAACAATCCTTTGGCCGCAGGATTACTGGGCACCTTCCAGGTCAATATCGCTGCACCCCGCCGTGCCCTTCGGTTCTCTGGAAATTCAAACGGTCCCATTCAGACACTCCAACTCGATCTGAACACGCTCGATCAAGATGAAGATCCAGATCCCAATAGGGGTCTGTTCCGGGGAGCCATTGAGAACTTTAATGCCACGATAACCACTGAGACAGGTAGCGAGGAAACTGTATCGTTTGGCGCAGCGGATATTGAAAGTTTTCAGTTCGATCGCAACCTAATTTATAACTTTTTCAACGGTGACGACAAGTTTAGTGCTCCAATGGTAGCGTACCGCGTTGAATTTTCTAGATCCTACAGTGATCATCGTTCGTCAGATCCACGAGAACCATCTGTCCTTAATACCTTGACATTCTTTGTCAAATCCAATGATCCAAATAGCTTGGTTAACTCCTTGATGTCATTAGAACAAATTAGCTTTGATGGGGACGGTGGTGGGAATTATGCCACGTTTTTGGGGGATAGAAATGGCAGAACCGTAACGTCAGATGATGGTGAAGAACTCTTCTCGCCCGGTTACACGCTTTTTGTCAGTCCTCCGACTGACCTCCCCTAAGCCATAGACCTATCGTGTACCCACCCGTCGATCGGTTTGGGGTTAAAGGGTGTCTAGCCCCCTAAATCCCCCAATTCTGGGGGACTTTTAAATGCCGATCGACTAAGCTTAACGGCAGCAAACAACCTTTGGGGCACGACCGAGATCTCTGTTCCATCCGTTGCAGCGCAGTGTTAGGTGGCTGTCGCTTCTACAATCTGCATAACCAACGAGAAATAGATCCAACTTGATTCTCCTCATTCAAATTTGCGGCATTACTGAGCGTCCCACTTTCGAGTTGATCCCAAATTTCACCTGCCATCCTTTTCTCAATCGCTGCTCCTACAAAGAATGTAAGCGGTGAATGACCAG
This sequence comes from Cyanobacteria bacterium RU_5_0, assembly GCA_012033255.1. Taxonomy (GTDB): domain Bacteria; phylum Cyanobacteriota; class Cyanobacteriia; order Elainellales; family Elainellaceae; genus JAAUSF01. The sequence continues at coordinate 19,513 of JAAUSF010000024.1, forward strand.
TATCTGTGAATGCTTGTCGTATACGATTGAGTGCCGCTTGTGCCGTTTTCCAATGCTCGTCTGCGCCTGCTGGATCAATTCCGCCCTTAAGTTCCCCTAATGCGATTGTGTAAGGCTCAACTTCAATAGGTTCTATTTTGCTGGATTTGTTAGCTGGCAAGGCTTTTGGAGCGAGATCAAATAGGCAGAGATCTACATTACTTTTGACCAACGGAATATTTAGGTTATAAATCAGTGTACGCCTACCCAGATCGCTCTCCCAACTAAGTCCGCGTAAAGATAATTCAATGTCTGTATCGTCATTTGTCATCGCTATCCACCTTTTCGTCCTTAAATGCTGCCAATGATAGCGTTGACCCGCGATCGTAAGAGTTGAAAGAATTGCACGAGTTAGTTTTCTTTGTGCTAAAGCTCCACCAACATTACGCATTGAGCCACCAAGCGTATCACCACGAGTCAACAAAAATCTAAAGACTAATTCCTCTACAAAATTTGCACCTGCTGGCTCAAGAAAATTTCTGATTAGACTATTGATCGCATCGATTTTATCCTCTGGCATCAAATGAGCAAGAGATTTGTCAGATAGTCCTGCCGCAGTTAACAATCCCATCTCGATACCCTGAATGGTTAATAAATCAGCAGGGCTTGTAGCTTGATTTGCTGCTTCTTGAAGTGCCCTTGCTTCTGCAACATAAGGGGTAGCCCGTCGATTCTTCTCAAGCGCAAGTGCCACAAAGCCTGCACGGGTTGCTTCATAGGTTGTGACAAGATCATCACTAGACTGAAGATGATTACGATAAGCACTCATAGGATCGAGTTACTGTTTTTTCCATACGTAAACACACTTTCTCAAAGGATCACGCCCATGATTTCCCATCTGCTGGCTACTGTTACCCTTATCGCTAGGTAAAACGAGAATATTTTCAACTATAAAACCTAGTTTCTCTGCAAAGTCAGAGAGAATCATATCTACTGAAATACTTACGCCCGCATAACGCACATTATCATTAACCATAAACAATAGTGCTCCGGGTTTAAGTACACGAGAACATTCTTGTATGACGCAAGCCATTTCATAGAAGTACCCTCTCACCATTCTGGGTATTCCATTATTATTTAATACACCTTGGAGCTTCTGGTTGTCTAAATAACTTAAGATGGCTTTCAATAGAGATTGTGAATTAGCAATTTCTAAAGCCGAATCCCAATGTGGATTGATAGTCAATAAATCTTTTGAACGATTTTCGACTGTACAGCTTAACATCTCCTGGCGAAGCTCAATTAGCCCTTTTTCAGAGATATCTAACAATGCAAGCTCTAATGCATAGGTGCGGGTGTAATCATACCGATTGCAATACGGTGGAGACGTGATAACGGCATCATAAATCGCATCGGGTAATGATGGTAGTACTTTGAGACAAGACCCTTTGTAAAGTTCGATTTTACCTTGCGTTCTCTTAATCGAAAAAAGATCTATTTGATGTGTAGAAGGTTCTAAATCGTTAACGATTTCGTTAATTTTATTAGTGATAGCGTGATCAAATTCTAAGATTTTACCCTTATTGAAAAGTTTTTTTCCTTGCCCACGACCAGAACGATAATCCCAACGAAGATACTGTCCATCTTTGCGAGTGTAGCTTATAGACTCCAAAACACAAAGCAAAGCAAAGCGCAAAACCTCTCGAACTCTTTCGTTTTCCTGATAACAAGCTCCGAGGTATTGCTCAATTATCTTTTTAGTTTCTAGCGAATAAGCTCCTTTTGTAATCCTGAATTCTGGTAGGCTGAATTCATTTTCAGCCTGTTTCCATACCTGCAAACTTAACCAAGTCTTGAGGCGTGCAAGATCATCAGATGTAAATTCGGTATCTAAAACCTTTTTCGTTTCAATAATTTGTTGACCAATAGGTAACAATTCAATGCCATCAGCATCAATTCCCTGATCACTAGCGGCAAACAAAGCCGTTCCGCTACCTGCAAAAGGATCGAGTATCTTACCCTGACTCAACCCGTATTTTTGAAGCAAAAGCTCAACGAGAGAAGCAGAAAAGGCTTCTTTGTACTTATACCACCGATAAATAGGTCTTATTTTGTTAGCTTGAAAACTTACTAAAAGTCTAGTAAGTGCAGGCTGAACTAAAAACTTAGTTTGAAAATGATGTTGTAACTGTTTGTCAAGGTTGTCAATTTTCCTAAGAACGTCATTTTTTACTTCAGGGATGATGGCGGAGATGTCTGACAGACTTGTCACAAGTATTTATTCCTATGAAACACTGATCTGCTTATTATACCAGTGCCTCCAATAGTGCGCTGAATATAGGCTACATCGAATGAGGCAAGATGCCTGCGCTACGGATCACGGATCGCTGAACTCGATCAGACAATTTTTCTTTATCCTTAGCACTCAGCACTTGAGTGTTGTAACGATATCTATTAACAGCTTGCTGACTGAAATTTCGGTAGATATCCTTAACTTACACGAACCAAATCTGATAAGCTGTTCCACATTTAATTTTCGTGCGCGGAGCGCACGAAAATTAAATCCTAGCCTTCAAATTGTGCAAATTAGAAGTGGAACAGCTTACCACTTGGTATAACCCAGAACGTCACTTATCAAGTAAAAGTCCTATGGCAAATACAGATGGCATGCTTAGGGGAGCTAACCCCCTCGGAGTGTTAGGAACTTCTCCACAAAATCGAGGCAATCTGGTTGGGCAGCTCGATCGCGATGACCTCTACCGCTTCAGTTTGAGGGAACATAGCCGTTTTGATCTGACACTCTCCAAAATTGCCAAGGGTGCCAACATTGATGTTGAGTTGTATGCCCTCAAGTGTCCGTGGACTCGAGTCGTTCGTCAAATTGGCAAACTGGAATTTAGACAGATCCGGAATGCGGCTCGGAAGGCTAACCTGCAACTCATCCGTGCCGCTAGGCGAGGGGGTCATCGAAATGAGAGCCTGGCGATCGACTCACTCAATTCAGGAGAATATGTCCTCCGCGTTCTGCAACGATCGGGCAATACTCGGTATCGACTGAGGTTGGCAGCGAAGGCGATCGATACCCCTCCTCCATCCGGTGATACCGTGGCTCCCAACGCCACTTTAAGTGCGACGAACCTCTCAACGGCAGGCAGTAATACCTATGACTTCACCGTCACTTACCGCGATAATGAGGCCATCAATATCGCCAGTATTGACAACAGCGATATCCAAGTCACTGGTGCCAATGGCTTTAGTCAACTCGCCACTCGCGTTGCCGTAAGTGATAGCCGCAATGGAACGCCTCGCACGGTCACTTACCGGATTACGGCACCGGACGGAACCTGGGACAGTGCTGATAATGGCACTTACAACATTGCGTTGCAGGGCAATCAGATCAGCGACACCAGTGGGAATGTGGCGGCGGCCGGGTTGTTGGGCAACTTCCAGGTGAATATTGACCGACCTCCTCCCCCTCCGCCAGGTGATACCGTCGCACCTACGGCTACGCTGAGTGCCACTGATCTGTTAACTAGAGGTAGCAGTATCTATGATTTCACTGTCACCTATAGCGATAATGGTGCCGTCAATGTAGCAAGTTTCGATAGTAACGATATCTTAGTCACGGGCAACGGCTTCAGCCAACTGGCCACCTTTGTCGGTGTGAACGCTGACGGTAACGGAACGCCTCGCAGTGTGACTTATCGGATTACAAAACCGAACGGCAATTGGGACAGTGCTGACAATGGCGTTTACACGATCGCGCTGCAAGCCAATCAAGTCAGTGATATCAGTGGCAATCTTGTGACGGCTGGGCTGTTGGGCAACTTCCAGGTGAGTATTGATCAACCTCCTCCCCCTCCCCCTCCGGATATCGTGGCTCCCACGGCCACTCTGACAGCAACCAATCTCTCTATCGAGGGTAATAATCCTTATGAATTCACGGTCACCTACAGTGACAACACCGCCATCAATGTCAGTAGTTTAGATAACAATGATCTTCAGGTGACAAATCTCAATGGTTTTAGCCAATCCGCCGCCTTCGTTCGAGTCAATGGTGGTAGCAATGGAACTCCCCGCACGGCGACCTACCGGATTACAGCACCGGGCGGAACCTGGGATCATGCAGATAACGGCGTGTATAGCATCACGCTGCAAGCCAATCAGGTGAGTGATACCAATGGTAATTTTGTGACGCCTGGACTGTTGGGCAACTTTCAGGTGAATATTGCTCAACCTCCTCCCCCTCCTGATATCGTGGCTCCCATTGCGACTTTGAATACAACCAACATCTCAACGGGTGGTAATGATTTCACAGTCACTTACAGCGACAATATTGCTATTGATACTGCTAGCCTCGACAACAGCGATATTCGAGTAACGGGTCCTAATAACTTCAGCCAACTGGCAACTCGCGCTCATGTGAACAACAATAACAACGGCACTCCCCGCACTGCAACCTATCGGATTACCGCACCGGGTGGGACGTGGGATTATGCAGGTAATGGCGTGTACATGATCGCCCTACAAGCCAATCAGGTTAATGATCTGAGCGGTAATGCAGTGCTAGCCTCGATCCTGGGTAGCTTCCAAGTGGATATTGCTGCGCCCCGTCGCAAACTCCGGTTTTCAGGTACCTCATCAAGCAACGTCTCCAATGTTTCTATGGACATCGCTACGGTAATTCCTGGTACTTCGATCCCTAATGTCAATGAAAGTTTTAAATTCGACGGGGCAGTGAAAAATTTACGGGTAGAACTGCTAGATCCCGACGATCCTCCTACAGCAAACTTTGATTCAGCCAATCTAGTCAGTTCTCGATTTGATCCATCTACTGATACGCCTTCCGAAAATAGAGTCTTTTTTCAGCAGAATTTAACGGGTCGGGAAGTCAAGTATGTAATTTCTGTTCCTAATGAAAGTATAAAAATAACAATTTATCTCAGACCTGCTGCGACCGAGACAAGCACTTCGTTGAGTTCTCTCGAAGCGTTGAAGCGTGCTATCGAACTTGGAGATGAAACTAATTTTGTTGTATTTGTCAGTGGCGATACCATTTCAGTTAACGGTAATCCGATGGAAATCGGCAATGCATCTTTCGGCACAGTGATTCTTGAACCGGAGGTTACTGAGTAGCATCACAGGTAAGGTAGGCAACCCACTCTACAAAGTGGGTTTTCGGATAGAGTTTAATCCCTCAAAAGGTTCGATCGCTCTAACAGATTGCGGTTTTCATTCTGAAACTCATATCTCAGTGTAAGAGGATGTTTGAAAAGTGCCAGAAGCTACCCGAACCGCCCCCCTAGCCCCCCAACTTTGGGCTACTGTGTATACACAAGTGGTGAATCTAACCCAACCCCGTCCGAACCGCCCCCTAACCCCCAATTCTGGGGGAACCGAACGCGATCAAAGTCCCCCAGAATTGAGGGATTTAGGGGGCGAGACACTGTTCAACCTCAACCCGATCAATTTGTGTGTACACCGTAGCATCCCGGACAGGGGCTGCCCCGTGGACCAAACTCACTGGTGACGGGAAAGCCTTTCGCGGGATGAGTGAAACTGCCTGTAGTGCGTCCATCGCCCGCAGTAGCGGACGCATTGGCAGTAACCGGGGCACAAATGGCACTGGAACCGCCACCCGTCTGATAGCGTCTGAGGGTTTCTTTACCATAGTCCCGCAAACTCAGTCGTCCCAGCGCATCAGAACTACCTCCGTCAATGCGGCTGTAGGGTCCGCCGAAGTGCATTTGTGCAACTCGTTCGATCAGGCGATCGCAAACTGAGTCAGATCGATGTCACCCAACTTCAATTGTCCCAACGGCAGATAGGTAGCAATTGCCTGAGCGATCGGCAGTTCGATCACACTATGTTCGATCGACTAAGAGTTGGAGTAGGGACTGAAAGGAGGTAGGTGAGGGCGATCGCCCCATCATAGTCTTCAACTGCATCGTACTTGGCTACAGTAAGTTAGCCTGAATTAAGTGTTCCACTTCAGTTGCTTTTTCTTCCAGGTCAAGGTCACGGTAGAGCTGGAGAGCATTGTTTAGAAAAGTACTGGCGATTACTCTCGCATCTGAGTGAGGATGCTGGGCGCGGGCAAGATAGATTTCGCCCAGAAGTTTACGAGCCGCAGCTTCCAGTTTACGGCGATTGTAATCCTGAAAGGTTTGCAGACATTGACGGGCGAGTTTTTCCGCCCGATCGATATTTCTTAAAGCGTCAACGTCCAAATAAGCACGAGCAATATCCAACGCTTCGTCAGCTTGGTCTACGGTTTGCCCAAGTTCCGTCAAGCGTGTAAAGCCAGTCTGATAAGCCTGCTCGAATTGAGTGAGGTAGGGGATAGTTGGAGCATTACTGGGGAGATGGCGGAGATGTTCAGCAGCAAGGAGGGCCAGTGCGGTGTGGTCGTATGCCAGGTTTTCTCTGTAATCACCTGCGTTATCTAATTGGATTGCCCGTTGCAGGTTAGGGTCAGCCTGAGTGAGTAAATCAATTGCAGTGTCAGAGTCTGCGGCATCTTTCGCTTGACGATATTGGAGATACGCAATGTACCTGAACTGACGAGCTACTTTTTCTCTATGATCTGCTTCCTGATATAGATCCAGGCTTTGTTGGTGATATTCCATTGCCCGATCGTACTGATGCCAGTCTTTGTAAATCCTTCCTAGCCAGGAGGCAGCATCTGCCACATCCAGCTTTAAATCCAGGGACTGGCATAAATTCAAACATCGTTGTTGAAACTCTGCGGCTAGTTCGTATTTTTCCCACTGGAAATAGCAGTAGGCAATCCAATCCCATTGATTAGCAATATTGGTTTCCAGGTTTAACTGTTCATAAATGGCAAGGCTTTGCTGGTGATAGGCGATCGCCTCCTCATACTTACCCCAGGCTTGATAAATGCATCCAAACTGATAGTGAACCCAAGCAATCCCAGATGGGTCATCCAACTTCTGGCGCATCTGTAGGCATTGCTGAGCCGCTTCCAGAGCTTGCTCATAGCGTCCCCAATCTCGATAGCAATCGGCAAAGTTGTCCCACTGGTTGCCAACATCAGCTTCCTTGCCCAACTGTTGATACAACTCACGACTCTGCTCATGAGCAGCGATCGCCTCCTCATACTTGCCCCAGGCTTGATAAATGCATCCAAACTGATAGTGAACATTAGCAATCCCAGATGGGTCATCCAACTTCTGGCGCATCTGTAGGCACTGCTGAACTGCTTCCATAGCTTGCTCATAGCGTCCCCAATCCCGATAGCAATCAGCTAACCAACCCCACAGCTTGCCAACATCAGCTTCCTTGCCCAACTGTTGATACAACTCACGACTCTGCTCATGAGCAGCGATCGCCTCCCCATACTTGCCCCAGGCTCGATAAATCCGTCCCAATTGATAATAACTAACAGCGATTAAGGATGGAGAATCCAGAGTTGTTCGGATCTCAAGACAGCGTTTTTGACATTCAACGGCTTCTGGATATTTACTCCATTTTTGATAACAGTCAGCTAAATTCTTCCATTGATCTGCTACATCTTTGTCTCGATTTAGTTGCGCATAAATGTCACGACTTCGTTGAAAGTGGGCAATCGCTTCCTCGTACTTACCCCAATCTTGATATATCCAACCAAACTGAGGGTGAGTCAGGGCTATTAATGACTGATCGTTGAGAGTTTGTCGAATTTCAAAACATTTTTGCCGATATTCAAGTGCTTGCTCATATTTACCCCATTCCTGATAGGTATAAGCAATCCAATCCCATTGGATTGCAACATCTTTCTTTTTATCTAACTGTTCATATAGAACCCGACTTTGTTGAAAGTGAGTAATCGCCTCTTCATGTTTATCCCAAGCCTTGTAAATAGTACCTAGTTGACTGTAAGACAACGCTACATCTGCCTGGTCGCCTAGTTCCTGACGCTTTGCCAGACATTGCTGCTGGCACTCAATAGCTTGCTCATATTTGCCCCAGTCTTTGTAGCAATCAGCTAACCAACCCCACTGGTTGCTAACATCTGCTTCCTTGCCCAACTGTTGATACAACTCACGACTCTGCTCATAGGCTGCGATCGCCTCTTCATACTTGCCCCAATCCTGATGGATACGACCCAGTTGGTAGTAAGACAGTGCTACATCTGCCTGGTCGCCCAGTTCTTGATGCTTTGCCAGACATTGCTCTTGACATTCAATGGCTCGTTCATACTTACCCCAATCCTTATAGCAATTTCCTATCCAAGACCATTGGGTTACAGCATCTTTTTGCTTGTCTAATTGCTCATAGCGATCGCCACTTTTCTGATAGTGAGCGATCGCCGCTTCGTACTTACCCCAAGCCTGGTAGATCTTTCCTAAACCCCAATCCGCCTTGGCAACATTCAACTGGTCATTAAGCTGCGATCGAATTTCTAATTCCTTTTGCTGGCACTCAACGGCTTGCGGATACTTACCCCAGTCTTTGTAGCAGTCTCCTAGCCAGTGCCATTGGTCAGCAACACTCAGTTCCTCACCGATCTGGGTATAGCGATCGCGGCTTTGCTCATAATGGGCGATCGCCTCTTGATACTTGCCCCAATCTACATAGGTCCGCCCCATATAATAGAGAGCATCGGCTTCCTCCTCAGATTTCTCAAGTGTCTGTGCCAGGGTGTGCATCTGTTGAAAGCTTGCAAGTGCCATTGCATATTTGCCATACAGCCGCTGGCACTCCCCCCGCTCTCTCCACGTAGAAATTGAGTGAGCAAGCTGTGCATCGCACTCCCGGTAATATTCCTCTGCTTTGCCGTAGTCTTGTTTCTCTTGATAGCAAGTAGCCAGTGATAATGTCAGGTAAGGTTTGAGGGAATTTTCTGGTTGCCCGACAAGATGCTGAAGCCGGGAAATGGCAGTGTCGTAGTGGTCTGTTCCAGATTTATTCATTCCTGATCGGATGTAGGACACAGCCGTCACAAAATTGACTATCTGTTGATTGTCCAGATCATTTGCCTGGACATGACTACACGCTTCTTCCAGATGGGGCGTGATCTCCTCACCCAATTCAGCGACTAACTCCTTAATGATCCAGAACAGCGTTGGGTCTAATTGGCTGATTAGTTCGGTAAGGTGCCCGACCAGGCTGGCACTGGGTTGTCCGCAAATCACATACAGTAGGGTTGCCCTGGCCCTGGCCCGGATCTCTTCAATCAGAGCATCATCCTCAATCACCCTGACCAGTTGAGCAATCACTTCTCCCTGCTGGTTAAAGGATTCAATCTGGCGCAGCGATCGGAGAATCTGCTTCACCGTATCGTCTGCTGAGTCCAGTTTTAGCGCGAGTACTGTGACAATCAGTTTCTCAATCCACTGCTTGCGTAAATTGCTCTTAAACTCAACCTGAGTAGCAACTTGACCCGCCAGCAGTAGATCTTTGAGGGGAAACTCATGGGTTTCAGTTGGGTTAGCAGCACTCGACCAGACCAGCATGGCATCGGTGGAGGAAGCATTTTTCAGTTTGATGATCTCCTCTATCAGCGTTGGTTGATAAGCGGTCAGGTCGCTAAATAGTTGCTCCAGTAGCTTACTAACCTGCTTCTGACTGTTGTAGATACTGTAGTAGCCCAGTGCCAGCAAAATTGGCTCTTCCCAACGGGGTTCGGGCAAGCGTTGCTGAATAATGTCCAGCATCCCGTCTGGGCCATTTCCCGCAATCTGAAGTGCGGCAAAATATTCCTCAAACGTCAGGTGCATGAAGCCATACAGGTTGGGGGCACGCTCCACAAATAGCCCAGTCGTCTCCCGCACCGTCCTGAGAAACTTGGTCACATCCTGCTGTATTCCCGCCATATCCGGTGAGTCGGGAGCAATATCCCTTAACTCTGCCAGACTCTGGATCAGTTGTTGTTCTGCTTCCCCTTCCGTCACAGTCCCGGTTGGCTTGTGCTCATGCATCCAATAGGCCAGGGGAGCCAGCAGGTCAACCACTTCCCGTTCCCGTAACTGCAACTCCACATCCCGTAAGCGCAATGCCGCCAGTTGTCGATCGTTGTAAGCAGCATTCCTGCCCATCTGCCAGGTTTCTGTCAGTGTTTTAACCGCCAGCGCATACAACTCCACCCGTCGATGCGGCAACATCGTCCCGTTACGATGAATCAGCGCCAGAATCGTCAGCAGCAGCGGATTAGTGGTCAGCCGCTTCACTCCGTCGTTTCCCTGGATCGAGTTCAGAATGGCTGCCGCTTCTCGATCGCCCGCTAACTGGCATTGCTCATCACTAGCATCCGGTTGCTGCGCTCGCTCAATCGCCCGACACCAGCGATGCAAAAAATCGCTGACCTGCTCTTCCTCCATGTCGGTAATGGTGAATTCACCAAAGCGATCGCCCAGCTTTGCATCTTGATATCCGGCAATTCTGCTAGTAATCACAAATTTGTTGGCGGCAAATTCTTCTACAAACTGCTCAATCCGCTGCACAATCAGTTTGCGATTTTCCCGGTCAAACACCTCATCTAACCCATCCATCAGGATCAAACAGTTCCCCTGACGGATTTCTTCCAGTAGTAAGTTTGAGAGTCCAGTTGCCGTCAGGGTTGGTTTCTGACGATAGAACTGAGACAGATAGTCCAACACACTCAAGGTGTTCTGCTGTCTCAGTTGCTCTGCATAGTCTGCGATCCGAAATAATAGCGGCATCAGAGCCTTGCCCAGATCTTCCTGTTGCTCTCCCCCAAAAACCTGCGATCGCTCTTCCCGCATTGCCTTGGCAAAATGCAGCGCCAGATAACGCAATAGCGTCGTTTTGCCAGCACCCGGAGTACCCAAAATTATGTTGTACCGATAATCTCGGACGACCTTCGCCAGATCAATCTTCTGGGTTACGGTTTTGGAGATTACTTCAATTTTGCTGCTACCAGATTTGCCCGGTCTATCAAAACTAGGCTGAACCGATCGATTTAAACTTAAACCTGAAAAATCATCGGCTTTGCTAGCAGGCTGTATATCTCCAATTGAAACGTCCTGGGCACTTTGCTCCACTGTTTCTATGACTTGCTGTCGCCATTCCGCTTGCAGAGAAACATAAATTTGATCTAGAAGAATATCCACCTGACGTTGCACCTGCATGACACCACTCACTTTGAGGTGCAAGTTTTCGTCCCTCAGTTCTTCCAGGTAGGGATAGAACAACTGGTGTGGATGTAATTGGGGATCAAAGGATGGACGAGTCTCGAACAGAGCAACTTTTCCCCGCCAGTCCCAAAAGTCAGGAGCACGGTTGGCAAACTCATCCAGAAATCTAGCGCGATTCAGCCAAAAAATCAGAACCAGGTTACGACTAAAAATTCTCTCCCTACCCAGATTCAATTGCTGCATCTCATAGACAAGACGATAGGGCGGGAGTTGCTCTAGCCCAAACGCCATCACCAATCGGCGTGGGTTGTTCGGAGACGACAGATCGGTTTGTGCTAATTCCTCCAGAAATGTAGAGAAAGATCTGTCTCGGCTAAAGAAAAACCTGTGTTGATCAAACAACTCATCCAGTTCTTGCAAGCGCGACAGCAACTGCTGAACGACTGGATGATTCGGACTGACTTCTGGAGCAACCGCAAAAATTGTCACCGTCCCATGATTCAATTCCAGTCGCTTCACAATTTTCTCTAACTCTTCCCGGTCAGGCGTACCCAATGGTGAGGAGTCAATCGGTTCAGGATTCATGGTTTCAGGCGTTTGTCGCTCGCCAGCGTTCTAAATCATCCAATAAGATGGGATGCACATCAAACCAGTGGCTTCCTTGAGGAGATTCGTACCCTAATATCAACTTATTTTGCAGTAGTTCATCGCAAATGGTAATTTCTCCTCTTTCCGGTGAACGGAAGGTTCGATCGCTACATCGCCCAGTGCGGTGAACATACTCTAGCTCTGGATAGTGATAGTCTCGAATCATATTCAGCCGCTGTTCGTCTCTGACTGCTGCCTGAGCAATTTCCCGGTCAACGGTTTGCTGCTGTTGACTTTGGGTCGCCTCAAACGCATCCACTGCCAGACGAATCAGATCTCGGAACACTCCCCCACTTTTTTCACACAGCAATTCCAATGCATCTGATTGAAACAAGCTGGCATAGGTAGCCCCTAGTTTTGTCAGCCGTTTTTTCACAACAGTTGCCAAAAGCTCTCGCCCCCCATCATCTTTCTCTGAAGTCGGGCAGCCATTTTCATCACACTTAAACACGGGTGGGTTTAACACATCCAGACAATAGGGAAAAACTTCCATGGGTTGTCGAAAAGATGTGGAATAACGTAAGGCGATCGGGATCGTATAGATAATATGGCAATCCAGTTCTGTCAGCAGCGAACTCCGAAACGCCTCTAGCGCGATCGCATAGTCCAACTTATCAAGACCATCCACAATCACCAAAAGTTTTGGCTTGTTCTGCTCAGCCACCTCAACAATTTCATTAACCGCATTCAGAATGCCACTCAATGCCGGACGAATGTCTATGATTCGTGTCACATCCCGCTGAAAACCAACTTTAAGCAACATACCCAAATCTTGTAGCACCTTCGGAAGTTGCAAAGTACCACCTGCTTCTTCCTTGGTTTGATACGTTACTTTTGCCAAACTTTTTGTCAAGTTTTGTTCCAAGCGATTGGGTAGTTGCCAGCCAGTTTCAGACAGTTGTTCAACAATCCGCTTCCCAATCAATACAATTACCTCAGCATAACCAATCGTGAAGCGATCTAAATTAGTCTCTGTATCAACCCATACTACGGTGTAACTGTCTCTGCATCGTAGCTCCAACCGCCTGAGTTCAGTTGTTTTTCCACTTCCCCGATGACCAGACAACAAAAATTTGGTTGGCTCATCAGCCATTTCCAGACGATTGACTAATCTCTCAACCGGACTCCGATCTCGCCACACGTAAAGCTCTTGCAGATCCCGTCCTATTAAAGGCTTGTCAGGCTTGAATAGTGGGTAGATAGGTTTCCAGAAGTTAATATCACTCATAAGTTATTGCCTCTTCCTTCCAACTTCCCAAATTTCAGCAAATACTCCCTCCACAGGATACCAATGACCTTTTGCTGAAATGCCCTTGCTGTTCAAGAAGTACTTCAAAAATACCAATCTCACTTGACAACAGCAACGAAACTTCAGGCACCTTGTAAAATTAAGACCTGAATTTTCCCAGGTTTCCTTCTTGTAAAGTTTATTACTAGAGCCAGAGCGATCGCCCTAAATACTGATAGAGGAGCGATCGCCCGTTGATTTCAGGTTTTGAAGAACAGATGCACACCGTTCGACGGTGGCGATCACGCTCTATGAATGGCGATCGCACGAGTGTGTTCTGAGCAATATAGAAGAGCGATCGCCATTCTATAATTTGCTGTGGATATCCGCTGATCTCCTCATCAGTTTGGTATGGAGGGCGATCGCTCTCACCCAATTGCTAAAATCAGACAGTGATGCCGTGGTGATGTTATGGACATTCAAGAAATCTTACGCAATCGTGAGATCATCCACTCCGATCCAGAGATTATGAGTGGTATCCCTGTATTTGTGGGTAGTCGTGTGCCATTACAAACTTTTTTTGACTACCTTGAAGGAGAGGAAGGTCTAACTGAATTCATCAATGATTTTCCTTACCTGCAAACTCAGGCAATTATAATTCTGGAAACCATCGCTAAAGCTATGCTTCGTCAACAGCGCGGTTCCCATGTTCATACTTCTTGACGAAAATCTTTTGAGCAAAAAACTAAAGCAGCCATTTGTCGATGCAGGTCATTCAGTCAGCAATGTTTACGATTTGGGTTGGCGAGGATTAAAAGACCACGAGATTCTTGACCGGGCTGAAGCACATCCATTTGATGCATTCGTAACAGCGGATAAAAACTTACCCTATCAGCAAAACCTGAGAAACCGTTCTCTACGAGTGATTATTCTTGATACTGGCAGCACCAGACCCAGTCATCTTATGCCTCTCGTAGTGCAGGTAAGTTCTCTGGTGGCATCTTTGTCAATTGGAACCTCAATTCAAATCAATGATGCGGGAGAAGTTACTGTGATTCACTCTGGTGGATAGCTTAAGGTGATTATGAGCAACACCCTCACCTACTCTCAAAACTATCAAGTGCAATATGGCTTGAAACGAATGAAGCGATCGCTCTCTTCAAATGGAAATCGCATGGGGATGGTTGAGTGGTGAAGAGAGGGCGATCGCCTGTTGATTTCAGAGTTTGAAAAGCCACACACGGAGGATATCATGACAGCCTACAAAACATTTGTCACTATTGAAGATCCGAATCAAGTCATCTTATCTAACCTGCCATTTCAAAAAGGTCAGCGAGTCAGAGTTGTGATTTTAGCTGAAGATAACGATCGGGCTACGATGAGCCAGAGATTCCGCAATTTGTTCAGAGAAACGCAAACTCTACCTGGAATCAACGACGTGACAGAAGCAGACATTACGACTGAGATTACAGCCCACCGTAGAGGCGAATGAGGATTATTATCGACACCAATGTTCTTGTCTCGGCAGTACTGAGAGACAGAGATCCCGAACTTGTGATTCAGTTCATCGTTGATCATCCAGAGTTTGAATGGGTTGTATCCCAGGACATCTTGACCGAGTACAAAGAAGTTCTAAGTCGAGCCAAATTCCGATTGACTCAAGCCATCCGAGATCAATGGTTCAACCTGCTGGATACATTTCCTACATTGATTGAAGTGGATATTTCCATCGACTTTCCGACCGATCCGGATAATGCCAAGTTTTTAGCTTGTGCGATCGCTGCAAATGCAGACTTCTTGATTACAGGCGATCAAGGACTGGCAGAGGGAAAAAACCTGATCAGCACCGTAGTTATAACCGTTGCATCATTCAAGAACTTGTTCTGTGATGTAGAGTAGTCACTAAGTTTTATCTACACCTCATCCTCCCCGCCAAACAACTTCTGGAGTGGACGGGCAAAACGAGAGCGATCGGGCTAAATACTGATAGAGGAGCGATTGCCTGTTGATTTCAGGTTTTGAAGAGTAGATGCACACCGTTTGATGATGGCGATCGCTCTTTATGAACGGCGATCGCCCCTCACCCAACAACCTGTTCAGTTGTTTGTAAACTTCATCATCATTGCGCTTGCCAACCAAAACAATCTCAACTAAATCCTCACTGGGTGTGAAGCGATAAACAATGCGATACTCGCCCGTATCCACGCGATAGTAATCAGAATATCCAGTTAACTCTTTGCTATCTGCGGGCAGTGGTTCAACATTCACAACATTCAGCGCCAGAACCGAGGAAATTGGCGTTGATGGCGACAAAAAAGTGAAAGGACGCAAACGCACGGCGGTCGTGGATGTGCTGGGACTAGTGCTGAAGTGTCATGTGGGAGCCGCCAATGAAGCAGACGTGAACCCGCTCCTTGGGTCTTGTTTGGGGTAGTAGAAGAATATGCTCGTCTGGCTAAGATCCTCGCAGACCAGGGCTATCAGGGCGATTTAGCAGTGGATTTAGAAGGGGTTTATGGTGTGCCCTTGGAGAGTGTCAAGCCTGAGGGAAAGGGATTTTCAGTCCAACCCAAGCGATGGATTGTAGGACGGACTTGGGCTTGGCTCGAGAATGTACGCGGATTGGTGCGAGACTACGAACGCTTACCCGAAAATCAGGAGGGCATGGTTTATATGGCGATGATTCGGTTGATGCGCACCAATTGGGTGGGACGATCGGATCAAGATGATCTCTACCGTTTTGATGTCAGTAACCGCAGTCGGTTTGATCTGACGCTCTCCAAAATTGCCAAAGGCGCGAACGTGAATGTTGAACTGTATGCTCTCAAGCGTCCGTGGAGTCAGATGCTTCGCCGGATTGGAAACTTGGGATTCCGGCAGATCCGCACTGCCGATCGCAACGCTAATCTTCGATTGGTGCGAAGCTCAAAACGCGGTGGGAATCGCGACGAGGAAATCAAACTCGATCGCCTGGACACGGGCACCTATGTGATTCGAGTCTTGCCGCAAACCGGGAACAGTCGATATCGACTCAGGCTAGCCGCAACCCAAATCTCTGACACGCCTCCTCCTGCTCCAATCCTCGATACAGTCGCCCCCAACGCGACATTGAGTGTAACGGATCTCTTAACGGGAGGCAGCAATTCTCACAACTTCACGGTGACTTACCGCGACAATATTGCCGTGACTGTTGCCAGCTTAGACGATCGTGATATTCAGGTGACGGGTGCAAACGGTTTCAGCCAATTTGCCACACGAGTGGCGATCGATAATGACAGCAACGGAACTCCGCGCACGATCACCTACCAAATTACGGCTCCAGGCGGAACCTGGGATAACGCTGACAATGGCGTTTACACGATCGCACTGCAAGCCAATCAGGTGAGCGATATCAGCAACAATTTGGCGGCGGCCGGACAGTTGGGCAATTTTCAGGTGAGTATTGACCAAACGCCTTCACCGCCACCTCCAGATACGATCGCTCCTACAGCTACCTTAGAGGCTACAAATCGAGTTCCATCGGGAGGCGATTATACTTACGAATTCACCGTCACCTACAGTGATAACGTTGCGGTTGATCAGACCAGCCTCGACAATAATGACATTCAAGTGTCCAGTGCTAATGGATATGGGCAACTTGCCACTCGTACTCAGGTTGAGGTTAGTAGCACTAATACGCTTCGGGTCACTTATCAAGTCACTGCACCTGATGGGGTTTGGGATAGCAACGACAATGCTATCTACAACATTGTTTTGCGGCGGAATCAAGTCAAAGATACGAACAACAATTTTATCGCAACCACTTTTTTAGGCAACTACCAGGTCAATATCAATCCACTGGCGCTTCGTCCGATTCAGTTTTCTGGCGCTTCCGGCACTCCAGGTATTGATATCAATGCTTTCAACATTGAAACCTCGCTCTATGATTTTGATCCAGATGAGAACATCGGATTCTTCCGTGGAGCCATTCAGGAATTCACGATCGGCGTTCGAGAGGCAAATGGGACGACTACACCCCGATCGTTGTCTAACGGAGATGTAAGAGTATCTCTCTTGACTGAGAGTGACATTACTAACTTGAATACTCGGATTGCGAATTCAACGTCTCCGTATGCATTTGATTTCAGCGACTTTAGTAATAGTGAAATATCACCAACATTTGATTTCAGTAGCGGTGGAGTGAAATATGAAGTGACGTTCGAGGGTAATCCGGATGTCCAATTTACGTTTTTTACTCCCCTTCCTGACAGTAACTCATCTACTCGTAACTTCTTCACCAATTCCCTCTCTCCCCTGCTAACCTTCAACAACGTTCAAGGGGTGGTGACAGCGATCGAACCCAACACTGGACTCCTTGGCGCAGAGGTTTATGGACTGAACAGCAGAGCGCCCCTCAATATCGCCGCCCTCTCAACAAACTCATAAGCATTGGGTGCATCTGCATCGCCGCTACCGCCTCCCAGTCACTCAGGTCTTAGAACCTGTTTGAAAAGCCCTGAAGAAGGTTAATTTTTCAAACGGGTTCTTAGTGCTGTTGCGTCCTCCGGCGGAAGAAAGGGCGATCGAGTCAGAGTTTCGCTTAGGAGATTTCCCACAAAGAATCTGCCAATAATCGTAGGATGGGCAAAGGGTCTTACCCGTGTCCATCGCCAGTAGGAGTGATGGATGGGCACGGATGCCTTTGCCCATCCTACGCTGGTATTTTATTTTGCGGAAATCGCCTTAGAGGGCACTCGTCATGAGTATCAAGTCGTGCGATTGTGGGAGCAAAATCCAGCGATTTTTCTACAGGATGTCGCCTTGCTACCGTTGGCGGCTCTGGCAGCAACGGTAGCTCCTGAACAATTGCTGACTCAGGTGGCGCAAGCGGTCAGTAAGATAGAAGCATCGGAGTTACGTCGGGAAGTGGCAACCTGTACTCAACTGCTGGCAGGGTTGAGGTCTAAGAAATCCTTGATTCAGCAATTTTTCAGAGGAGAGTTTATGAAAGAGTCCGTTATTTATCAAGAGACAGTTTCACCGGAAGCCGAGGCTCAGATTCAGGCGTTATCGTTGGCTCAACTAGAGGAGTTAGGTGAGGCACTCCTGGAGTTTTCCAATGCCACAGATTTGATGTCTTGGTTGCAGGCCTATTTGCAGTAATTCTTCAAAGGATTTATACCAATGTTACGACTCCCATTCCTGTCCCTATTCCTGAGCATCGGGAGTGTGTCGATCGCCTTCATGCTCTCCGCTCCAAGTTTGGCAGATGTGGTTCCGGACACCACCTTGCCCGAAAACTCCAGAGTCGATCGCCAGGGAAATGTGTTCAGGATTGAGGGGGGCACTGAGCGGGATAGCAATTTGTTTCACAGTTTTCAGGAGTTTTCCATTCTCAGGGGAGAAACCGCTCACTTCAACAATCTTGAGTCGATCGCTAATATCTTTGCGCGTGTCACTGGGCTGAGTCGATCGGAGATTAACGGCATGATTCAAGCGAATGGATCGGCTAATTTATTTTTGATTAATCCCAATGGGATTCTGTTTGGGCGGAATGCGTCACTCAACATTGGTGGCTCATTCCTGGCGACGACGGCGGATCAGATTTTGTTTGCCGATGGGACAGAATTTAGCGCGATCGATCCATCCGCTTCGCCAATGTTAACGGTGAGTGTTCCGGTGGGGTTACAGTTTGGCTCCAATCCACAGCCGATCGTGAATCGCTCTAGATTCCCAGAAGGATCGGAGAATCCAATTGGGCTGCGAGTTCGACGAGGTGAAACGCTGGCATTGATTGGCGGACAAATTGATTTTTCGGGTGGAACCGCAACTGCACCAAGTGGGAGAATCGAACTGGGTGCCGTTGAGACCAACAATTTACCCACTCAAGTGAATCTATCTTTGACGAATGAGGGATTGAGGTTGGACTATCGAGATGTTCAACGGTTTCAAGATATTCAATTCTCGAATGGGGCTGTCGTGGATACCACTGGTGAACCAGGCGGGAGTATGCAAATTCAGGGTCGAAATATTACCTTAACCGATCGATCGTTCATTTCTTCACAAACTTCGGGAGCCGAGTCGGGTGGCGCGATCATCGTGAATGCAACTCAATCGGTGATTCTGCGAGATGGCTCGAATATTTCGACGATCGTGGCGGGTGACGGTCAAGCCGGAGATATTGTAATCACAGCAGAGTTGGTACAAATCATCGGTACGGCTCCCCCGACTCAACGGAGTGATGATCCCACCCCAAGTGCGATCGGTTCTCAGGTGGGCAATCCGGATCAAACCACTTCAGAACTCAGAGAGATTACCGGGGGAGGTGGTGATGTCACGATCGACACTCGCCGTTTAATTGCACGAGATGGGGGCAGCATTGAAGCATCTACCTTTGCCAGAGGAAGCGCAGGAAATATCGTGATCAGAGCGTCAGAGTCGATCGAATTATCCGGAACGGAAGTGTTTGGAACTGGAGTCAGAGAGCAAATTTCCAGTGGAATTTATGCTCAAGTGGGCTTGGGAGCGATCCCTGAAGCCGGAGATGCAGGCAGGATTACGATCGAAACTGGAGAGCTAACAGTATTGGGCGGGGCACAAATTTCTTCGGCGGCTCGAACCGGAGGGCGAGGCGGTAACGTCATAATCAATGCAGATTTGATTCGCATAAGCGGAGCTTCCCCGAATGCGACGGAGGTTGTGGGGAGAAGCGGTATTTTTGTTTCTGCGGAAGAAGGAACGAACCGCGAAGCGGGACAATTGAACATCACCACAGGTGATTTGATTGTGGACAATCGAGGTGAAATTTCCGCTAGCAATTTTGGACCCGATCGCGGTGGCACAATTACCATTGATGCCGATCGCGTCGTCATCCAAAATGATGGAATTATTCGAGCCACTTCTTTCAACGATGGATTAGCCGGTGACGTGATTATTACCGCCAATCTACTCAGTCTTGATAATGGGCAGATCACGGCTGAAACTCAAGCTGGAGAGGAGGCAAACGCCAATATTCGCTTGCAAAATTTGGATCTGTTACTGATGCGAAATCAAAGCGAAATTTCAGCACGGGCATTCGGAAGTGCGGGAGGCGGTAATGTATTCATCTCGGCTCCAGATGGTTTCATTGTTGCAGCCACAAACGGAGACAGTGACATCATCGCCAGTGCGTTTGCTGGACAGGGTGGCACGATCGAGATTGAAACTCAAAGCATCATTGGATTACAAGAACGAAGAGATACAGATGGAAATGGCACAAATGATATTGATGCGAGTTCTGAATTTGGCGCACCAGGTTTAGTGACCATCAATCAATTGGAGATTGATCCGAGCGAAGGCATTGTAGAACTGCCCAGTAGCCCGATTGACGCCGCTAGCTTGATTGCTCAAACCTGTCCCAGAGGAAGCAACATTGCTGATAATCAACTGAGTGAATTTATCCTCACAGGTCGAGGTGGATTGCCGCCCAACCCTACCGACCCAAACAGCGGCACGACGATTCAAACCGACTGGGTTGCGCTGCCATCGGATGCTGTCCAAGAGGATGCTGTTCAAGAGAGCGTTTCGTCTGATGGATTAGAAACTTCAACGCCGATCGTCGAAGCACAAGGTTGGGTAATCGGGGAAAATGGCGAAGTGAGGTTAGTAGCACAAACTCCTGCTGACGATTCTGAAACTAACTTTTTTGCCGCGACCTGTGGAGCGCAATAAGGATGAGGGATGAGGGATGAAGATGAAACGAAATGATTGGGTTCAATTCGCAAAGGCAATCTGTTGGGGGCAAAAACCGATCGCATTTATATTCGGGTTGGCTCGTCATACTCGTCATAAAAATCGATCGATTGTTCTTATATTGCTCTCTATTTTGACAACACTATTGTGTATCGTGATGCCCGGATTAATGAGTCGAGGATTGACAATTGAATCCTCATCTCATGAATCCTCATCTCAAACTATTTTGCTTAGCCAATCGCGAGATCTAGAACAACAAGCACAACAGCATTATGAACGTGGAGAGCATGAACAAGCGATCGTGATTCTTCAGCAAGTGATTCAAGAGTATGAATCTCAGAGAGATACCCTACGACAGGCGATCGCACTGAGTAATCTTGCCTTAGTGTATCAACAATTGGGAGCATGGACAGAAGCGAATCAAGCGATCGATACTAGTTTATCTTTACTAGAAGCGGAAACAACTCCACCAGTAAATGCTTCGGTGTTAGCCCAAGTTTTGAATGTGCAAGGAGGGCTACAACTGGCTCAAGGACAAGCACAGGCGGCTCTACTGACTTGGGAACGATCGACGGCTCTATTTGAGCAGACGGGAGACGCAACAGCTATCACGACAACCTTGAATCAAGCGGAAGCGTTGCAAGAATTGGGACTCTATCGACAAGCGATCGCCCTCCTTATAACCCTCAACCAAACCTTACAACCTCAACCCGACTCACTGCTCAAAGTGACTGCTCTACGGAGTTTAGGCGATGCCATGTTAGTCGTGGGTAACTTACCCCAAGCGCGGGAACAATTGCAGCAAAGCTTGACCATTGCCGAGCAATTACCTGAGACATCGCAAGTTCAAGATGCGATCGCCGCAACGCTCCTGAGTTTAGGCAATTTGACTCGTGCAGAAGCGATCGCAACCCTCAGCCTGAATGATCTCACGCCAACAGAAGCCATCAATCGGCTCAATACTCCTCCACCGGGTGATCTCAATCCGACGCAGCTAGCGATCGTCCGGAGCCAAACAGAAACCGCGCAAGCCTTTTATCAACAAATGGAACTGGCGCTGAGCCTCTATCAACGAGCGATCGACACGGCTCCATCAGCAAACACGCGAATTCAAGCGAAGCTCAATCAATTCCGCTTGTTGGTTGAAACTGAGCGTCGTGAACCTGCCCAAACTCTATACGGAGATTTACAGGCTGAACTGAGTAATTTACCTTTGAGTCGTGACAGCATTTACAATCGGATTGATTTAGCTCAAAGCTTGGTGAAATTGGGCGATCGAGAATCAGACGTTGCCCAACTTCTGGCAACTGCAAATCAACAGGCACAATCGATCGGGGATATCCGTGCCCAATCGTATGCCCTCGGCAATTTAGGCGGACTATATGAGCAAGCAGGGAAGTTATCCGATGCTCAATCACTGACTCAACAGGCGCTATTGTTATCGCAATCGATCGATGCTACGGATATTTCCTATCTCTGGCAATGGCAATTAGGGCGATTGCTCAATGCTCAACAAGAGACCAAGGGGGCGATCGCGGCATATCAAGAAGCGGTGAACAGTCTTCAGGCATTGCGAAATGATTTAGTGGCGGTCAATCGAGATGTACAATTTTCCTTCCGAGAGAAAGTTGAACCCGTGTATCGGGGATTAGTGGATTTATTACTTCGTCCTGGTATTGTGGAAACCAATTCGGATAGTTTGACGAATGCTCGTGATGTCATTGAAGGATTGCAAATTGCAGAACTCGATAACTTTTTCCGGGAAGCCTGTTTAGATACAGAATTCCAACTTGATAGCGTGGTTGATCAAGAAAATTTATCGGCAGCTATCTTTTACACGATCGTCTTACCCAACCGGATTGAAGTAATTCTGAAACTTCCGCAGCGTCCTTTGTTGCACTATACGGCTGATGTCTTGCAGCAAACTGTCGAAACTACTGTTGATAATCTTTTGATTGAGTTGAGGCGTCCATTTGCGTCGCGTGTTCTCACCGCTCTATCGCAGCAAATGTATGATTGGTTGATTCGTCCAGCCGAACCGTTTCTGCAAGGCAATAGTGTAGATACATTAGTTTTTGTGTTAGATGGGGCACTGCGAAGTGTGCCGATGGCAGCCCTCTATGATGGTCAGAACTACTTGTCAGAACGATATAGTGTTGCTGTTGCGCCTGGTTTACAGTTGCCTGATCCTCAACCGCTCCAACAGCAAGATTTGCAGGCATTAGTGGTTGGGCTAAGCGAATCTCGTGATAATTTTCCGCCGCTTCGGTATGTGGCACAGGAAGTCGAACAAATTCAGGCGGATGTTTCCAGTCAAGTTTTGTTTAATCAAAGCTTTACACGAGAAAACTTTCAGGAATTGGTGAGTTCTATTCCTTTTTCGATCGTGCATATTGCCACGCATGGTCAGTTTAGTTCCAATGCGGCTGACACGTTTATCTTAGCTTGGGATGAACGGATCAATGTGAACGACTTAAGTAGTCTGCTGCAAACTCAAGAGTTAACCAGCCCAAACCCCATTGAACTCTTGGTGCTGAGTGCTTGTCAAACGGCGGTGGGCGATCGACGAGCGACATTGGGTTTGGCAGGTGTGGCGGTACGAGCCGGGGCACGCAGTACGATCGCCTCATTGTGGAACCTGGATGATGACTCTGGTGCGGTGTTTATGGGTAAGTTCTACGAGGAGTTGTTGAACAACCCCATTTCCAAAGCCGAAGCCTTGCGTCGCGCTCAGGTGGCTTTATTGAATGATCCCCAGTATCAATCTCCTCGGTTTTGGGCACCGTATGTTTTATTAGGCAACTGGCTCTAATTGGGTTTGCGATCGCGCCCTCATGATTCCAACTCTCGACGAAGCATTGTCAAGATAGCGGTTGGTTGAGATGTTAAATCCGCATTGCGGAAGGGAAACAGTGCCCCGATCGTCGCCACAATTGCATACAGGATAATCACTTTGGTGATCATGGGGCGAGTGAAAATTTGCTTGCTCATGATGGGTACTTATGCTCAAAAAGAATCCAAACAAAAAACCCTGAAATATATAGCGATAGCCCTATTGGTTAGGACATTTTTGTGGGGCGGCGAAGCCGCCCCACAAAAATGTCCCTGTCCTAACTTAGCTGACTTACAGCTATACTGTTTCAGGGAAAATGACTGATCTTAGATGTTTTTAGTTCCAGCGTCTAATCTATCCAATTTTGCTATTTTGCTTTTATAGCTGTAGTCAGTTAGGTTAGGACATCGGGATTAAAGGGGGGTGTGGGGGCTTCGCCCCCAGCCAGGAGTGGAACCCCTGCCCCGTCCTAACCCAAGTGGCTGTTGCTATACTTCCTAAGTTGTCGCGTTTTATACCAGCGAATGAACAGCTTTTCAGCTTCAATCCAGATAAAAATCAAGGCACTAAATCCAACGCAAATCATCAATTCCTGGAATGTCAGAAGATGAGTTCCGAAGAAGTTTCGCAACGGTTCAACATAAATCAACAACAGTTGCAGGATAGATGTGAAAACAACCGATACCAAAAGATAAGGATTGGAAAGGGGATTGACTTCTGCAAACAATCGCGTGTTAGAACGAATGGCAAGAGCATGTCCCATTTGCGCTAAACAGAGGGTCGTGAATACCATTGTTTTCCAGCGATCGGCATCTAATGCTCCGCCTGCGGTGTTTTGCTGTGTGTAAAAGTATGCCCATTCCATCATCGCGATCGTGATGATCCCCAGAATTAGCCCGATGCGAATCATGTAAGCGCCTAACCCCCGCGCAAAAATACTTTCTTTCGGATCTTTAGGAGGCTGTTGCATCACGATCGGTCTACCCGGTTCTACAGCCAATGCCAGCGCCGGAACCCCATCGGTCACTAGATTCATCCAGAGGATTTGCAATGGCGATAAAGGAACACCGCCTAATCCAAGTAAGGGTGCGGCGGCGATCGTCAACACTTCACCAATATTGCTGCCTAAGATATAGCGAATAAACCGGCGGATGTTGATGTAAACCACTCGACCTTCTTCGACGGCTGAAACGATCGTGGCAAAGTTGTCATCCAATAACACCATGTCACTCGCCTCTTTGCTCACATCTGTTCCTGTAATCCCCATTGCGACCCCAATATCAGCTTGTTTCAAAGCAGGCGCGTCATTAACGCCATCCCCCGTCATTGCCACAACCTGATCACAGCGTTGAAGAGCTTGCACAATTCGCAGCTTGTGTTCCGGAGAGACTCGCGCATACACACTGACATCCTGAACGGCTGCCTCTAGTTCGTCTGGGGTGAGAGTTTCAAGCTGTTGCCCTGTCAGAGCAATATCGTCGGGTTTCGCAATGCCCAAGTCTTCCGCGATCGCTTGTGCCGTGAGTTGATGATCGCCCGTAATCATCACTGGACGAATCCCTGCTGCCCGGCACTTCTTCACCGCCTCTCGCACTTCTGGACGCGGTGCATCCAGCATTCCCACTAATCCTAGCCAGGTTAAATCATTCTCAGAACTCTCTTCAGAGGCTTCCGGCGGCAGTTCAGCCAGTGGTTTACTGGCAAACCCCAATACCCGCAATCCTCGTCCCGCAAGCTGATTGTTTTGCTCCAAAATTTGATGGCGCTGTGCCGCTGTAATCGGTTCACGTCGATCGCCAACTTGAATGTGACTACAGCGTTCCAGCGTCAACTCCGGCGAACCTTTAGTGAACATGAACAGGGCAATCCCCTCATCCTTCATCCTGCCGCCTTCATCCGTCACCATCACACTCATCCGCTTACGTTCGGAGGAGAAAGGGAATTCAGCAACACGAGGAAAATCCTGTTCCTGCTTCTCTTTGCGAAATCCGGCTTTCCCAGCAAGCACCAACAATGCCCCTTCAGTTGGATCACCCAAAATTGCCCATTCGCCATTTTCTTTCTGCAATACTGCATCATTACAAAGAACGCAAGCCAGCAGGAGCGATCGAAGTTCGGGATCTTCGGACGGATGACGGATGACGGATGACGGATGAGCGGAAGGAGCGGTTTCATTCATTCTTCCATCTTCATCCTTCATCCTTGCCAGAAACTCTCCTTCAGGACTGTAGCCTTCTCCTGTTACCTGAGCCGTGCAGCTATGGGTGTGAACGACTTGCACAACCATTTTGTTTTGGGTGAGGGTTCCCGTTTTGTCGGAACAAATTGTGGTCACGGAACCGAGCGTTTCGACTGCCGGAAGTTTGCGGATTAGAGCATTGCGTTTTACCATCCGCTGGGTGCCTAGTGCCAATGTCACGGTGATTACAGCAGGCAACCCCTCAGGAACGACCGCAACCGCCATACTGAGAGAGACTTTCACGAGTTCCTCAAACAGCGATGGACGGAAAATTGTCCCACCAATCACGACGATCGCCACCAGAACTAGAGAACCCGTTACCAACACATTGCCCAACTGGCTCATCCGCTTTTGCAATGGGGTTGGTTCACTTTCCACTCCTTGAAGCGCAGTGGCAATTTTGCCGAGTTCCGTCTGCATTCCTGTTCCTGTGACAAGGACGGTAGCCCGTCCTTGCACCACCTCCGTACCTGAAAAAACCAGGTTGATCCGATCGCCAAGTGGCACACTGTCTGGTAGCGTCACTGTCGCTCGTTTACTGACAGCATGAGCCTCACCAGTTAGAGCCGCCTCCCGCACTTGCAGATTCGCTTCTTCCAGAATTCGTCCATCGGCAGCGACTTTCACACCGGCTTCCAGCAGCATTACATCTCCTGGCACGAGGTCCTTGGAATCTACCTCTAAAGGTTTATCTTCTCGAACGACTCGCACCTTTGAAGTAGCTAGATTTTTTAGTGCAGCTAAGGCTTTCTCAGCACCGCTTTCTTGAATGTAACCGAGCAGTCCGTTGAGTAGAACAACCGCAAAAATTGCTACGGCATCCTTGGGAAACACGAACCTGCCAAGCGCCATTGCTTCGCGCACATCTAAAACGGCTGAGATAATGGCAACCGCAATCAGCATCAGCAGCATGATATTCTTGAACTGATCCCACAAAATCTCCAGGGGCGATCGTCCACCCGTTTCGATCAGTTCGTTGAAGCCATGCTGTTGTTGGTTTTGGGTAACTTGAGCCGTCGTCAAGCCAGAGGTACGATCGCTCTCTAGAAGTTTAATGGCTTGATCTGCATCTAGCGTATGCCAAGCTGGATTATCACCTGTATTGAAAACAGTTTTTGGTAAAGGACTTGCAGCCATAGATAGATCGGTTGGAATGGATTGAGGTTGACCAAGAAGTGATAGTCGGTACTAAATATTAGTATCAGTATTTTGCCACAGAACTATGATCTAGTGCCAGCTAGTTTTTTGCCAGCGAGTAGAGTTATAAAGTTATTAAGCATATTCATGAATTCGTCTTATCTTCTCCTGATGGTCAGCAACCCCTTTGTTCCTCGACATTTGATTGGTAGACAAGTTGAACTGGCGCAAGTGAGCCAAATTTTTGCTGCCGATGGAGATTTGATGGTGGCGGGTGTACCGGGAAGTGGACGGCGATCGTTGGTTCGTTGGGCGGCTCACCAAGTAGGAGCGAGAGTCCTGGAAATTGACTGTCTCCGCGCCACAAATGCTTCTCGGTTCCTGGAGTTACTCGCAGAAGGCTTACTAGAGGTTTTCTCAGAACCCAATGAACTCGGACTGATTCAACAATGGAGTACTCAACATCCATTAATTCTGGAACAAACTTCGACACGACGGGCACGTTTAGTCTGGCACGTTCCGACCCGTGAAGAATGGATCGTCCTGCAAGCTCTACTAACCCTGCCGCAAATGATGGCGGAGTGGTTAGATTGTCGGGTTGTCTTTGTCTTTCAAAACTTTCCGCACATCCGTTCTTGGGATCGATCGGGCAAATGGGAGGAATATTTGCGGCAGGAAATTCAGCGCCAAAGCCGCGTAAACTATGCGGTCATTGCTACTGTTGTCGAATCTTGGGCATCTGAAAGCCACTTACAGGTGATGACATTGCCACCGTTAGAGCGAGAGGCGATCGAATCTTGGGTGATAGAAGCAATGGCATTTCAGGGATTGAAGTTTGATGTGGATGCGATCGAACTATTTCTGAAGTATGTTCAGGGACATCTTGGAGATGCGATCGCCCTTGCTCGTCGCACTTGGCTAGAATGTCGCATTACCGATCCTCAAATTGCGATCGTTCAACCTCATCACGTTCATCGTAGTCTTCTTTCTCTTGTCGCTGATCTTTCCTTAACCTTTGAATCTCTCATTCTTTTACTGCCGCCTATTCAAGCACGAGTGTTGGAGAGTTTAGCGATCGATCCAACCGACAGTCCTCATTCGCGTGACTATCTCCAAAAACATCAACTTTCTAGAGGTGGAGGTCTGCAAGGCGCATTAACTGGATTAGAACAAAAAGGATTAATCTATGGTTCAAAGTTTGGGTATCGGATGGCAATGCCACTGTTAGTTTTCTGGTTGAGACACCGCATTGTTTAGATAGCTTATCGAAATCAGTCCTGTGAGCCTTGTAGTGATAAAAAGTACCCTCTGAGGTACTGTTTGCCTGAGCTTATGTTTGCCAGATTAAAGGTAGCGTCGCTCCAGAACGCTACACAATAGCCCTCACGTCATCAAGGCTTTGCTAACGTCGCTACATTGTCAGAGGACGGTAAGATGCAACATCGAGATCATGCCATCGTGATTGGTGGCAGTATTACAGGATTACTAGCTGGACGAGTGCTGGCGGATCACTTCGATCACGTCACAATTATCGAACGAGATTTCTTTCCAAATCGATCGGCGTTTCGTCCAGGGGTGCCGCAGTCTCGCTTTCTGCATATTCTGCTCAAACAAGGACAATTAATTTTAGAAACATTGTTCCCTGGTTTGGCAGACAGCTTGATTGCTCAAGGAGTCCCTGTGTTAGAAAGCGGTTTAGATGTCGCCTTCTATGCCGCAACTATCAAAGCAATGCAGTGTCCTATGGGACTTGACAACCTTTCTATGAGCCGCGATCTATTAGATTGGACGATTCGTGGTCGCTTGTCTGCTTTCTCGAATGTGCAATTTTTGGAGGGAGGAACGGTTACAGATTTGGTACCGAATGCAGACAACACGAAGATAGCCGGAGTCTGTGTGCGGGTGCGAGATCCGATCGATCGCGATCGCACTCATGAAGAAGGGCTATTTGCCGATTTGATCATTGATGCCAGTGGTAGAGGCTCGAATGCTCCTCAATGGCTCCAACGGCTTGGCTATGCTCCTCCACCTGAAACGGTTGTTAATGCCTTTATTGGGTATGCTCATCGCGTGTATCAACGCCCAGCCAACTTTCAAGCCGATTGGCAAGCGATTCTCGTGCAAGCTGTCCCTCCAGTATATTCTCGTGCTGGGATTTTGTTCCCCATTGAAGACAATCGCTGGATTGTTGGCTTAGGAGGTGGCGATCGAGATGATCCGCCGACGGATGAGGCAGGCTATTTAGAGTTTGCGCGGAGTTTACCAACACCAGAGATTTACAACGCAATCAAAGCTGCAACTCCGTTAAGTCCAGTTTATCTATATCGAGGAAACGAAAACCGTCTGCGTGGTTATGAGCGGCTTCGTCGCTATCCAGAACATTTTCTGGTGATGGGAGATGCCGCTTGTGCCTTCAATCCGGTTTATGCTCAGGGAATGAGTGTGGCGGCGATCGAAGCCCAAATTCTCGATCGTTGTTTGCATCAACTACAACAACGCCATCCATACAAGCGTTCAAAAGGGCTAACTCGACGGATTCAAGCTCAAATTGCTCGTGCCCACTTGATGCCTTGGATGATGGCAATTTATCAAGATTATCGCTACACGACAACCGAAGGAAAAAAGACATCACCCATGATCCAGTTGTCAAATTGGTATCAGGATCAGGTGTTGCCACTCGTTTCTGAGTATCCAGATGTCTATCGCACCCTGTGGGAAGTTGTTCACATGCTGAAACCGGCGACTGCCTTTTATGCTCCAAGCATCGTGTTACGGGTCTTAGCCCACGGGATGCAGCCTCGCATTCAGGCTCACAAAAATCAGATGCCTGAAGCGATCGTTCCTCCTTCAACCCAACTATAGCCATAGTCATATTGGTTAGGACATTTTTGTGGGGCGGCGGAGCCGCCCCACAAAAATGTCCATGTCCTAACCTAACTGACTACAGCTATATAAATAATTGCAATAATCCTGAACTGAAATCAGCTTGAGTGAGAAAACTTACTATTTCTCATAGGATTGAGCATTGTGCCATGAGGCTTCTTGATGATTCTATCCTAGAAAATTTACTAACAAAGATTACTGAATAACTAAGAATGAATCGCAATAAGCGTAAAATATTAATTTGGCAATCTGTTGTCATCAGTTGCCGATCGACTCCAACTCAACGCAATGTAACCGTGAGAGTGTGAATTATGAACAAGATGACTCGACGCACCTTTATGAGTGCGGGTGCAGCCATAACTGTTTTAACCGTTGGGCAACTTAAAACCAAACCTGGACGGGCACAGCAGTCTCCAATAGCACAGGGGGGCGGTTCTGTTAACCTGTACTCTGCCCGTCACTATGATACAGATAATGCCCTGTATCAGAGTTTCACCGAGGCAACTGGATATCAGGTGAATCTGATTGAGGCAGAGGCAGACCCGCTGATCGAACGGATTAAGAGTGAAGGTGCCAATAGCCCTGCGGATGTGTTAATGACCGTCGATGCAGGTCGCCTGTGGAGAGCAGAGCAAGATGGTCTGTTTGAACCTGTCAATTCTTCGGTATTGCAAGAGGCAATTCCCGAAAACCTGCGTCATCCTCAAGGACTTTGGTTTGGGTTGACAAAGCGAGCGCGGGTGATCATGTATGACAAGACTAAGGTGAACCCATCTGAGTTATCGACCTACGAGAATTTGGCAGATCCGCAGTGGCGCGGTCAAATTCTGGTGCGATCGTCCACCAACATATACAATCAATCGCTGGTTGGCTCAATTCTAGAAGCCAATGGCGCTGAGGCAACGGAAGAATGGGCACGGGGGATGGTTGCCAACTTTGCCCGTCCACCCGAAGGGAATGATACCGCGCAGATAAAAGCCTGTGCGGCTGGAGTGGGAAGCTTAGCGATCGCCAATACCTACTACCTCGTCCGTTTGGCAAATTCAGATGATCCAGCGGAACGAGAAGCAGCAGAGAACATTGGCGTCTTCTTCCCAAATCAGCGCGATCGAGGAACTCATGTCAATATCAGTGGAGCGGGCGTTCTAAAAACGGCTCCTAATAAAGAGGCTGCCCTTCGTTTTTTAGAGCATTTAGTCAGTGCTGAATCTCAACAAGTTTTTGCTCAAGGCAGCAATGAATATCCTGTATTACAAGGCGTTCCCCTTGATCCAGTCTTGGAGAGTTTTGGCGAATTCAGAGAAGATCCGTTGAATGCGTCGATCTTTGGTCGCAATAACGAAGAAGCTCTCCGCCTTACCGATCGGGCAGGGTGGACTTAAAACCGCATACATACGAGCCTTGCAACTCCTTAAATCCCCCAACTTTGGGGGACTTTTTGCAGGAAGAGTCGATCGCCAAATAGCCCGTGCATTCAATGAGGACTGGGTTAAAGTTAAAACGGCAATGGACTTCAGTGATTCTAGTAGTCTGTCAACGGTGAAGTGAGGGGTTGGGAGTGGAGGGGTCGATGGGTCGATGGGGGAAGTAAAGGCAAGCGGTGTTGGATGTCCACCCATTCACTCATCCACCCATCTACCCCTCAACTCAAGGTTGACACTCTACTAGAAGTACAACGGCTATCCATTGATGAGAGGCGATCGCCCACCATGAACGACCAAAAAACAAGCCACTTCCTTGGTTTATCATTCGGTTTCGTTATCCTGATTCTGCTGATATTCGGTGTTCTTCAGTTCTTGCACATTTCAGTAGGCAACTTTCTAGATTGGACGATCGGAGCCGCTAGCTTTTGGTGGCTGCTGGTGATTGTGACGGTGCCGTGGAATATTTATTTTGGGGCAAAAGCGGTTCTGGCGGATGCAGCGGAGTCTCGCCAAAAAGGGATTTCCGTAGATGAATCATCGCTGCGATATGTGCGGCAGGTCGTACAACGATCGCTCTGGGTTGCCATTGGGCTGCATCTGCTTTCGGCGCTAGGATTGTATGTTTTGGCAACGATGGGGATTAGTCAGATTGGGTATCTCGGTTCTGGAGCCGCATTATTGCTGACGGTGCTGCGTCCGACGATCGCGTTTTATCAATATCTTAGCGATCGATTGCGATCGATCGGACGAGAATTGAAATATCCGCGTGAAGATATTGTCGAATTGCGGCAGCGAGTGATCCAGTTAGAAGAGACTATAAACCAGCTTAATTATCAACTCAATGACGAGAATCCGGATGCTTTAGTCACTCGACAACAGCAGATGGTCACTGCTCTACGTCAAGATTTAAGCAATCTTGCGTCGGCTCATGAAAGTTTGAAAGTCACTAACCAATCTGAACATGAGCGGCTTGCTAGAGATGCCCAAAATGCGATCGCACAACTGAGTGCAGATGGGCAATTTCTAGACCATGTGCGTGAAATCATTCGCTTTATCAAGTCGGCTTAAGGTTGCTTAAGTTTGGTTATCGGGAGTGCATTTCTGCATACGCCGCATAAACCCCTTTGACGTTGTACCAGTTGAGAAAAATTCGAGCAATCTCCAAAGCAAGTTGAGGATTTCCTCGATCGATCAACCACTGCAACAAAGGAGCCATCGATCGTTCATTCACCGTTCCACCGAGTGTTAACCCTCCCCACAGCACACGATGTAACCACGTCATCTGAATCATCATCCGCACGTTCCAAGTCGGATGCTTTTGATAAAACACCACGCCCATGCGACCGCGTTGAATTTCTTTCTCAATCAATCTAGGAATTTGATCTATCGTAAATGGAGGATGCCAATGATAGCCAACTGCCTCCGGGCATTTAATCAGCTGCAAGCCCAATTGCCTCAGACGAACGCCTAACTCTAAATCTTCCCAACCATAGAGTTGAAACTGAGTATCGAAGAGTCCGGCTTGTTGCAACCAGTGACGAGCGATCGCCACATTCCCTGTGGCAAAATAAGCGGCTGAAAAATCGGTTACTTTGAACGGTTCAGAAGTCGGATTATCGAAATTGCATGTATTGATGACCCTGCCATAGGTGAAGAGGCGATCGCTTCCAAATTGCTGTTGTCCTTGAGTTAGGGCATCTGCATGAGACTGAAGAAAAACATCCGTGACAACCAGATCACTATCAATAAAAACGATCGTGTCTCCCTTTGCCTGTTCGACTCCTAAATTTCGAGCGGCGGCGGCACCCTGATGCTCCTGCTGAAATAACTGCACATGAGAAAGCTCAGCATTATACATCTTGATCCAATCCACCGTATCATCCGTGGAGCCATCATCAACCACCACCACTTCATAGCCCTGAATTTGACTCTTCTCAGCAAGCTGCTGCAACTCCAAGGCTCTCAGACACTTCTCTAAAATGGGCCGACGATTGTAAGTTGGGATAACAACACTAAAAAACACAGGCTTTGGCGATCGGAATCTCGTTAGCTTTTACAGCCTACCCTATTAAGGAAAAAGGAAAAGGGAATTTATCTTTTACCTTCAATAAAAAACCCCAGCTTGTCGCTGAGGCAGTGGGAGAAAATCCAAACCAGATGTTGATCACTCGTGACCTAGATATAACTGTCGTCATACAGGTTAGGACATCAGGATTAAAGGGGGTGTGGGAGCTTCGCCCCCAGCCAGGAGTTCCACCCCTGCACCCCGTTCTAACCCAAATGGCCATCGCTATACTTAAAACTCTTAACTGACCGCAAGAGCCGTGAGAAATGTGCTGACAACCAGCAGGAGAGCGATCGTGCCTTGAAGAACATAGCGCTTTTGCTGCTCTAAGGAAGGATATTCTGCGAAATGAATGGGGGGTTCGATGGCGTAGTTGTTGAGAATGCCTTCTTCGTTCGTCGTGTACATTTTGTGTTCCTCTCTTCTGTGACTTTATGTAAATAAATGTAACAAAAAATTTACAAAACGTCAACGGTTTTTTAGATTTATGCTAGTAGATTTCCTTCTGGCATTGATAAGAAATGCTTCTCTCATTCCACACTTGAGAATTGAGGACTATTTTCCGAAGTCCGCAGCCTTGAAGCCTTCAAATTACTGCACCTAGGACTGATTTCGGACATTAAATATCTACCCTCTGTAAATTTTTTGTTGATTTTGCCGTCGGTAGGGGCTGACCCACGTGTCTGCCCTCTCAACCAGGGCAACCACGCAGGGATTGCCCCAACCCCAGGGCAACCACACAGGGATTGCCCCAACCCCAGGGCAACCACACAGGGATTGCC
>JAAUSF010000265.1 GCA_012033255.1 Cyanobacteria bacterium RU_5_0
GTTGCTGCTTGGCAGAACCAGCGTAATGAAGAGGAAACCTGGATTGATTGGCGCTTTACCACCCAAGATGCTCGCATCAAGCTTCACCGACTTTACCCGTCAGTTAATAATTGACAGACCACTAGTTGTTGGCACTATTGCATTCGCTTACCCTGTGATGTTCACCTGTATAGTCCAAGAAGATTTTTACAATTGGTTTTGGTTTTCTCGCATTCGAGCTTTGGTGTGTGATCTTTGATTTCTCCATGTTCCTCAGAGAGCTGTCAGGCAGTCAGAGTAACGCCTCTAGACCATTGAGAATCAAGTCTAGTCCAAACTCAAAATCGTGCAAACCGTCGTACCTCCTCTCTATCACTTCGTGGGTCAGATAATTCATGTAAGGATACTGCTCTGCTGGAATCAATGGCAGTCCTTCTTTTGCGGCTTCAGAATAGTTTTCTGCCTCAACGGGAAAGTTCAACTCCTGAAGCGTGAATCCATAGATATGACTGTCCATCGCATTCCAGATATGATCCGCCATTTCCAACGAAAATCCTGCTTCGTGTAAGCAGCCCAACGTTGCATCTACATACCGCAACATCGCTGGACCGACATTGATCCGTGACACAATCGGCATCGTTGCCCAAGGATGACGGAGTAGAACCTCGTGGGCTGAAATTGCCCGCCGTCGCATCGCTGTTTTCCAATCAAGCTTAAAATCCGGTACTTCAATTTCGCCAACTACGATGTCCACAATGCCATCAATCAAGTCATCTTTATTCTTGATATGGTTGTAGAGCGACATTGCTTTAACGCCTAGTTCCTGAGCCAGATTTCGCATCGACAATGCTTCCAGTCCCTCTGCATCAGCTAAGCGGAGCGCAGCAAGGAGCACCCGTTCTCGGCTTAACGGTACTGGAAGGATGGTGTCTGGATTCTTCTTCTTAGGCATTAGGTTATTTTACAGCGTGTTTCAGGTGTGCGAATCGACACTACGAATCAGTCCCACTGGATTGCCCCCTTGACAAACTTACACCGTAAGTTACACTTACACTGTAAGCCTACAAAGGTAGACGACGAATAAGAGTGAAAAATATGAATGCACAAAAAACACCACAAAACGTATTGGAAGACATAAGGGTCAAGATGAAGCTTGCAGCACTGTGGGCGAGTTTCATGTTTCTCTACATCTATGTAGATTATTTCGCCTTATATATGCCGGGCAAAATAAGGGATATTCTGGCAGGAAAAGTATTTGTATTTGACATTACACAAGTCTTTCTATTGACAGCACTGGCTTCGGTAACAATTCCAGCTCTTATGATTTTCCTTTCCGTCGCCTTGTCAGCTAAAGTAAATCGTTGGACAAACATAATCGTGGCTGCGGTTTATATTCCTTATACATTGTTCAATTTGGCAGGTGAGGCTTGGATGCATATGGTGTTTGGCGCTGTTGTAGAAGTCGTTCTTCTTTTACTAATTATCCGTTATGCATGGAAATGGCGGGTATCAACTTAAGGCGGGAAAGCCCACGTAGACACGGAATTGGACGAATGTGCCTTTGCAGACTGACGTGGCAAAGGGAGATCACCCAGAGACTCCACCACCCAATCAAATAAATTGGGAAAAGAACGATCAAATAATCGTTGTGCCGTAGTGGAGCCATCCGCGCGTTGAAGATCAAAATTGTGAATGATCGTCAGCACCTGTAAGGACTGTTTGGAAAGCCCCCGACGGGCATGGTGCAACCGAGACAAATAGCCATTGCGCCCTTCCACTGCTGAGGAGGTTCGTTGATATTTTGCCACCATCCAAGGGTAGAAAAAGTCAAAGACCGATTGCCCAGGCTAACCATTCCCGTGCAGCGGACGAGAGAAAGCGATCGGGTGGGAAGCCAAAGGTGTTGGTCGCCGCTGACGGGAGCCGTTAGGTGGCTTAAGTGTTCGGTGACGGCATGGTTGAGAGCTTGTCTGTTGACGTTTGAGATTAAGACAGTTTTGAGGAGATTCAGTAAAGGCGTAAAATCGGGGTTGAGCGTTACAAGATTGGCAAGGTCGAGATGAGTAGAACTGAACAATTGCAAGATCAATATGTCAAGGTCGGTTCAGTTAATACCCGATATTGGCAAGCTGGTGATTCGGGCAGCACAGTCATCTTGCTTCATGGTGGCGGCGGTTATATTGAGTTGTGGAAGCACAATATTTTTGAATTAGCCGAGCATCATCGGGTTTATGCGTTTGATATGGTTGGTGCGGGTCGCTCCGATAAACCGGATGCGGATTACACCTTTGATTTCATGGCTCAGTTCACGCGGGATTTCATGAAGGTCTTAGACATCCCGAAAGCGAGTTTGATTGGAACTTCTGCGGGTGGTGGAGTCGCGCTCACCATTGCGCTGAATTTTCCAGAGTTAGTCGATCAATTGGTTCTAGTTGGCAGTGGTGGTTTAGGTAAAGAAATCAGCTTTTTGTTGCGAATCACGACGCTGCCCGGTTTAAGCAGATTATTTAGTTCGCCAAGCAAATCGGGTGTGGCAATGCTGTGTAAACAGGCAGTGTATGACTCAAAACTGATTACTGATGAAATTGTCGAGGAGTTTTATCAAATGGCGACGCTTCCTGGTGCGGCAGAAGCAACCTTAAACGTTGGGCGT
The DNA here is from genome assembly GCA_012033255.1 of Cyanobacteria bacterium RU_5_0. Taxonomy (GTDB): domain Bacteria; phylum Cyanobacteriota; class Cyanobacteriia; order Elainellales; family Elainellaceae; genus JAAUSF01. The sequence goes on from JAAUSF010000265.1 coordinate 2,633, forward strand.
TCAAACTTCAGTATCTGGGGACAGTTTTATCAGTCGATTATTGGGAGATTACAGACCATTACTGCTCCAACCTTAATTATCTGGGGCAGACAAGATCCAATGGTTCCTGTAAGCCATGCTCAGAATGCTGTCACCATTATCCCGAATGCTCGACTGGAGATTTTTGAGGAGTGTGGTCATTGGAGTTCGATCGAGCATCCACAAAAATTCAATCAGCTAGTTTTAGAGTTTTTGTCCTGATTGTTGAGTTTGTTGATAGTTGCCAGCCACCTAACAATCGCGTTGCAGCGGACAGTTGTCAATCTCTTCGTCTATCGTTCGAGTCTTCGCGCTGCCCGCTGAACGCAATCGTTAGCTGGCTCCGCACAGAGACCTTGCACTTGTGATTGCAGGCGATCGGCTTTTTCCGAAACGTCCATCGCGCGATCGACTGAGGCAGGAGGTGGAAGCGATCGGCTGGTTGCCGCAGTCCGTGAAGCGATCGGGGGTGGCAGGAGTAAAGCGATCGGCTGTTGCGACCCGTTGTGGCCGCGATCGGGGATGACGATGTGAATGAAGGCGATCGGAGGTGAGGGATGAGTCAGGGACAGTCGGCGATCGACGGCGAGAGCCAGCTAACAACCCGGTTGGAGCGGACTGGTAGAAGCGATCGCGGTGGCAGCATAGGTCATCGGCAGCCGCTCAA
>JAAUSF010000131.1 GCA_012033255.1 Cyanobacteria bacterium RU_5_0
TCCCAACATGGCACGTCTTTATCCAACGTCATCCAACGTCTTGATTTGGCACATGACGAAGGATGAAGGGGATGGGGGATCGGGAGATGGAGGCGGGATGATTTGAACGTTTGTGGTGCAGGCTTATGAAGTTTAAACCGTAAACTCTATTAGCCTGTATGGATCTTGCTGTCCTATTCACCATTCAATCCGATCGCTATAGTAAATACTGCAAAACCCACAATTACCATTTACTGGCTACCGCTATTTCATTCCTCATCCCTCATCCCTATGATCACAGGCACCACAAAACTCCTCGGCGTAATTGGCTATCCGATCGCCCATTCCCTCTCCCCAGTCATGCATAATGCGGCGATCGCCCATCTCGGCGTAGATTACGTTTATTTGCCGTTTCCGATTGCTCCTGAACACCTATCTGAGGCAGTGGTGGGATTGGAGGCGATCGGAGTGCAAGGTTTTAGTGTGACGATTCCGCATAAGCAGGCGATTATGTCGTTACTGTCGGAGGTATCGGCGATCGCGCAAGCCATCGGAGCGGTGAATACGGTTTGTCGGACGGAGCAGGGCTGGTTTGGCACGAATACAGATGTGGAAGGGTTTTTGGCACCCTTGCGGGAGCAGTCGCGAGATTGGAGTCAGACGATCGCGGTGGTGTTGGGGAATGGCGGGGCAGCGCGGGCAGTGGTGGCGGGGTGCGCTCAGTTGGGGTGTGCTAAGGTGCAAGTGGTGGGACGAACTCCTCAGAAGCTGCAAAGTTTTCTCACGAGCTGGACGAATTCGCCTTTAACAGTAAATTTGTCGGTGCATGAGTGGGAAACGTTGCCGGAACTTCTGCCTCATGCTGAATTAGTAGTGAACACAACGCCGATCGGGATGCATTCTCAGGCGGAAGAATCACCCCTGAATCTGGTAGAAATGCAGCAATTATCAAGTGGAATTATCGTCTATGACTTAATTTATACGCCTCGCCCAACTCGTTTTTTGCAGCAGGCACAGTCACAGGGAGCCATTATCATTGATGGCTTAGAAATGCTGGTTCAACAAGGAGTTGTTGCCTTGCAATTATGGTTACAATGCCCTGCTCCAGTCGAGGTGATGCGGCGATCGCTCCTCGATTATTTGAGTAGAAGAAAATAATTCCACCTGGAAATTTTCTGTTGATGGATGGCATGCTGGAGGAGCAATCTTTGCAGGGTTTCCTGCTTAGAAGGCAAACACGTTGGTCTGCCCTGACCGATTGCATCATTTCTAAGCTGTATTTGTATGAATATGGAAGCCAACATAATGCAAAGGTGGACAATTATTCTCTTAAGCTGTCTATCAACAGCCTTCGCAACTCCGAGTTTTGCAGAAACGGCGATCGAACGAATTTCTCGCACGGGCATTTTGAATGCAGGAACTCGGACGGATGCGGCTCCGTTTAGCTATATCAACGGTAACGGAGAATGGGTAGGATATTCGATCGATCTGCTAAAGGAGATTGAGGCAAGACTAGAACAAGCATTATCGAAAGAAATTCAACTTAATTTGGTAGAAGTGACAACTGAAAACCGAGTGGCTAGAGTTCAACAAGGAGAGGTAGATATTGTCTGTAGCTCAACTAGCTACACATCGAGTCGTGCGACCCAAGTAGACTTTTCTGTCCCCTATTTCCCAACTGGAACACAATATTTAGTGAAGGATGATAATTCATTTAGTATTGGAGAATTTCGAGTTGGTATTGTGCCTCGAACAACGAATGCAGAAGTTGCAGAAGAGTATTTAGGAATCGCGACATTTATTAATTTTGAAGATCAGGCAGAAGGGTTATTGGCATTGGAAGTCGGTCGAATTGATGCGCTAGCTGGAGATGGGATTTTGTTAGAAGGATTGAGACAAACATCTGAAAATCCGGATGAATTGTCGATTATTCCTCCTGAACCAATTAGTCCTCAAGCGTATGCTTGCTTTCTCAACAAACAAAACCCTGAACTGTTGGAACTTGTCAATCAAAGTTTGATCGAATTTATGCAAGGAGTGTTAACCAATGACAATCAAGATGTGGCAATTTTCAATACTTGGTTTGGTGCAGAGGGAGTCACTCCGGTTAATCCAGAACCGATTTATGAGTTTTTTCAATTCACGATTGACTCTTACGAAGACTCTAACCAGCGCCAGCTATAACGATTCCACTCATAAATGCCCTGAATCTCATATTCCATGCCGTTGTCAAATCGGATTGTGCTAGTGGTGTAACGGCTGTAGCCTGATATTTCAGCAGAAGGTTCAGAGATTTCCGTAATGCCAATTACTGTGCAGGGAAACCACTCGCGGCTACAGGGACCTTCTTCCTGCACCCATTCCCACAGCCCATTGGAGACTTCAATCCGATCGCCCACCTTCAATGTCATCGCCATCTCATCTGCATATTGGGCAATATGCACAGACTGGACTCGCTCTAACCATGACAGCCCAAATTCCTCGCGGATGAATTGAATCGCTCCAGAATCGCGATCGTGCAGCCAATCATTTAAAAGCTGCGCTTTCCAGTCCCCATCTTGATGTTTTTGCGTTTGAATAAATTCCAGCAAAATTTGGCGCTGTTCGGGCGTTAGCTCAGCTAATGGATTCGGGCGCTCTAGGGTTAGGTCACGGGTCGAGCCAGTTAGAGACGATGCCTGCAAATTGACCAGCACGCCTCTCAGAACTCGTTGTAAAACCTGCCGTTGTTGATCATCCAACGGACAACCCATAGCTTCACATTCACCGAATGCAAAGCGCAGAACGGCTTCAATATCGGATGGAGTCATATCTTTACATTTTGCAAAAAGTCTACAGGCATTTAACATTTATTTAATATTTTTGATCGATCGAGTCCTGAAAGGAGATGATAAGTTATGCTAATTTTCATGAAGTTCTAGCTACTATTCAAAACACTATGACGTTTGAAATTCCAGAGTCGATCAAAGTTTGGAGTCAGTTCACTCATCCCATCCTGATGTGGGTTCTGCTGGCAACAACTCTCTATGCTCTCTATCTAGGAGTCCAGATCCGGCGCACTCGCAGTGCAGAGGGGGAGGTGAAGAAGGAGTTACTGAAAGGACGGTTTAACATCAGACATCATCAGGTTGGCTCGATCCTGCTGGCGTTGATGGTGTTGGGGACGATCGGCGGCATGGCGATTACATACATCAATAATGGCAAATTGTTCGTGGGTCCTCATTTGCTGGCAGGGTTAGGAATGACGGGGTTGATTGCCACTTCTGCCTCGTTGACCCCCTATATGCAAAAGGGGCATGAGTGGGCAAGAGCCAGCCATATTGCCTTGAATATCGTTCTCGTGGGGCTGTTTGCGTGGCAGGCTGTGACTGGAATGCAAATCGTGCAACGAATTGTAGAACGGATCACAGGCTGAATTTATTCTGCCAATTCTGATATTTTTGGTGTGGTTTGAGTCCCCTGGTCGAGCGAAAGCGATCGGGGGCTATTTATAATTGACTTCTATTACTGATTGCTCTGAGAGGATATCTGAAAAGCCTTACAAAGTTTCATCCTCCTTAGCCCTCCCCTGTAAGGAGAGGGAAAATGATGGATGTGAGATTCCCCTTTCGGTATCGGAGAGACTAGGGGAGAGGTTGACAGTCGTTATAGCTACTTCGCAGACATCCTCTGGAATATTCCTTAGACAACGCTCAAATCACCATGCAAGACGAAATTCTCAAAAAAGAGCAAGAGTTTCACGATCGCTGGGCTGCTGCCATTGATGTAGAGGGCATCAGAGTCCGAGACTACTTTGAAGCCTGCACAGCTCCTGAAAATCGGTTTATCCTCAAACAATTGGGAGATGTAACCGGAAAATATTTGTTGGATTTAGGGTGTGGTGCAGGCGAGAATAGCGTTTATTTCGCTAGTCGAGGTGCCCATTGTGTAGCGGGAGATTATTCTCCAGGCATGGTTGAAGTAGCGTTGAAATTGGCTGAAGCAAATCAGGTTGATGTAGAAGGGCGAGTGATTAATGCGATGGCGATCGACTTCTCCGACAACACCTTTGATATTGTCTATGCCTCCAATCTTTTGCATCATATTCCCAATCCAAAAATGGCGCTGCGTGAAATGCATCGAGTGCTGAAACCCGGCGGAATGGTATGTTTTTGGGACCCGCTTAAACACAATCCGGTGATCAATGTCTATCGTCGGATTGCCACAAAAGTGCGGACAGAGGATGAAAAACCGCTTGATATTAACATTGTCAATTTCATTAAAACTCTGTTTTCCCAAACCGCTTACGATACCTTCTGGATCGCCACCCTTTGGATTTTCCTTAAGTTCTATTTGATCGAAAAAGTTGATCCAAATCAAGAGCGATACTGGAAAAAAATAATGATTGAGCATGAACGATTGAAGCCTGAATATTTGCGTCTAGAGACATTAGATTTTTATCTCAAAAAATTGCCGCTCACGAAGCGGTTTGCCTGGAATCTTGCCGTTGTTGCCAGGAAGTAGGAATGAGTCTCCAATACTCCTTTGTGGTGCCCATCTACAACGAAGAAGCCAATATTCCTGAACTCTATCGTCGGCTCAGGGCTGTGATGGATAGCTTGGATGGTGATGCAGAACTGGTGTTTGTGGATGATGGCAGTCACGATCGCTCCCTGCTTCTGGTTCGAGATCTCCATCAACAAGATTCTCGGATCTGCTATCTCAGCCTTGCCCGCAACTTTGGTCATCAGATTGCAGTCACTGCTGGATTGAATTTTGCCAGAGGCGATGCGGTGGTGGTTATGGATGCTGACTTACAAGATCCACCAGAACTAATTCCTGAACTGGTGCAATGGTGGCAACGAGGCTATCAGGTTGTCTATGCTCAGCGAACTCAGCGCCGTCGGGAAAATTGGTTCAAACGGCTAACCGCATTTGGCTTTTACCGAATTCTGCGGCACCTGGCAGATGTAGAGATTCCCACTGACACGGGGGATTTTTGTTTAATGGATCGTCGGGTGGTGGATCTACTCAATGCCATGCCAGAACGAAATCGCTATATTCGCGGCTTACGGGCTTGGGTTGGGTTTCGACAAACTGCCATCTTGTTTGAGCGAGATCCCCGGTTCGCCGGAGAAGTGAAATATACGTTCGGTAAATCGTTTGCGTTAGCCGTGAATGGGCTGGTGTCTTTCTCGAAAGTCCCCTTGCGAATCTCGACTTATATTGGGATGGGGGCGGCAGCGATCGCCCTGCTCATGGCAATTCTCGTTCTCTATTGGCGATTTTTTGCCCCCAACTCTCCGTTAACGGGCTACGCTGCAATCACCGTTGCTATTTTCTTCATGGGAGCCGTACAGTTAATTAGCATCGGCATTCTGGGGGAATATATCGGACGGATCTACGAAGAAATCAAAGGAAGACCGCTCTATACCCTTGCCGAAGTGGGTGGGTTTCAAGAGGTAAAAGAAGGCTCAAACCGACGCGATCGGAATTTGCGTGATGTGCGACTTCTTTAAATCTCTTGTGGGATGAGCGTTTCACCAGTTCAGCTAGGGCAGGCAAGATGCCTACCCCACAAGAAACCAGGCTTACAGCAACAAAGATTGCACATCGCGTTAATTTAGTGTGGCGATTGTAGCGTAGCATCAGCCTATTTTTTGTTCAATTGTTCAATCTCTGCGGATCACTTCACTCTAGATCAGTAACAATGGATGGGGAAACCTGAGTGATTTCTAATGGAGCCTGATGACGCAGCCGTCTCAACGACCATTTTCCAACGTTAGCCGCTTCAATCATTGGCTGAAAACTTCGCGATTGTTTTCAGGCATCCGAACTCGGATTAGCCTCTGGAGAGGAATCAAAGAATTTAGAGGTGTCAATCTCCGAGGAGCAGATCTCACCAGGGTTGATTTCATTGGTAGCCTCCTGTTGTGGGCAAATTTTGTTTGGGCAATTTTGCTCTGGACAATGCTCAGCGAGGCAGGCGTCATTGGCATTATCCTAATTTGGGCAAACTTACTCTGGACGATCCTCGTCTGGATCAATTTGCGGGAAGCGAGCCTACGGCAGGAGGATAGCGGCAGCAGCAACCTCAAGAATGCAGTCTTAATTGGCATCATTCTAATTTGGGCAACACTCATCTGGTCAATCCTAATTTCCAACAACTCCAGCCGAGGCGCTTTAGTTCTTTGGGCAAACCCCAACATGGCGTTTATCCTTTGGGCAATTTTCAGCCGAGTTGACCTCAGCAATGCCGATTTGAGCGGAGCCAACCTCAGCCGAGCCAACCTCAGTCGAGTAGACTTTCGGGATGCGACGCTCAGCTACTCAAATTTGCGAAAAGCCAATCTGCGAGAAGCGATTTTGCGGGGAGCTAACCTCAGCCATGCCGATTTAAGTGGAGCCGACCTCAGCGATGCTGATCTGCGACAAGCGATCCTGCGAGGTGCCAATCTCAGTGATGCCGATCTAAGTAGTACCGATCTGACGGCGGCGGATCTGCGGGATGCTGTGCTAGCAGGAGCGACCTTGAGTGCAACAAATTTGAGTTGGACGAAACTAAGTCGAGCGAATTTGAAAGCCGCGAATTTGAGTTGGGCAAACCTCCATAAAGCAAGGCTCAGCGATGCCAATTTGAGTGATGCCGATTTGAGTGGAGCCGATTTTCGGGAAGCCATCCTCAGTGGAGCCGATGTAACGCGGGTCGATCTGAGTGTGGTTTTGGTGCGGGGAGCCAGATTTGGTCGTAATCTAGGACTGCCTGCCAGTGAGAAGTTTAACCTCAAAGCGAGAGGTGCAGTTTTAGATGATTCTGCCAGTCTGGAATTGACGGAATTAAATTTGGATTGAGGGGATGAAGGGGATAGGGGAACAAGGGGATGCTCAAACCCATCGACCCATCGACCCATCGACCCATCGACCGAGCAAACTGATTAGCGTTGTTCTTTTCGATAGCTTAATAGCCAGTTGACGATCGTGGCACGGCGAGTTTTTCGGGGAACGAGTTCGGTCACCTGGTATCCTGCAAACCTAAGTTCTTCTTTCAAAAGCTGCTTATTTTCTTGAGGAATCGATCGCGTCAACTTCACGATCGCCGGACGGCTCTCAACAAAATCTGGCGGTTCTGGATATGCGTCACGCCACTCAACCGCAACTTCTGAAGTCTCCCATTTGCCGATCGCCTCATCAAAGCGATACCCCAAGTAATACCAAACCAATTGATTCACAGAGGCATCATCCATCTCATCCTTGAGAATTGCCCAAAAGGTGGTGTCGCTTAAGTCAGGTTGGTTTGTCATAATTGATCAGTTTACAGGGTTCTGTTTGTGAAATTTACGATCGCCAGTTCGTTGATCGGTCGTATCGGCTTACATCTGAATAGCCTGGGTTTGTGGTAGGGTTCGAGTGGGTGAATACACTTGTCTTAAATTTTCACGATCGATTCTTTTGAACATCAAGGGAAATAAATTCCCGCCTCTAGGAGTAGTCTGCCATTTTTGTATTGCGGGGTGCAGGGGTGAAACCCCTGCATGGGGGCAACGCCCCACCCCCCATTACCCATCAAATCTTGCTTGACAAAGCACTAGCCATGTGGCCCATTTCTGTTCCAAGGCGATTTCGACATTTGCTAGTCGGGTCGAGAAAGTTTGCAATCTTTGAAGCCTGTGTCATCGGATTGGTCTCTGGGCTAGCGGCTGTGATGCTGAAACAGGGCATTGGCTGGTTGGGGGGCTGGCGGCTGCAACTGTCCTCTATTTTTCCAGCCTGGATGGCTTTACCCGTCATTGGTTTAGTCGGAGGATGGATTGCAGGTTGGCTGATTGAGCGATTAGCCCCCGAAGCGGCAGGAAGTGGAATTCCGCAGGTGAAGGCAGTCCTTGGCGGTGTGGCAATTCCGCTTAATTTGCGGGTGGCGATCGTCAAGATGGTGAGTGTGATCATCGCGCTTGGCTCAGGCTTAAATCTGGGACGGCAAGGGCCGACTGTGCAAGTGGGAGCGGCGTTGGCCGCACAACTGAGCCAATGGATTCCCACTTCACCCGAATATCGTCGGCAACTGATTGCCGCTGGAGCCGCCGCCGGATTAGCCGCCGGATTTAATGCGCCGATCGCCGGAGTCCTCTTCGTTGTAGAAGAATTTCTGCAAGATTTCTCCGGGCTGACTCTCGGCACTGCGATTTTGGCATCGTTCATTGGAGCCGTAGTCTCTCGGCTTTTAGGTGGACAAGGACTTAGCCTCAACCTGACTGAAATTAAATCCCTCGCGAGTTTTTCGCTGCAAGATGTCCCCTTTTTTCTGATCTTGGGGCTGATGGCAGGACTCTTGGGCGCATTGTTTAGCCACGGAATTTTTGTTAGCTTAGCCTTTAATCGGCGGGTGTTGCGGCTGAGTTTGCCCTGGAAAGTTGGCTTGGCAGGCTTGATTTCAGGATTGGTGCTGGTCTTGCTGCCGCCTATCTTTCGAGACAACGCCGGATTGCAACAATTGCTGAGTATCGAGCAGGCAAGTTGGCAAATCCTGTTGCTGGCGTTTGTCACTAAATCGATCTTGACGCTGATCGCATATGGTTCTGGCGCACCCGGAGGGTTATTTGCTCCTTCTCTGATTTTGGGAGCCGCCTTGGGACATTTGATTGGGGTGTTTGCCGGACAAATGGAGACAATGATTGGGTTGCCGCTCGGTGTTCCTGCGGGAGTGAGTACTCCTGCCACCTATGCGTTAGCTGGCATGGGGGCATTCTTTAGCGCAGTGACACGAGGACCAATTACGGCGATCGTCATTGTTTTTGAGATCACCACCGACTTTAATCTGGTGCTGCCATTGATGATTGGTTCGGTGATTGCCTATTTGATTAGCGATCGGGCGGGGACTGGCTCAATCTACGGTCGCCTCCTCGCGATGAATGGCATTCATCTCGAAAAGCATCATGCAGCCAATGGTGGACCCTGGGCAGAACTGACGGCGGCTGACCTGATGCAGCGACGAGTAGAAACGCTGGCTAGCCGAATGACGCTCAGTGAAGCGGTGCAAGCTTTTTCTCGATCGCACCATCGCGGCTTCCCGGTGGTTGATGAGGGCAAACTCGTCGGGATCATCACCCAAAGCGATCTGTCTGATCTGTCGCGTCGTCCAACGACTGATGAAGTCACGCTGGCAGATATTATGACTCCACAGCCTGTCACCGTTAGCCCTGCTACCCCTCTCACCCACGTTCTTTACGTTCTGAATCGCTTCAAGCTCAGCCGTCTGCCTGTCACCGAAGGGCACAAACTCGTGGGAATTATCACTCGTGCAGATATCATCCGCGCTGAAGCCGATCAGGTTAGTGGAGAAACTGGGCGATTTGGACCGCAATCCGATCCGTCGTATGGGGTCTATCAAACTCGATCGCCCGCTACAGGCAAAGGTCGGCTGCTTGTCCCGTTGAGCAATCCCCAAACGGCTCCGATGCTGCTGCAATTGGCAGGTGCGATCGCCCGCTACTACGACTACGAGATCGAATGCCTCAACGTTATCTCGATTCCCCGTGGCAGTCCGCCATCCGAAACCCCCGTCCGGACGACGCACAGCCGTCGGTTATTGCGCCACGCCGAACATCTCGTCCGCGATTGGCAAATTCCCATTCACACCCAAATTCGAGTTGCCCATGATCCGGCTCAAGCGATGCTGGAAACTATCAAAGAACGCCACATTGATCTAATGTTAATGGGCTGGGAAGGCAGAACCACTACACCTGGACGAGTGTTTGGTAACATCGTAGACACGATCATTCGGCAGGCACCCTGTGAAGTGGTGCTAATCAAACTTCAAGACGCCACTCAATTCAAGCGTTGGCTAGTGCCGATCGCAGGCGGCCCCAATTCACTGGAAGCTTTGCGCCTATTACCTGCCTTCTTGAAACTGTCATCTGCTCCTGATATCCAAATTTGTCAAGTATTCACCTCAGAACCCGACTTCTCTGAAACCAGTGCGTTACGGCAAATTGTGTATGATCTAAGAAACCAGCTAAATTGCTCTGTCATGGCTCGTCTGGTCTACAATCGATCGGTTCCTGATGCCGTAATCCAACTGGCTTGGAGAGAACGCTGTGATGTAATCATGCTAGGAGCAACCCGCGAAGGACTATTGCAGCAAGCGATCAAAGGCAATATTCCAGAAGCGATCGCTCATAATAGCAACCGCACGGTCATCTTAGTGCGCGGAGCTATCACCGCCGAAAACAACCCCAATGGATAGAGGCAAGCCATTCTGTAACAAATCGTGAAGCCGCAGGAACTAGACGAACGGAGATTCAGTCATCCCTTTAATGGATCTGTGATTAGATCTCTACCAGATCTTAGATGGATCAGTGTCGGCAACCATGAGTCGTTGATTTCCCTGTTCTTCCACGGGTTGGGTTAGGGTGGGCAATGCCCACCTTACAAAGTTAGCTCACTCGATTGGCACTGACGACCGCTGGCAATGAGGGTTGCCATTCGATCCCAGCGGCTTGTGGCGACGAGGGGGCTGATTCCGCTTTCAAAGTCCCCCCGGATTGGGAGATGGAGGGGCGAGACAACTGAAGGGGAAACCAGAGAACTTGTGTACTCAGTAGCTTTTGAAGAGGGATTTAGGGGGAAACCATTTCGCTCACTCCTCTTAAAGCCTGCAAAGCCCTCTACCGAAAAAAGCAATGCATTCCATGCTTCCTCAAACCTCAGTGACAAACCCCAGTAACAATGAGAACGCTTCAAGTCTCAATCGGTCTATTTGATTCTATTTTTTTTGGCGACATCTTTGACATTATTGATGAAGATGACCTCAACGATGATATTGATGGTACCAGTCGCGATGATACGCTCATTGGCGGTTTCGGAGACGATCGCATCGAAGGAGAAGACGGAGACGATCGCATCGAAGGACGAGACGGTGATGATGAACTTTTTGGCGACGATGATGATGATCGCCTTGAGGGAGAAGATGACGACGATGAACTCTTTGGCGGCGATGGTGACGATACGCTCTTCGGTGGAGATGACGAGGATGAACTCTTTGGCAACGATGACAACGATCGGCTTGAGGGGAATAGTGGTGACGATCGTTTAGAAGGCGGCGATGGTGAGGATCGTTTAGAAGGCGATGATGGTGAGGATACTCTATCGGGCGGGGAAGACAGCGATACTCTTTCTGGTGGAGATGACGACGATATTTTGTTGGGTGACGCAGGTGATGATGAGCTAGATGGCGATAACGATGACGATCGGCTGAATGGCGGCAGTGGTAACGATGAATTACTCGGTGACGATGGAGATGATCGGCTCGTTGGAGGGGCAGGCGACGATGAATTGTTGGGGGGCGACGGCAACGATCAATTAACTGGCGGCGGCGGTAATGATCGGCTTGATGGCGGTTTCGGCAATGATGACCTCATTGGAGAAAGTGGCAGAGATACGTTCATCCTGGCTAGAGGAGACGGACGCGATACAATTCTGCGATTCCGCGATCGCCAAGACCTCCTCGGACTCGATACCAACCTCTCCTTCCGTCAGTTAAACATCGCTCAGCGCGGTCGAGATACGCTCATCAGGGTCAGCAATGATCCGATCGCCCTTCTAGTTGACTTCCGTGCCAACCTGCTAACCAGTGCCGACTTCACATTTGCCTGATGCGTTTTGTCAAGCAAGATTTGATGGCTAATGGGGGGTGGGGGGTGGCACAACGCCCCCACGCAGGAGTAAAACCCCTGCACCCCGCAAAACAAAAATGACAGACTACTAAAACTACTAGGACGTGCTTTAAAACTGATTGAAAGGGTTGATTTTTCGTGCGCGAAGCGCACGAAAAATCAATTTTAAAACAGACCCTAGTTTAATAGCCTCACTTGCGATCCGCGATCGGTTTTGTAAACTTCAATGCGCGTCTGGAATGCCTCTTTGAGGTGGGGAATGTGAGTGACGGTGAGAATGCAGGCAAAATCGGAGGCGATCGCATTGATTGCACCGATCAATCGAGCGCACCCTTCTTCATCTTGAGTGCCAAAGCCTTCATCCACAATCAGGAGTTGCAGGGCAGTTCCCGATCGCTGTGCCAATAGTCGGGCAAGTGCCAAACGAATCGCAAAGTTGACTCGAAATGCCTCACCGCCAGAATAGGTTTCGTAAGGACGGGTGCCTTGAACATCGCTAATCAGAATGTCTAACGTGTCAATCAGTTTAGCAGAGTTCCGAGTTGCGACACTTGCACCTCGCTTTGCCCGTTGGGTGACAAATTGAATATGCAGTTGATTCGCACTCAATCGTCCTAAAATCTGATTTGCCTCTGCCTCTAGTTGGGGCAAAATATTCTCAATCATTAAGGCTTGAATCCCATTTTTACCAAATGCTTGCGCCAATTCCTGATGAACTCGAAACTGCCGACGAGCAACCTCTAGCTGAGTGCTGAGTGCTGAGTGCTGAGTGCTGAGTGCGTTTAGCTGCTGTTGCTGCTGTTGTAATCGTCCGAGGTGAGCAAGGTGTTCGTCGAGTTGCGATCGTCGTTGCTGAATCTGGTTTTCCAGAGATTGGAGGTCAGCGATCGGATCAGGCGTTTGTTCAAGTTGATTTTCTAACACCTGGACTTGAGTCACAACTGTCTGTAATGCTTGTGTCCGGGTTGCCCATAAAGCAACTAACTCTCGCATCCGATGTTGCACTTGAGGATACTGCTGTTGTGCCCGAATCAGTTCTTGATAACGCAATTGCCAGGTCTGAGCTTGCCGCAAAGCCTGTCGTAATGCCGTGTGATGATCCAGGTTATAACCGATCGCTCCAATGTGTCGAGTTAATTCATCAATCTGTTGCTGCAATGGTGAAGCCGCGATGAGATTTAACTGATGTTCCAACGTGGCGATCGTGCGTTCCAATTCTGGTTGACGTGCTGCAATTTGCGCCTGCCGTTTTTGTGCCTGTTTGATTTCGGCATACTTAATTTCTGCCCAACGCCACCGATCGACCTCTCCCCGTATCAGCGCGTGATTCCGATCGTCATAGTTCAACTGTTGGAGCGTTTGATCAATCAACCGTAATTCTTCATGGAGATCCATAGCATAATCGTGTTGATTCAGCGATCGTTCAATTTCCACTTGTTCGGCTGTGATATGTTGCAGCCGAGCTTGTCCGTCGATCGTTCCTTGCAATTGTTGCTGCAACTGTCCCTTTCGCTCCGAAATTGCGCCATAGTGAGTCAATTCCTTTTCCAATTCACGATATTCTTGGCGCAACACACGAATTTCTCGATCGGACGTTGTTAATTGTTCTCGCAGCACCCAAAGCTGTCCTCGAATCTCCTCTTGCTCTGCCCGATGTCGTTCTAACACAACATTCCAATGATGTTCATCAAGGGGACGATCGCATAAAGGGCAAGGGGGAAAGGAGGAAGGAGGAAAGAGGAAGGAGGAAGGAGGACTTTTAGGTTTTGGATTGTGAACTAAAGTAGTAATGGGTAAATTAGCGATTTCATCCGTTACATCCGTTTCCCATGCGTTATTAATATCTATTGCATCGGTTAAACGATCTGTGACTCCATCTGTTGCTTTATTCTGAAGCATCAGAATTTTATGATCGAACTCTGCTAATTCTCGTTCGAGTTCACGCTGGCGCTCTTGGAGACGTTCTAAGAAAGTGCGACGCTCCATTCCTTTGTCTCGAACTTGATGTTGGTAAATGCGGCGTTTTTCTAGATGCTCAATTTGAACTGTAACTTCCTGAAGGGCTTGTTGGAGTTGAGGTTGGCGCTGCTGTTGAGTGTCTAGCTGGTGTTTAAGAGATTGTAGTTCTTCTAGTCGGGCAATTAATCGGGCTTGAGCGCGATCGAGTTGGGTTTGAATGTGTTGTCGGCGTTGAATTAAAGGGGCAGCTTTCATCTGGAGTTGGTCAAATTTAGTCAATTTTGCTCTGGCTTGCCGCAATTGTTCCAGAGCCGTTTCAATATCATGCGTTTTTGCCAGCGCTTGTTGAATGTCTTGTTGCTGCTGTTGTAATGTTTCTAGCTGCGCTTGGGCTTGTCGCCATTGATCCTTCAGCCCGTTGATCTGTTCAGCTTGCTGCTGCTGGAGGTGTTGTCGTCGAGTATAGGTGGCTTGATGTGCCTGAAATTTAGCGGTTTGCACATCTTCTTCCGCGTGAAGTCGCTGGAATTGAGTGTAGTGAGTGGCGATCGTCTCCGCCTCCCGCAAGATAGCTTCTAATTGCTGCTGCTGCTGCTGAACAGAAGTCAATTCTCGTCGTAAACGCTGACAATCTTGAGTGAAATGCTGTTGCTGTTGTTGCTGCAAATTCAAATGCTGTAACCATGCTTGTCGCTGCTGTTGGAGCGATCGCCACTGGCGCAATTGCGCTTCGTCTTGTTCTTGTCGCTGGTGTAGATATTGGAGCGTCGATCGGAGCGTTTCGACATCAACTGCTAAATTCTCATTCTGCTGCAACTGTACCGTAGTATTCTCTAAATTCTGTTCAAGTAGCCCAATTTCCGCTTTAAATTGTCGGGCGTGTTCCTTGGCGCGTTCTGCCAACTGATCATATTGTTCGAGTTTGAGGAGATCAGTCAGGATTTGTTTGCGATCGCTCGGTCGCTTCAGCATGAATTCATCGGCTCGTCCCTGGCGCAAATACGCTGAGTTAATGAACGTATCGTAGTCCAGTTTGAGATGCTGCAAAATCATCTGTTGCGTTGCTCGGACACCCTTCTCCGTCAAGCTGCGAAAGCCTTTTGGTGTCTGAACTTGAAACTCTAGCGTACTGACTTGTCTTCGGTAGCGCGATCGAATCACGCGATAAATGTGCTGCTGACCCTGAAAAATGAAATCTACCATCACTTCAGTTGCACCCAGATGGATCACATCATCTTCGCTGAGTGCCCGACTTTCACCCCAAAGTGCCCAGGCGATCGCTTCCAACAAAGACGACTTTCCCGCGCCATTCGCACCACAAATGCAGGCAACGTGTAAACCGCGAAAATCTAATGTTGCCTCACGGTAGCTCAAAAAATTTTTCAGCGTTAATTGCTGGGGAATCACGAGAATCACGATCGAATCCTGTGATCCTAAGATAGCAGTACGTTCGCACTTTAATACGCTTGAACTTCAATATTTTCTGGATTTATGTCAGGTTTTCTAATATAGCCGTAGTCAGTTAGGTTAGGACATGGACATTTTTGTGGGATGGACATCTTGCCCGTCCACTGATGCAGACTAAGTGTGAAACAGCTTACCTTCAACCTTGCTCACTACAAATTGATTTGCTGATAGTTTGTAATGATTTTAAGGAAATCTTGCCGTCGGATTTTGAGAGTTTTGCGGTTGTCACCGATTCCGGTATAGAGCCATTTACAGCGATGAGTGACGATCGCCGCATCGACAAATTTCAAAATTCTTAAGTCTGGTTCAAACCCGAATGGGGCAATTCCGCCAAGCGGAAAGCCAATTCTCAGGATCTCTTTCTCTCTGGCGAAGTTGATGTGATAGCGATTCACCCCCAAAAGCTCGGCTATTTTATCCATATCGAGCCGCTTTTCAGCCTGGAGCAAAATAGCCATAATTCATCGGTTCGTCGATTGTTGATCAAGATGGTTTTGATCATGCATTGGGGAAATAGCCGATCGCTTTCTTAACATCCTCAA
>JAAUSF010000266.1 GCA_012033255.1 Cyanobacteria bacterium RU_5_0
TGTCAATGTGCCATTCTCAATCGGATGACTCATCTGGGTAAGCCTCTCAGTGTTCCGGTTGCTGCTTAATTCCAGCTGAAAGACAAAAAGAATCTGTCTATACTTCTACTTATGCAACAACGCCATCGTTACTTTCCATTCAGGAGGAGTTGAATTTCTAAAATCAACACGACAGAAAAAACTATCAAATGTCTGAACACGTTTCTGAACTTCTTCCTTAAGCTTATCGTCGGTCATTTTTGAATTCTCAAGTTTTTATCCACGAGAGCAGTCTAACGGCATAGGTCAGCGGCAGCAGATCATCTCTGCACACCACCGACCAATTACATACTGTCCGCTGCACCGTGTTGTTATATAGCGTTTGCACCATACTTCAGGCACCTAGTCTGGAGAAATCGCCCGATGCAGCATCAGAGTATTCACATTGTGATTCAGCTTGATTATACGTCCATCCTTCATAAACCAAACATGGGCAAACGGCACCTTGAATGTTTTTCCTGTTACTTTGGAGCGACCTTGGTAATGACCCAGGCCAACGACCGCATCGTCTGCATCCAGTAGCCGATCGGGAACACCTTTCCAGTCATCAAATTGCGCGACTAATTTAGGAAACCATTCTTCAAGCACTGCCTTACGTCCGTGATAGTGACCATCAGCGGGAAACCCATCCGCAAGTTTCCAATCGACTTCTGGATCGATGATGTCAGGGTTAAACGTTTCGTAGAATTCTTGGATAATTTCTAGGTTTGTTTTCACGATCGGTTCCTCACCGTAATTTAAAGGGCTTACTTGCTTGGCATTAGACGATCGCGATTCTCAATCGCCCATTTCTCAAAGGATGTTGACGGTTTACCCGCAACAAACTGCACATCATCGCGGACGCTACCGATGTAGCCCATGCGACCATCCATAACTTGTTGCATAAACTCCACACTCGCTTCGGCATAGTTTGGCTCGACGGGAATATCTCCAGACATCAGTAAGGCTCCTAGATCTTCGGGCTGTTTGTAGTCACAATGGATTTCTTGTTTCAGCACCGCACTCAAGATCGCTGCTGCTTCTGCGCCATTCAGAGCTTCGGTACTCATCCAGTAGTCCTTCCTCGCAAATCTGGTTGAACCTTCGCGCAATATCGTTGCCGCCACCGCCGCCACATCCTTGAGAGCCACCATGCCCAAACGGCGATCGCCACAAAACATCGAAAACGCACCGTCTTTTAAGGGCGCAATCCCCAACAGATTTTCCATGAAATAGTTTGGGTGGAGATGCGTCCAAGCCATTCCACTGGCTTCGATGTAGCGTTCGATCATCTGATGCCATGCAAAGTGCGGATCGGTGCAGTCCCATTCGCCAAAAATGCCCAGATGGACAATGTGCTGCACGCCTGCTTTCTTCGCCACATCAATCAAGGTTTTGCTCTGCACGAGCATTGCTACTGTATAGCCAGTGAGTAAGAAAAGGCGATCGACTCCTGCTAATGCGCCCGCAAAGGTGCGTGGATCGTCTAAATCTAGGTAAACGGCATCCTGTCCTTGTTGGCGGAGTACTTCAACCTGTTCGGGTCTGCGAGAAGTGACGCGAACTTGAACTTCCTGGGTGTGACTCAAGGCTTCCACAATTAATTTTCCAACTTGCCCGGTGGAGCCAAGCACTAAAACAATGGGTTGGGTTTTGTCGATTTTAGTCATGATTGGATACCTGATATTAGAGAATCAACCCTTGAAAACTAAAGCGTAATCTTGAGTGAATTGGGCAAATGAGATGGGCTGTTTCTTGGCAACATCGGCGATCGCGGTTGTTACTGCTGACTGTCTACTCTCTGCAATGATTGCCAACAGCTCACTCAGGGCATCTGCCAACCACTCTGGCTGTCCCCATTGCAATAAGCCCTGTTTTAATCCCTCAGCGGGGACGGCGACGTATTGGAGGGGTTTGCCACGCACTTGGGAGATGAGATCGACCGCTCGATTCATGGTGAGGGCTTCTGAACCTGTGATGGTGTAAGCTCTCCCCTCGTGTCCTGGCTCAATTAACGCTTTCACTGCAACGGCTGCAATATCTCGAATGTCTACCATTGCTACAGTTGCATCACCAAAGGGCAGATAGATCTCGTTTTGACTTGGTGCTGCAAATTGCAGCAGATTCTGCATGAAAAAGAACGGTCGCAGATGGGTAAAGGCAATCCCAGATTGTTCAAGATATTGCTCCGCTTGACCGTGCCAGTTAAGGATGCGGATAGGCGAATCAATGTCTGCACCCGCCGCCGAGAACTTGACGATATGCTGGGTACCAGCGCGTTTCGCTGCATCAATAAAATTCCGCTCTTGCTCAACTTGTTGGAGTGAGTTGGCGGGTAAGAGTAAGGCTTTTTCAATGCCCTGTAATGCTCGATCTAATGTCTCTGGATGGTCGAGATCGCCTGTGGCAATTTCAACGCCCAATACCTGTAAATCTGCTGCTTTTTGCGGATCTCGTACCAGTATCCGCACTGCCTGTTCTGCTGCGACGAGTTGTTTAACAATCTCTCGTCCGTTATTGCCCGTTGCGCCAGTGATTAGAAACATCGTTTTCTCCAGTTGTAATTGTTTTGATTTGTAATTGTTTTACTAATTACCTGTGGTCGATCCTTTCTGAACTTCACGGGCTTCACCTCGCCAGTTGCTTTCGCGCAGCCACATTTCAAACGATCTCAACCCCGGATGCATTTGCCGCAACGCTTCATAATCGCGATAGGGACCATACTCTCGATGAAACCGCATTTGATTCAGTACATCATGTCCATTGGGAATACCAAAGCTATGGAAGGTTCGATCGCTAATGGCTTGATACTCAGTCGGGATGCCTGTGACCCGTTCAAAGGTCGCAGCTAAGTTAGCAATAGTGATACTTTCACTCGCAATAGATAGCGTTCTGCCGCCCCAATCTTGGGGATTAGCAAACAGGTGGGTAGCGAACCAGGCAATATCATCCAGTGCCACAAACGGAAAGGCTGCATCTTGCATCGGAAAGGTAAATATATAGCCTTCGCGTCCATCGCTCAGGATACCTTTTTGCGGCAAGAAAAAGGATGTCAGATTTTCAAAGTAAGCCAAGCTTCGCAGGACAGTGACATGGCTAGAGTACCAGCCGTCAGAAAGTTGCTGCATGAATTCGTGCGCTCGCTGCCAATCAATCTCATGCTCCACAGCCGCCTTAGGATCGTGGCTTAAATAAGATCCAGAATATAATGAAGCGTGATAGCCTGAGAATTCTTCCTTTATTTGTTTTTAGATGAATCCGTACCCCTACGCCATTGAACAACAAATGCAACGGCTTT
>JAAUSF010000132.1 GCA_012033255.1 Cyanobacteria bacterium RU_5_0
CGCGCTTCAGTAGCTCGGCTTCATAGTCGATGGTCATGGCTACACTGAATCCAAGATTTGCGGTTGCTTGTGCCACACTTTACCACATCTTTTTCGTTTAGAGCAGGTGAAGAAAATAGACAGGTACCCTGTTGGTTCTGAAGCCCGGAATTATGGAGGTAGAAATACCGTCCTCCCTTTTTGACCGGAATAGAGAACCGCTCGTAGTTGTACAACTGCCTCAGTCGATCTCTGAAGATATCTCGACCCGGTAGCGTATCTAGATAAGCATAGGTGACTTTGTTCTGCGCTTCGACCCAGGCGGCGACTTCCTGATCGTTGCGGACATCGTTTTCTAACCAGCGATAGGGGTCAGCGATCGCCTGTCCGAAATGTTCTTCGACGACATCGACTCGCTTGGTTTCAGGATATGCGATTGTAGACATTATACTTGTGGACTCCGAGCAGGCGGAGGCGAGATGGGTGGTAAAAAGCAGCGCCAGAGCGAAAAGAGTTGCGCGGCGCATTGATATCTTTTGAAGCATTTTTGCTGTTCCCAGTTTTTGTTGGGAATCAATAATCGGCTGACGTAGGCTGGGTTTGCTTCTGGGTTTACTTCTACGGACTGGTAAACGGCTTACATTGAATCGCCTTCACATTTTGCAGATAGTCCAACTGTGGCTCGAAGTCAGTGGGACAGAAGACATAAACATTGTCCTGAGATCGGCTAATGACCAAACGATAGCTAGGTGGAATCCTTTCAGCACTTTCGATCACTTCGATTCTGGGAATCACTTGTGAACTGACTTGAGCCAGGGATGGAATATTGAAAAAGATTTGACCGTTCAGCCAGACGTTTTTAGTCAAGACTTTGCAGACTATTTACGCCGCGCTGCTGGTTTCAGCCTTAACCTCGGTTTTGATCACGAAAGCTCTTAGTTCGACCATCTTGCCGTCGCGAAAGCGCCAGATGTCGCAGTACGAGAATCAGCCACCTTCCCGTCTTAGGTTTAAGCGGCATAATGTTCCCGCGCACCGGATGCAGATCACCTTTGTCTGTGACCAACAACCTATATTCGTTCTGGTGCAGAGGGCTTGTTAGCTGGTTTTTGTTGCATCGAACATGGAACTTTATGAGTTCAACGCCTTTTCAATACGACGATCGGGAATGAGCCACAGAACTGCAACCAGAACGTATAATGCACATGCAAGCCCAGGGATTGCAAAAGCAAGTGGAATTGTAACTGCATAAATCAATACCGATAACTTGCCTTTAAAATTCCGACCAAGAGCGTTTGCAAGTGTGGAATCTTGACCGTGGTAAAAAATAAGTGTGCGGGTCAGAGTGAAGTAGGCGATCGCAGCCAATAATAGAACCACACCATAAAGCGCCACAGGCAACGCAGCAAAGTGATTTTTACCCATCCATGCGGTGACAAAGGGAAATAATGATAACCAGAACAACAAATGTAGGTTTGCCCACAAAGTTGAACCATTCACTTGTCGGACTGCCTGAAACAGGTGATGGTGATTGTTCCAGTAGATACCAACATGCACGAAACTCAACACATAGCTTAGAAAGGTTGGAATCAACGGACGTAGTGCAGCTAAATCTGACTCATGAGGTGTTTTTAACTCCAGCACCATAATGGTGATAATAATAGCAATTACCCCATCACTCAATGCTTCTAACCTACCTTTAACCATTTTCAGAGGTCAGCAACATCACGACATCTGCATGAGCTAACACGACATCGGGGTGGCGTTGCAACGCCGTGTTATACTTCATGGCAAACTCATCGCCCAATTCGTCGGGGCTGAGCAGTGTATGAATGTCACTGTCGATCGCTTCAATTGCCTCTGGTGTAACAGATTCATCGTCATGAAGCAACTCATCGATTTGGATAATCAATTCTGAGAGTCGATGCAACCAGGCAAACTGCTCATGACTAGTCACCAGTTGTAGCAATTCACCTCTAGAAACTTGCCCTCGAACTTGCTCATAGGTAAGACGCTCAGTCTCTAGTAAAAGCTTGTGCAGATGCAGTAGTTTGATTCGTAACTCACTCAAGCGTTGATGTTGACTAATCCGTTCTTGAAATGTGTTAAGCATCAATCCGTCCCATCCTTCCTTCCTGGTAGTCGTTGATCGCCTGGGTAATTTCAGCTTCAGTGTTCATGACAAACGGACCGTAGCGCACGACTGGTTCGTTAAGGGGTACACCTGCAATCAGCAGAAGATCTAGAGGACGCTGAGCATCAGCAGGGTTGGAGATCACTACATCTTCTCCATCTTGAGAAAAGAGCACCATCTGCCCATCATCACCAGGCGCTGGCTCTGTCCCAAATAACCCAGACCCCTCTAGTACATAGACAAAGGCGTTGTACTCTTTTGGTACAGGCTGGATCATCGTTGCCCCTGGTTGCAGGGTGAAGTGGAGGTAAGTTATCGGCGTGCGCGTCTGAATTACGGCTTTTGCCCCTAACGCTTCTCCCGCAATCACCCGCACCGTCACAGACTTATCTTCGGTTTGAGCTACCGGAATGTGAGCCGCTGGAATTTCCTGATAGCGGGGCAGCATCATTTTGTCTCGTTGTGGCAGATTGACCCATAGTTGAATGCCGTGGAGCCGTCCACCAGTTTGGGTAAACATTGACTCCGGCATCTCGGAATGCACGACCCCGGCACCTGCTGTCATCCACTGGACATCACCCGGATTTAGTAGCCCGGCGTGCCCCGCAGAGTCTTTGTGTTCTAATCGTCCATCCAAGACATAGCTGACGGTTTCAAAGCCCCGGTGCGGATGATCGGGTGCACCTTTTGCCTGACCCGGCTTTAGATTAATTGGACCCAACTCGTCGAGGAGGAGAAACGGGTCAAATTCAGAGAAGCTACTTTTGGGAAAGGGGCGACGTACAAGAAATCCAGCCCCTTCGAGTGTTTCAACGCTGTTGATTACTCCGGCAACGGTTCGAGACGTTTGAGTGGGGACAGTCATAGAATTGCCTCTTCAGAACTAGACAAATATGTGTATCATTGGAGCCTGACTCAACTGATGAATCACAGCGTTTTTTCACAGGACAGGAATCCGGCAGGTCACTGATTATTTCTGCTGAAGAAAGTCCAGTAACAAGGGATTGATCTGATCGGCGTGAGTCCAGTTGATGGCGTGCGGACCGCCAGGAATGACAACCAGTTGACTGTTTTTAATCAGCTTTGGAAGTCTTGCTGCGGTGGACTCAAGCGGCAAAATGCGATCGGCATCGCCATGAATGATCAGGGTTGGTACATCAATGTGGGGCAGATCATCACGAAAATCAGTCAGCCAGGAAGGTACACAATCCAACGTTCCTTTGGCAGACGCACCTACGGCAACATTCCAACTGGCTTGGATGGCATCGTTGCTGATGCGATCGCCCAACAACACATCTACATTGAAGAACTCTTTGAAGAACGCAGAAAAGTAGGCTGGACGGTCTTCAACGATCGCTTTCATAATGCCATCAAAAACGCTTTGGTCAACGCCCTCTGGATTGTCGCTCGTCTTTAACAAAAAGGGTGGGACAGGAGCCATCAGCACGGCTTTCTGCACCCGCTCTGAGCCATACTTGCCAAGATAGCGCGTCACTTCACCTGTCCCCATTGAGAAGCCAACCAGCACAGCATCCTGCAAATCAAGCTGGGTCATCAGCGCGTTCAAATCTGCTGCAAAGGTATCGTAGTCATAGCCAAATGAGGGTTGGCTAGAAGCACCAAATCCACGGCGATCGTAGGTAATCACTCGATATCCTTCGTTCAGCAGAACCAAGACCTGCTTCTCCCAAGAATGTCCGTTCAATGGAAATCCATGAATCAGTACAACGGGTTGACCTGTTCCCAGATCTTCGTAGTAGATATCAATGTTTGCAGAGTTTTCTTGACCAACAGTAATGTAAGACATGAGAGGTTTCTCCTTTGTAAATCGATGGTGAGTTTTTGTCTGTGTGAAAGCGTTGCTCTAGATGTTCATTCACATCAGCTCAAACAGAGCGAAGCAACTTCAGCAACTCTTCCGCTGCGGGTTCCGAAGAAGCCGGATTCTGTCCGGTCACGAGCCTCCCGTCTACTTGGACATAGGGAACCCAGTTGGCGGTTTTGCTGTAGATGCCACCCCGTTCCTTGAGCCTGTCTTCTAACAAGAAAGGCACGATCACGGTCAAGCCCACCGCTTCTTCTTCTTCATTTGTGAACCCGGTCACGCGCTTGCCTTTGACTAGATACTCGCCGTCCTTTCCGCGCACATTGATCAACGCGACCGGCGCGTGGCACACCGCAGCGACTGGTTTGTCAGCCTTCACGAAGGCTTCGATCAGTGCGATCGAAGTCGCGTTGGCGGGCATATCCCACATCGGACCATGCCCGCCAGGGTAGAAAACTGCGTCGAAATCGTCTGCGGACACGTCGGCTAGCTTTTTCGTGTTAGCAAGTTCAGCCTGCGCAGCGGTGTCTGTGCGGAAGCGCTGCGTTAATTCGGTCTGGAACTCGGATACCTCGCTTTTCGGATCGAGCGGCGGCAGACCGCCCTTCGGTGAAGCCAACGCGATCGCGGCTCCTGCATCCTTCAGCACGTAATAGGGAGCAGCAAACTCTTCCAGCCAGAAACCCGTTTTCTTGCCGGTATCGCCAAGTTGGTCATGAGACGTGAGAACAATGAGAATCTTCATCGCAAACCTCCTTTTTAAGAACTCAAACACGCCCCTTCTCGCTGCATCACACCTGATTCGCCTTTAGTGTGGGTGTGAGAACCTATCGGGGTCGAACGCTATTTAGATCACAATGTGTCGCAATGCCGATCGACTACTGCGCTACAACCCCACCATCTACCATCAACGTTTCACCTACTACGAACGATGCCATGCCAGAGGATAAAAACAGAACTGCATTTGCAACTTCAAGCGGTGTTCCAATTCGTCCGATCGGTGAAGCCCTACCAAGTAAGCTTTGACTTCATCGGTAGCGGCTTCAAACAGATCTGTGTAGATTGACCCTGGTGCAACGCCATTGATGCGAATACCCGCTTTGGCATATTGGAGTGCAGCCGCTTTTGTTAAGCCGACTACTGCATGTTTACTCGCGGTGTAGATGGGTGCGTTAGGAACTGCAACGACTCCAGTTGCAGATGCCGTATTGACGATCGCACCACTTCCCTGTTTCAACATTTGAGCGATTTCATGTTTCATCGACAACCAAACGCCTTTGACATTGACATTCATCGTGCGATCGTATTCCGCTTCTGTTTGCTCGATCAATGAGGGATTTTCGCTGGCAGTTCCTGCATTATTAAACGCAATATCTAACCGACCAAAAACGCTAACCGCTTTATCAACCATTGCTTTAACATCGGCTTCTTTCGTGACATCGGCTTGCACAAAAATTGCCTCTCCACCAGCGCCCTTGATCAATCGAACCGTTTCTTCGCCTTCATCCATTCGACGACCCACCACCACCACATGTGCTTGTTGTTGGGCATAAGCGATCGCAGTAGCTCTACCGATTCCCGATGTGCCACCAGTAACTAACGCCACTTTATCTTGAAGCATCATTCTATTTCTCCTGTTTCAATTAAATTGACCTTCAGCAACGAACTTACGAGATCACCAACGACCATCCTGATCGTTCTGGGAAACGAGTTCGGATACCTCATCGCGTTTGAACACCCAGAAAACAATCGCCCAGAAAACGGGAATCAGTACGAGAGAGGTGATGTCGTAGAATCTCGCATGGTACTCGCTGATGCTGAACAGAGCTGGCGTAGTGAAGAAGCTTCCAGACCAGTTGAACAAGAGAAAGTACGCGATGTTGTTGGCGAAGTGTGCGCCGATCGCAAGCTCGGTCGTGCCGTCGATCAATGAAACGATCGCAAACAGCAGACCCGTGCCGACGAAGAGACCGAGGAACATCCCGATCCAGCCACCCTCCTGTGACTCTGGATTGGTGGCGTGCGGCAGGGTGAAGATCACCGCTGACACAAGCGCCAGAAACACGCGATTAGACCAGATCAGGCTCGCGCCCTGCACGATGTACCCGCGAAAGAAAAGCTCCTCGGTAGTCGTCTGGATCGCAGTGAGAATCAGCGCGATCGGCACGAAGAGCGCGAACGTCTTGAGGTCGGAGTTGAAGGAGAAGGTATCGGGGTAAAGGAGGTACTGCCCCAGCCCGCCGAGCAGCACCCACGGCACAAACCCAGCTACGAAGCCGTGACCGACGCGCCGCCAACTGATCTTCTCTCTCGCCGTGACGAGCGTCCGGGGATGACGCTGGTGGATGAGGGAGACGGCGATGAGGATTCCCGCGAGGAATACCGGAAAACCCGCCATAACCACGACGAAGCCCCCCACGGGACCGAATGCGGCATAATCCAGCCGACCGAGCGCTGCAGCACCCTCCTGACCGCCGAGGGCGAGCGCGACGAGCGCACTGGCGACGTTGGCGGCGATCATCCATGCGAAGAGGATGATCATCAGCCCCAGAAGATACCGCCACCACTGATACTTACCCCACCCAGCAGCCTCCACGTAAGTCGTGTCTTTCACTTCCGTTCCGCTTCCCTGCTTTCCTGTGATTGCTTGAAACTTCATCTTTGTCTCCTTGACTGGTGCGTGATCGGGTTAGCGAATCTGTTTTGGGGTCATTCCAGTCAGGCGCTTAAACTGTTGAGTCAGATGGCTTTGACTGGTGAAGCCGCATTGTAAAGCAATATCTGCGGTTTGCGAAGCAAGTTCCCCTTCGGGTAATCGCCAAATCCGTTTTCGATAACATCAATTTCGCCCGTTCCACCCGCTGTTGAATCACATACTGATGTGGTGAAATTCCCATCATTTGTTTGAACAAACTCGCAAAGTAAGTCGGGCTATTGTTGATTACTTCTGCAAGTTCAACCAATGATAAGTCTCGATCGAGGTGAGTCTGAATATAGTCGAGTACTCGCTGCAATTGGGTGTGTGTTAAGCCTTTGCTCTTGAATTTAATTGTTGACGTTGTAACTGTTAGCATGGTTCAAAAATTGGTAATTTGTTCAACGAAACAAGCAAAGGCTAACCATCAAAATTCGATCGCTGACTAGCACTCACAAACAAGTCAGATATGAATGGAGCTTAGTGGATTGCAGCAACAATGGCTGTTATCAACTCTGTTATTTTCCAGCGTCCAGCATATCGAATGTTATTGATAAATAGGACTGGAGCAGCCGTTACTCCACTGTGCAATCCGCCTTCGATATCCTCATTGATGCGATCGACATGAACTTGTTTAGATAACTCTTTGAGAAATTGAGGAATATCAAGCCCTAAATCATTGGCATACTCAACAAGATAACCATTTCCCAAGTTTTGTTGATGAGCAAATAAAGTATCGTGCATTGACCAAAACTGTCCTTGAACAGCGGCGCATTCAGCGGCTTGGGCAGCCCGTTGAGCATGAGGATGGATCTGTATTTGCGGAAAATGACGGAAGATAAAGCATAAATAATCTTCTCCAGAAGCAGTACTAAGCTCTCGTTTGATCCCTTGAATCAGCTTGTAAACGTTTGCACTTTTAGAACATTGATAGTCTCCATACATCACTAGCACGACCTTGGCACTCAACACACCTTGAATATGATCTTGGGTTGAAGAGGGTACAAGTAAGGAACTGTGGTTACGATCGTCGCTCATCTGTCTACATCCGTAGCAGACAGGAAACCTTGCAATTGACTTGCTCGATCACTTGACTGCATCTCTATTTGCATAAACTCAATATAGGAGATTGCCTTCAAGCTGTCGTCTATAGCAAGTTGAAATTTTTACAGTACAAATTGATAGAGTAACGATGCGATCGCGGAGTAGAAGGCTAGCTCTAACTTAAGTTAGAATCCGAATTTGATCGGAAGTACATCCTACAAACTTACAATGCCGCGCTTAACGGCAACAATCACAGCTTGGGTGCGATCGCTGACATCTAGCTTATTCAAAATCCGATTGACATGGGATTTAACAGTACCTTCACCGATGCTCAAAGCAGCCGCAATATCAGCGTTACTCATCCCCTGTGCTAGTGAACGGAGTACCGCCAGTTCTCGTTCACTCAGTTCTGGATTGCTGAGCCGCTGTACCAACTTTGCTCCCACATCGGGCGGAATGTACTTCTGACCCCGATGAACGGTACGAATCGCATTCAGAAGCTCGTCAGGTTCAGTTTCTTTCAACAGGTATCCTTTTGCGCCTGCCTGCAATCCCCGGTAAATATCTTCGTCACTGTCATACGTGGTCAGTACAATAATCCGAGCAGATTTAACGATCGCACAAATTGCACCAATGGCGGCAACTCCTTCCACTTCAGGCATTCGCAGATCCATTAGCGTGACATCCGGTTGGTGTTCCTCAAATAGAGCGATCGCTTGTTCTCCGTTTTCGGCTTGGGCAATCACCTGCATCTCTGGGTCACGGTTAATAATCGTGGCTAATCCTTGGCGAAAAATAGCATGATCGTCCGCAATCAGAACCCGAATCGTTGTGGCTTGGCTCATCGTGCTGCCTCTCGATCGACAGTGACGATCATTTCTGTTCCTTGTCCAGGTTGACTCCGAATCGTGAGTTGTGCGCCGATGCGCTCTGCCCGTTCGCTCATGCCGAGTAAGCCAAACCCTTCAGAGGTGGGAATACTTCCAACTCCAAAGCCCTGTCCATTGTCTTTCACACGCAAGCAAAACCGATCGCGATCGTAGACTAGCTCCACTCGAATTTCGTCAGCATTAGCGTGTCTAATTGCATTCGTTAATGATTCCTGCCCAATCCGCAGTAGGTTACTCTCGACTTCAGTCGGTAGAGAGTACACTGCACCCTCGATCTCGTAGTACAAAGTGGTATCCATTGCGGCAGTTCTGAGTTGAGAGACGAGACGATGTAGCGCGCTTTGTAAACTGCCTTCCTCCAAAAGCTGAGGACGGAGCGCGACGACCGATCGCCGTGCTTCAATCAGTCCAGTTCGCGCCAGTTCTTTAATCAGATCCAGGTGTGCCTCGGTTGCTTCTAAATCATCGGTTAGTACCTGTTTTGCCGCTCCCACCTGAGCCAGAATGCCTGTAAATGCCTGAGCGAGTGTGTCGTGAATTTCACGCGCCATGCGGTTGCGTTCTTCAATAATTGAAGCGGCTTCAGCCCGTTTTCGATCGTCGATATCCGTGAAAACTCCCAACGCTCGGATGGGTTCACCAAATTCATTCCAGGCAACAATTTTGCCGACAGAAAGAATCCATTTCCACTGACCATCCTGGGTACGACGGCGATACTCTACTTGATAGTTGGGGACTTCTCCAGTAAGACAAGCATGGTAAGCTGCAAGCACTGATTCTCTATCGTCAGGATGCAAACTCTCAATCAACGTAGATTTGGTCACATGAAATGTTGCTGGATCGTAGCCTAGTATTAAAGCGTATTCTGGGTTAATCACGACTTCTTCAGTTTTGATATTGAGATCGTAGAGTCCTTGATTTGAAGCGGTTAATGCTAAGCGTAGTCGTTCTTCACTCGTTTGTAGAGCGGCTTCTGCTTGTTTGCGATCGCTAATATCTGCAACCACCCCTTCAATGTAGTCATCGGTTGCATTCAGATAAGAGGAACAAAGGCCCCAAAACAGCGTCCCATCTCGTTTTCTCATCTGGACTTCAAAGCTTCGCATTTCCCTATCCCGCTTCATCACCTCAATGGCGTATTGGCGATCGCTGGGATTTACAAAATAGCCGATGCTGTGTTCCAGCCCGATGATCTCCGCTGGTGAATCAAAGCCCAACAGACTGGCAAAGCGTTGATTGGCGTCGAGAATTAATCCATCACAGGTGCGGGTTCGGTAGATGCCAACCTGCGAGTTTTCAAAGATAGTTCGGAACTTGGCTTCACTTTGTCGTAACGCAGCAGTTCGTTCTGCGACCTGTTGCTCTAAAGTGCAGTTATAGTCGGCTAGGAGTTTCTCGGCTTGTTTGCGCTCTGTAATATCCTGAAAGGTAGCGATCGCATAAGTGATATTGCCCTGTTGATCAAAAACTGGTGTTCCCCGTGCCTCAAGTAGAATGGTGACATGATCTCGACGAATTTCTATATCTTCAGTCCTGATGCGTTCGCCCCTTAATGCCCGCACAATAGGCAAGCTCTCCGCTGGATAGATTTGATCCGTTCCCGCTACATAAAGCTGATAAGCCTCTGAGATCTGCTCCGGTGCTATGGAAGTATCAGTTTCTTTGCCCATGAGTTGATTGCCGCATTGGTTGGCATAGTAAGGGCAACCCGTCGCATCCACGATCGCAATTCCCACCGGAATCGCTTCAAGGAACTGGGTAATCTTGCTTTCCTTAGCCCGCAGCTCTGAGTAAAGGTTGGCATTTTCGATGGCGATCGCGGCTTGAGTCGATAATAACTGCAAGACCTGCGATCGCTCTGGTGTAAATACTCCAGCTGCTAACCGATTTTCTAAATACAATACACCGACCAGCTTGGCTTGATTCAGCAGCGGCAAACAGAAAACAGATTGAGGTTGGTTCTGTTGAATGTATGGCTCACTAATAAAAGCACCTTCACGAGTCGCATCATTTAAGATGACAGGCTTCAGAGTCCGAATCACATATTGAATGATTGATTCTGGCAATTGATCGGCAATTGGAATAGACTGCAACACCTGAGCCGCACAAGTATTCTCATCGGCATTGAGTTCACAAGCCGCTTCAATTGACCATTCCCCTGAGTTTTCTAAAATCAGATATGCGGTTTGTGCGCCAGCATTCTCAATTAAAGTTTGCATCAGTGATCGCAGCAATTGCTTCAATTCAATTTCACGAGAAATCGCCTGTGAAGCTTTCATCACTGCTGCTAAATCGAAAGCAGTATGGAAGGGATTAGTGATAGTTTCAGCAGTAATGGGAATTGATGTGGAAGCGGCTCTAGACGACTGAGGAAAGAACTGTGGGTAGCGAGTTTCTAAGTCTTTAACTTTAGCGATTGCACCCCAACGTTCATAGCAGTAGTGGGCTTCTTTCATATAGGTTTGAGCAAACTTTCCTCTGCCTCGCGCCAGATAATGTTTAGCCGCTAATTCATAAGCTAATGCTTCTTCCTGGATATACTCATTTTCAGCAGCACCTGCGATCGCCCGTTCATAAAACTCTTCAGCCTCAAAGAATTGCCCTAAAACTCGCGCTTTCTCTGCCTCGACTAAATGAAATTTATGGAGATAATTCATTGGGGCGTGTTCTGCCCATTTCTGCATTTTTTCTTGGTTAGCAATGACACAACTTAGCCAAGCTTCTTTTTGCGAGATTGAAGCCTCAACTAATAAGCTCAAAAGCACAAGAGCTTGGTAAAAGCGAAATAAAACTATAATCGTTGATGTTACCTCTTCCTCTCCTACATATTGCCTTGCCAAAACAGCAGTTTGTACAGCTTGATGATATTCCTCAAATAGATAAGATAATATAACTTTGTGTAAATAGAGCATTTGAATTGCAGCTCTATCTTTAACTGCAATAGCGTGTGGTAACGCCTGCTCTTCATCACAGAGCCTACCAATTAAGCGGCTGGGATTTTCAGACCTATTTAACAAATTAAGAATAGTCTGCCGCAATATTGCCAGCCAATGCGAGGGACTTTCTCGTCTGATTTGGTCAATCGACTTGCTGTAAACTGCTGTTTTTTGTTCCAATTGGGTAAGTTCCTCTCCAGCAAAAAACGAGTTATGGCACATGTCATATGCAGCATAACCAGCAGCTTCAAAGTCTCCAGTTTCCACTCCATTTTGATAGGCATCAGCCAGCATGGGTATTGTGTTCCTAAGATGCACCTTCCAGGGCATGATACGGACATTCGAAAACATTAAGGTTCTAGCATTTCCTTTGGCATTCAATCGTTCTGCCAAACTGAGAGCCAATTTGCCGAACTCATAACCGCGTTCAATGTCTTGAACAACTCCACATAGAACAAACCCATAGCAAGCATAATACAGTGATGACCAGATAGCATTACCGTAGTTGATTGATAAATTTACCGTTTTGAACGTAATCAGTATCCACAGTGCTGGTAACGTTATAAATGCAGCAGCCCCCATATTCACTAGGATTGACATTGCTGCCAGCGGTTCTGGTGCAGTCATCTCTGGTAAATTAATCAAGTCTTTGATTTCTCGTTCAGCGAGTAGTGTAGCCGTTGACTCCAATTCCCTTTGAATATCTGCCTGACTTGGATTTTCTATTAAATCTATTCCCAAGAGTTTTAACGCTTCAAATCCAGTTTTTAGTGCTTTTTTCAGGTTGCCCTGTGACAAATATCCTTGAATTCTGCTATCGTAAGCCTGCACTTTGTCAACCACTGTTTTGGCACGAGCGAGTACCACTTCTACGAATTGTTCCATCTCATCAAAGCAACCCTGAAGATACGCCGCTTCTGCTGCTTCTGAGTACAGCGCTAAGTTGAGATCATACTCACTCTGCCAACTCTCTGAATTGAGGAGTTTAAGCCCTGTAGTGAAATACTTAAAAGCTGCTTCATAAGCCGTTGCTGCCTTTGCTTTCTGACCTGCCATTAAATTCAATCTGGCAATTTCAGTTCGTTCTGATCGAGCAGTGACTAGCTTAAGTCCTTGATTGAGATGATCGATGATTTCAAACAACCGATCGGATCGTTGCTCTGGTGAAGTTTTTTCGAGCAAATTGCGACCGATTTGCAGATGGACAACCTGTTTCTGCGATTCATCAATCAAAGCATAAGCCGCTTGCTGAACGCGATCGTGCAGAAACTTATACTCTTGAACTAACAAATCTTCGCCCAATTCGGACAGAGGTTGAATTAATCCCGCTTGTATTGCTGCTAGTAGATCCTGGAAAATTGCTTTCGGTGATTTTTCGCAAACGGTTCCTTCGGAGTTGTGCTCTGCGCTAAGCGCCAACGTTTCTAAATCAAACTCAGACCCAACACAAGCAGCGATGGAGAGAACTTGCTGTGTTGCTTCCGGCAATTTCTGCAACTGACGCAGCAGCAACTCCACTACATTATCAGTGATATCTTGAGCTTCAATCTCAGCTAAGTTCCACTGCCAGCTTAACTGTTGAGCATCAAAGGTCAACAGGTTTTCGCCATACAGCAGCTTCAAAAATTCACCAACAAAGAAAGGGTTGCCCTCGGTTTTACGCAACACGACTTGGGCTAAGGAACGAACGGTATCAGGATTGTGATGTAACGTCTCAGCCACCAGTTGAGTCAACGGTTCCAGTGTTAAGGGGGTCAGGATGATTTCCTGAAGTGCTGCTCCCTGGTTTCGCAGGCTCTCTAGCGTTAAGACCAACGGATGCGTTGGAGTCAGTTTGTTATTTCGATAGGCTCCAATCAAAAACAAAGATTGAGTTTGCTCATCAAGCAATATGAGTTGAACTAACTTCAACGTCGCAGAATCGATCCACTGTAGATCGTCCAAAAAAATGACTAGGGGATGCTCTTTTGCACAAAACGCCCGCACAAATTTTTGAAACGTGAGATTGAAGCGATTCTGTGCTTCTGTTGCTCCAACTTCGGGCACAGGCGGCTGCTTGCCAATAATGAACTCAACTTCGGGGATGACATCAATGATGATTTGTCCGTTGCTTCCCAAAGCAGTGAGTAGACGCGATCGCCATACTTCCACCTGTTCATTGGGTTCACCCAACAGTTGCTGCACCAATTTTTGTAAGGCATCGGCGATCGCGCTGTAGGGAATATTGCGCCGGAATTGGTCAAATTTACCCCAGATAAAATAGCCGTGCTTTGCGGTGATCGGTTTAGAGAGTTCCTGTCCCAATGCTGTTTTGCCGATGCCAGCGTAACCGGAGACCAGCATCATCTTGCTGAACTGGGGTGTGGGGTGTGGGGTGTGGGGTGTGGGGTATGTTTCCTCATGGCTCGTTCCTCGTTCTCGCCCCCCCGTTACCCGATCAAACGTTGCCAGTAATGCTTCTATCTCCGCTTCGCGCCCGTAGAGCTTCTGGGGAATCTGAAACTGTTCCGAAACATCCTGAAGACCGGGCTGGAAAGTATCAATTTGTCCTGTCGCTTCAAGTTGACGCAGACAATGTTCCAAATCCACCTTGATGCCCCAGGCGCTCTGATAGCGATCCTCCGCATTTTTCGCCATCAGTTTCATCACAATATCAGAAACCGCTTGAGGAATTGTATTGATGATGGGAGATGAACCTTCTGCAACCACACCCCACACCCCACACCCCACACCCCTAACTTCGTGTGGAGGAATCGGCGGTGTAGCAATGTGACAGTGAACTAGTTCCAGGAGATCACTGGTGGGAAACGGCAATTGTCCCGTCAACAGTTCGTAGAAGGTTGCACCCAGTGAATAAAAGTCGGTGCGATAGTCGAGCATCCGGTTCATTCGTCCGGTTTGCTCTGGCGACAAATAGGCGGGAGTTCCTTCTAGAAGATGGAGACTTTTGAATGTGGGATTGGTGCGACTGAAGCGAGTGGCAATGCCAAAATCAATGATTTTGACAACGCCAGTCCTCGGATTAAAGACAATGTTGCCAGGATTAATATCTTTGTGGATGACATGAGCCGCATGGATTTTGCCTAGAGTATCAGTAATGGCGATCGCCATATTCAAAAAAACCGACAGCGGCATGGGAGAGAAGTCTAATTGTTGCCGCATCCAGCATTCTAAAGACTCTCCACCAAAGTCTTCCAAAAGAATAACCAGCGTGCGCTGGTAGTCTTGCTGGCTGTATGCCTTGACCACGCCTTCAATGTTGAGAAAACGAGTAATTTCATACTCCTGCCGATAGCGAGTTAATTCCTGAGGAGAGGGATAATCCTGCTTGAGAACTTTGGCAATCACTGCACAGTTATCTTGCTCTCTGATACCCCGATACACCAAAGAAGCCAAGCTCTCATAAATTTTGCTGTGGATAGTAATTCCAGGCAGGGTAATCATTGACTGCTCCCCCGATGTAAGAACTGTCATCCGTTTCCCAAAGTATATCGCTCATCAAAGGTGTGGGACATCGCTACCGGATTTTGCATTCAGATATTGATGGTCGCTCGGTTGTATGAATGTACTTTCGATCAAATTCGGATTCTAACTTAAGTTAGAGCCAGCTTTCTACTTTGCGATAGCATGGTTAATCTATCAATTTGCACTGTAAAACTTTTAACTTGCTATAGGCGACAGCTTGAAGGCGACCACCTATATTGAATTTGTGCAAACAGTCATGTAAATGGATCGAGCAAGTAAATTGCATTTTGATTTCATTCTGCAATTCCTCATTCACCAATCGCTCAAATAGGAGAGTTCAATGTCTAAAAATCAAAAAATCGGTCTAGAAGGACTGCTTCGTCCAGAAGATAGCATCCTGGTACTGATTGACCACCTAGCCTTTTCAGTTCACCAACTTGAACAGCCATGAACCTACGATGATCATTAACAATGTTATTGGTCTTG